>NZ_FPHO01000003.1:1795114-2151421 GCF_900117455.1 Hyphomicrobium sp. CS1GBMeth3
CAACATAACAAGCACTTCATGTGCTCCCCCATATGCTCAATCCGTACAGTGAGCATATGCGAGGGGCCTAGGCAATCATATAAATGATATAGAGCAGTTATCCTTTGCAATTATCCACGGTGTGTTTCGCACGTAAATCGCACCGAATAAGTGCCTCTGACCCATCTCCTCGATTTTTTGTGAGCGATTACTTGAAGCTGATGCGGATGCAGATGATCCTTCACTTCATTAAAACGCCTTTCTGAAAGCAGCCCACCATTGCAGGGAGCGTGCCCTCTCCGTAGGCGTCGTCTACGTGGGCCGGGTGTGACCCCAACACCCAGGCTGCCCCCAGCTTGGGAGAAATATGTCGGTATCTCCTTTGTCCCTGCTTTGCGGTAGCTCAGTTGGTAGCCGAGCATCTTCATCCGAGCGAATGCGAGGACGAGGAGCGAAGCTTTAGCGAGCGACGAGGGTGCGAGGCATAGCGAAGCGAGAGCATGCGAAGCTCCGCAATCCACCGAGCGCTAGGTCATTACAGGACCACGACATGGCTGGTTATTGCACAGCGTCAGCCATGCGAGAGATCAGCTAACTGTTTGAAGGAAATGGTGCCCAGGGGCGGACTGACTGATCCAAACGATTTCAAAAGCCTAGGGCGCAGTGGGAAAGAAAATCCATCTGCGCGTTGCCACCACGTCTCGCGGCTGTCTTTCCCACTTTTCCTCAAACAGTGATTCCAACGCCAAAGCACCCCGCTTGTATCGATGCCTGTTTTTAAGTGCCGCCGGATTGACGACGACGATTTTCAGGTGTGCACTGATATTTTTTTGGGGGGCCCAATGGAGTTGGACAAGGCGTTGCAGGGCATCAGAGAGCCACCCGGCTCTCTGAAAGAGCGAGCAGTTCAGAGGCACCTCGATGAGTGGGCGAGTGAAGACGCTCCCAGCTTCAAAGTGCAATATGCAAAACTCCTTTCCGACCTTATTAGGCGGGCGCCGGAACGAGACGAGATCGAGATTGAGGGGGCCGTCTACGAAGCTGGCGCTTTGGTCTTCGGCTTTGCGCAGGCTTGTCACGTCGAAACCTATCTAACTCAGCCGCTTGTGCGACCAAAAGAGATTTGGCGACATAGGCAGGTCTCTGCGTCGGTAAGGGATGGATACACGAGTCCTGAATACAGTCATGGTAATCTAGAGGATTTGGCTGGCGTGGCGGAATCCTATATCGACAGCGAGTTTCAGTCATCCACGTTCGAAGTACTTATTGTCGACGCGATAATTGCGACCGAGATAACGTCCTTTGCGGAAGAGATAAAGCGAAGTCCATCCCGTTTCTTCAAGAGAGCCTCTATGTTTTCTCTATGGTTTGATTCTGGCGAGTACGGCCGCTACGTCATGTCGAAGGGCGACTCCGGCAAGCTAATGTGGCTCACGCTCAAGGATCGTCTTAGGAGCGCAATAGGCATTATTGGCTTTCTTTACGTTTTGCCATTGGCGCTTGCATGGCTTGCGGCTGAGTACCAGTACAATGAGTTGGCCGCGATCATCGCTCTGTTTGTAGTGGTCGTTTTTATTTCGAGATGCGCACTCCGGCTTTTGCGAGTTGTTAAACGCCTGCTTTCTCGAGAAGCGGACCCTTTGACCAAGGTGTCCGCCCTGGTCGGCAAGATGACGCAAGCATACGATGAGCTTAGAGCCGGCGAAGCATCGAGCCCCCAGAGGGTCAGGGAGCTGCTCGTTCGTGCCGCGGACGATGGAGCTGTGTGGCCACCGGTCCTCTTTTCAATATTGGACCGCGCCATACAGCGAGGGCAGGGCAATTGGCGCGCGGCCTAGTTTGTCGCAACAGCGATGCCCCGCCTCGAGGGGCGGGGCCCGGCCAGTTTGTCTAGTACGCTCTCAGTCTGTCGCGACTCTCCGGTGTTCCGGCACGATCGCCTTGCACCGTCCGACCGTCCGACGCTCCGGAATGCTGCCGTCTGCTTCCCATTCGCGCAGCCAGTCCGAAACGGTCGAACGCGGCACGCCGAACAATCCGGTGAGCGCCACGCTGCTCGGTACGCTCCGTCCATCCGCGATCTCACCGCGGATGTAGTGGCGAACCTCGGCCTTGCGACCGTCCGAGCGTCCGTCCGGTGCGCTGGGCTTCGGGCCTTTCGGCATCCGGACAATCCGCGTGCCGCCTGCCGGACGATCCGGGCCTGTCGGCGCGCTCAGTGCCTGATGATCGAACACGGCCGGAAAGTCGGACTGTCCGAGCACGTCGACCGGAGCCTTGCAGCGCTGGGCAACGGTCGCCCGATCGGACCGGGCGAAGATCACGGAGCCGAACGTTGCCACGAAGACAACGGCAGCGCCCATGATCCAGGCCCACCAGCCGCCGATCGCCGCTTCCTCGGTTGAGACGGCCTCAGGGCGGGCGAGGCTGCCGAGCTCGTCGCGAAGGCGGGCAACCTCCGGCTCGAGCTCCGTCTTGCGCGCCGCTGCGCCCCGTTCCTTGTAGAGCGCAAGGATCGGCTCGCAGTAGGCTTGCGTGTCCGGCTTGGTGGCGTCCTCGCATTGTGCAGAGCGGCGCCACAAGGCAGCGTCGATCTTGAAGTTGCGGACGTCGGCCTGAATGACCGAAACCGGACGCGGATTGCCGAGCGCCTCGAGTTCGGCCGCAGCGCGCTGGTAAGCGGCCTCGGCGCGATCGTAGGCACCGCGGGCGCCCCCTTCGTCCGCCACCTTGGCACGCTGGGCCTCGAGAATGTGCGAGACCATGGCGGTTGCGGAGACGGCGAGCAGGAGCGCGGCCGCCAAGCCGGCGAAGAAGTATCAGGCCAAGTCCAAGAGTTGATGCCATGAACGAACTCACCGTCAGCCAAGCTGCCATCCCGGCCGTCGCGGAAACCCCCGCGGAACGGCTCTACCGGGCGTTCCTGGAGAGCCAGACGGCGAACACCCGCGCGGCCTACGCCAAGGACATCGATTTCTTCGCCTCGTTCCTCGGAGAACCGAGCGCGGCTTCCGCCATGAGCCACCTGCTCGCGCTGAGCGGAGGCGACGGGAACGCGTTGTTGCTCGACTACCGAACGCACATGGTCGACGCGAAGCTGGCGCCGTCGACCATCAACAGGCGCCTGTCCGCGATCCGCTCCGCAGCGAAGCTTGCGCGCACCATTGGCTTTTCCAATTGGGAGCCCGAAGTGGCCGGACTCAAGGCCCAGGTTTATCGGGACACAACAGGTCCGGGGCTCGAGGGCACGCGCACCATGATCGAGATCGCGCTGACGAATACCCATCCCGGCATTGCTGTTCGGGACGTTGCCCTCATTCGCCTTATGTTTGATCTCGCCCTCCGCCGCGGTGAATGCGTATCCCTTGACCTCGAGGATCTTGACCTTGCCGGCAAGCGGATCTGGATCCTCGGCAAAGGCAGGAAGCAGAAAGAGGCGCGCACGCTGCCAGACAAAACTGCCGTAGCTTTGACTGCCTGGCTCGATGAGCGCGAGAAATATGCGGCGCCCGAGCAGCACGCGGTGTTCATCAGCCTATCCGGGAACTCACATGGCCGGCGCATCACCGGTCGCGGCGTGCATTGGGTCATCGCCGGCGTCGGCGCCGATTCCGGTTACAAGACGAGACCGCACGGTCTACGGCATGCGAGCATTACCACCGCTTTGGATGTAAACAACGGCGACCTGCGGGCTGCCCAGCAGCATGCGCGCCATGCCAATCCGCAAACAACGATGCGGTACGATGACAATCGACGCGATCTCGCCGGCAAGGTCGCCGAAAGCATTGCGAACGTGCTGTGAGGTGGACGATGGCGCGCCAGCCAGCGGGAAGGCCGGCATTGTGCCAGACGCCAAAAAGGGACGGAGCCTCATACGCTCTTACAAAGCGAGGCTCCGTTTTGCATTGGGGAAAGACGCGGGGGACACGTCCCAACGTGACAATCACCCTATACCGCATTTTTTGAACAGAGGATGAAGGCCGCTAGTTGCTGATCGTGGTCGACGGGGCCGGCCCTTTCAGCGGGATGCTGTCGTCAGGGATGTGATCGAAGGGGCCCGGAAAGCCCTCGCCTCGATACGTCTGACGGTCATGGTCCTTATCTAGAGTGCTGTCGAGCGTTCCCGTGGCAACCCTGATCGCCGTCGCAATGAACTCCAGCGCGACCTTATCTTTTTCGTCGGCCGCTTGAGCCATAGAAAGGACCACATCACCGATCCCGTATAGCGCCCTGATCTGATCAAACACCGTCGGATTATCGTTATGACTGGTGTACATGCTGCTCTCCTCCCGTCACGATCACAGCCGCTTCGTAAAGCTTGGCGAGGCAGTAGTCTGGTCCGTTCGTATCGCGGTCGGCCCACTCGCCAACGCATTCGCGGTGCCCATCAAAGAAGAACTGCCGCAGGGCTTCGGCTCTCAGGGCAATGTCGCGCATCGACGTCGGCTTGCGCTTGTGAATGGCTTCGACGAGGCCACGGATGACGGCCTCGCGAGCATCGCTCTCAGCGACCGCAGCGGCATGGCCGGGGTCACCTTCGATGCTCATTTCGTATCGCACGGCCGCCTGATAGGCGTCGATCGCGCGGCGGAGCTCGAGCAGCTCGATATCGCAATCTCCGGTGAGGGGGAACGCTGCTGGGTGCGGCGAAGCCTCGGCGATGACGACGGGAGCGGCGACGGCCGTACCAGCGACAACCCGGAGCATTGAACGGCGCGAAAGCTTAGACATGTGCAGCCCCTCCGATTTTCCAGCAGGCCTCAACAAGACGGCCGAGCATCCGTTGCGCGGCACAGTCCGAACCGGTCAGTTCCGATAGCTGACCGCGCCCGTAGTACATCGTCAGCAACTCGGCGCGCAGAAACACGTCGCGGACATTCTCGGCCTCGCGAGCAAGGTGATGGGCGGCCATCGCCTCACATTCCCAGCAAGCCCGAAGCCAGCGCGCGTGCGCTTCCCTCAATTCCGGATCGGCGAGTCTGTTGCAGGCTTCCTCCGTCGTCCCGCCGACGGGCTCCAGGGCTGCGAAGTAAGCGCCGACGATTTGCCGGAGCTCGACGAAATCGCCGTCGTCGCGCCAGATCAGGCGCGCGGGGCGGGTGAAGAACGCAGGGGGTACGGTGAGGGGGGGATTGTACGGATCGCCTGAGACGACGACCGCATGACGACGGGGACGGGGTGACCGATGCAACATGGGACACAACCTCTCGCAACTATGCGCAACATTACGCATCGCTTCGCTACATCAGCAGGGTTGTCCCGTCAACAACATCTCGCTACAAGTCGCTACATGAAGAAGAGCCACCCCATCGCTATGCGTTTCGATCTCGACGTGAAGGAAGCCCTTGAGGCCGATGCCGCGGCGCAGGACCGCAATCAAGCGTGGGTCGTCAACGCCATTCTTCGCGATCACTACAAGCTCCCGAGGCCTACGCATGCGAAGCGTCGGTCGTCCGGTGCGAAAGAGAAAAGCTGACGGGGCGCTATCGCCCCCTGCCGGTGCGGCTATATGCAACTCATGGCATTATGGGGAGCGGCCATGTCAGACCGCAGAGCGCTCGTGCTCGTGACGCGCGGCGCGCCCTTTCGGGTGACGCATGCGTAGGGTGGCGGCCGTGGTTTTGCTGGCAATCGCATCTTTAGATGCTGCGCAAGCGGGCACTGTTATCCTTGCGTGCGACGGGTTCGCTGCTGGCCCCGGCGCCGGCAAGGGCATGCCTACAGGTCAAAAATCATTCCTCGTCGACGATCATAAAGGCATCGTACAAAGTTCGCTGGGCGATTTTTTAATCACCCACCGCGACGAACGTGAGATCCGGTTTGAAGGCAAGTATCAGCCGAAAGGAGCGCGCCACGGCGTACACGTCGGGCGGATTGATCGGATCACTGGCGACGCCGTAACCTGGATCACCCTCGACGGAGAAAAGGAACCGTTCCTAACCTTTGTCCTGAGTTGCCAGCCGGCGGCTCCGAAGTTTTAGGTGGCAAGTTTACCTTGCCATGCTGTAGCCCACAGGCTACAATTTGGCCCATGATCGAAGTGCGAGAGACCGACGAGTTTAGTTCGTGGCTGAGTAGCCTGACGGACAAACCCGCAAAGGCGCGCATACTGAACCGCATCGAACGGCTTCAACGCGGAAACCCTGGTGACGTTGAGCCGGTGGGGGAGGGCGTGAGCGAGATGAGGATGCACTTCGGACCGGGTTACAGGGTCTATTTCATCAAACGAGGGGAACGATTCATCCTGCTCTTGGCCGGTGGCGACAAGTCCACCCAGGAGCGCGATATCATCAGAGCCAAACGCCTAGCGGCAGAGTATCCGGAGTAACGCCATGGCCAAATCAAAACCCTTCGACGCTTCGAAGTATCTCACCGATGAAGCCGACGTCGCCGCTTATGTGGCCGAGGCCTTTCGCACCAACGACACTGAGCACATAGCGCACGCCATCGGCGTTGCAGCCAAAGCTCGCGGCATGACTCGCATCGCAGAGATCTCGGGACTTTCCCGGGAAAGCCTATACCGTGCTTTGAGCGCCGACGGCGCGCCGCAGTTTGAAACCATCCAAAAGGTGCTGAGCGCTCTGGGGCTGCGGCTGACCGTCGAAATCGCAGGATCCGATAAGTCCGAAGCGGCTTAGGTTGTTGGACCGCCCGGATCCACAGAGGCCTGTTACTTCCCCAAACATGAATTATCGGTAGTGGACTTCAGGGCGCCCGAGCTTCATCTACCCCTGGCGCAATCCGATAGTGCCGCCAACACTCGTAGCGGGATGGTGGGAAGCCCTTCGGGCGGTGCTTGTTAGCTTCTGCAATGAATTGCTCGCACTCAGCGACAGACGGGAATTTCCGCGACTCGCGCGCGACCTCCCGGCCGTCTGCGAGTATCCAGATGATAAACAACGTTGCGGCGTCCATGCTTCACTTCCCCGCCCATCCGGTGTGAATGTCCTCCCATGGGGGGATGCGCCGCTTCCACTTCCCGGCGCTATCGATGACGTCACCGTAGGGCGCGTCGAGACTTTCGCAGATGACGCGCTCGTGTGGGCGCTCAGCGAGCGCGACCTGCATGCGGTAGAGGCAGACCTCGCGCGATTGCCCATCGGTGGGTGCCTGGATCAGACACAGTGGCGCGCAGACGATGAAGGCGAAGGGTTCCATACCGGGAGATAGTCTCAGCAGTGCGGCAAGACGACGACCGCACGGACGGCGCGCGGATTTTGCAGTCCGCTGCGTCACCTGCTGGCGCCACCGCCTGTCTGCGAGCTAATTCGGCTTCCCGTCCTCCTGCTCTCCATGGAGACGCCAATACTCGTCTATAGCGGCATTCCACTCGGCCAAATCCTCCTCGGAAAGCAGATGGAGGTTCTCCTGGACTGGCAACAGCCCGTCGGTCTTGAGATATGCATATGCAATGTCAGCCGGCAATTGCTCTGCCAACGCGCGCATAGCCTCATCGATGGTTGCGCGCGGCATCGGCTGCGGTGTCTCGGCGTTGGGATCGAAAAACACCGGATCGCCGGGCCCCGGGTCGCGTCCGAACTTCTTGCGAAACGCTCGAAGCTGTTTCTTCAGGATCTTGTCTGTCCTGCTTCCCTTCTCGAACTTGACACGCCGACCCTTGCCCATGTCGTAGGGTGCAAAACGATCGTGGCGGCCTCAGGGTATGCCATCGGCATGTGGATAGTTCACAGCTCTGGGATTCGCAGCGCGCGGGAACCATAGTACCTTCGCCTCATGATCGTTGATGGCGCACAGATCCGGGCCGGCCGGGCGTTGATAGGCTGGCATCAGCGCGACCTCGCGGCAGCGGCGCAGGTGCATTTGAACACCGTCGCCGCGCTCGAGAAGCATGAGCAGCTATCAGCCGCCAAACGGCATCGCCGCCGGGATGCGCTTGAGGCGATCGAACGGGCGCTGAAAGGCGAGGGCGTAGTCATGCTCTCGAAGGCGGACTCTATCGGCGTCGGCCTGACACTGTGACGGAACCACAGTCAACCGGCACTAAGCCATGACTATCAATGTGCTAGAGTGTTACTGCTAACCCATGGCGAGGGCATCCGAAGACGCAACAGCACCGCAATTTCGGACATCACGGGTCCCGGAAAAGTCGCGTCGATTTCGATTTTTTAGGGTGAGATAGATTTTGCACTCAGCACCTAGGAACCGCGTCTGCGAAGATCATCTGACGTTCGATCTCGCAAAGCTCGGTACGTTGAAGCCTGGCGCGCACCGCCGCCTGCCCCATTTGCACGCCACGGATTGGGAATGGCAGCCCTGGGTCAACGGCGGCTATGTGCTGGATCTGGCGCACCGATGGGCGTCGGCCATCATCACCCGCACGGCGGACGGGCTGCGCATCTCGATCAGCGCGAGTTCCAAGACGCGAACCGTCGAACGCTCCGTGCATCACGTCGAGATCGTCGAAGCCCCGAATACGATCGCGGGCACGCGCCTTTGGTTCCGCTGTCCCTGCTGCGCCCGCAACGTCCGCACGGTCTATTTCCGGCACAACACTATAGGGTGCCGGACGTGCGCCGACCTGAAGCACCGGAGCACGGTGACGTTCAAGACGCAGCGATGGGAACAGAGGCGCGACGAGATCCTGCATCTGCTCGGGGGGACGCTCAGCAGGCGGCCCCGCTATATGCGGCGTAAGCGATACACCGCCTTGCTGCTCGAATATGAGGGCCTGCACCGCAAGCTCAAGCCGACGACGGAACCGCAGCCGATGCGTAAACTCAATGGACGCCTTCTGTGGAGTCCGACCCCGCTCTAGGAAGTGGTCGTTTGAACGCCAAGGCCTGCGAGCTTCTGAAGAACGGGAGGGTTGCGGGAAGGCTGTCCGAGCTTCAACAGCGCACCCAAAAACGCCACGACATCACGATCAGCGTACCGGATTCTCCTCGATTTCCGCACTTCCCATAATAACCATTTGGGGAAGTAACGGCCCCATTCAGAGCTCAACGACGGTCTTTCGTTCGACCGCATCTAACCGCGCCTCGATCCGATCTAGCCGCCGGTTGGCGCTGGCCTTCCCTTCCTCCGCGAGTGTCATGCGCAGCTTCAAATCGCGCACTTCCTCCCGAAGCTGCTCCAGTTGCTCGGCCAGCCTTGCCGCGAGATCATCTGCCATTCCGATCGCTCCCATTCTCGATTGTTGGGCGCACCTTAGTTGATGGGCCCGGACGCAGCCACGATTCTGTGGAAACCGGGGACAATAGGATTCCGAATACTTCGCGAACGCTTCCGCGCCAGTGGGCTGCCTTGCGCCCCGACTCGAACAGGTTCAGACCGAGTCTGACGCGGCTAGGGTAGCTCCCGAAAAGCCGGCCTCACCACCGGCCGCCGCGGTTTGATTCCGTGGTGAGCGCGAGGTGATGCGCATGTCCCGTCTTCGCATTAAACCAGGTCCCAAGGGGAAGTTCGCACAACGCGTCGGCTCTCCGGCAGCGAAGAGAACGGCTGTTGTAAGATCGGTGGACGCCGGCGTTCTGCGCCCTACCCAGCAAGTGGCCGTTGCAGCGTACCAAGATGGTGAGCCACTGCCTTGGCTCGTCGCAACACAGGTCCGCGCCATATCCATCCCAGAGCGTCTGTTGGCACGCTGCGAAACCATGCCTCTAACCGAGGCACCAGTCATCAATGGGCGAGAAGCAAGCCCAAACACGCTCGCCAATTTCTACAATATCGTGAGCACGGCGGCAGCTACTGGAGCACGCTCCCAAGCGGCAGCCAGTACGAGCGGTTTGCGCAAGGCTGAACTCGTGGCCGACATCTTTGCTGCAGCCTACATCTTTGAGGCCCTGAGCTATCCGTGGCAGACGGTGCTTCGATTGCGGTGCCACGCTGAGTCCTTGAAAGACCCAACGCCAGGAACAGCCGTCCCCACTGTTGAACTGGCTTTGAGGGCCACTGTCGCGGCTGCCGTTTCTGCGAAATCAAAGGCCCTCGGCGAGCGCCATGGGACCGAGGCCAAAGCACGTAGAGCCGTGCTTACCAGTTTGGAGAAGCGTGGACTTGATCTGGCCTGGCTCTTCCGCCGCAAGAAAGAGGATGACGATCGCGTTGACCAGGATCGATACGAACGCAACCTGAAGGACTGGCATCAGGATTTCAAAAACCGCAACGCGGGCAGTACCGGCCAGGAATCGGCCCAGCGGGAATACGACTACCTCACAACCCTCGTGAGGCAATCCTCCGCGCCCGAGGCGCTTTGTGACGAATTCTGTGAGTTTGCCATTGGATTTCAAGCAGCTATCCAATAGCCGAAAGGTTCCTATTTGGTAGGGCTATTCGCCGTGGTTTTGACTGGTTCACCGCTAAACAGCGAGGTGAGACCAGATGCACGTCGAAGCTGTCCCCAACGACCAGCGCCGCACATTCCCAGTCGTTAAAAGTGATGGATCGCGCCCCGACCTCGACAGGTTTCTAACAATTCATGAGGTGATGCGCCTTACCTCTCTCGGCAAGACGGCGATCTATGCGCGGATAGGACGGGGAGAGTTTCCACGGCCGCTTCCTCTCTCCAAGACGAAGGTGGCTTGGTCAGCTCACGACATCGCCTGCTGGCAGCGCGACCTCCGAAATGCTCGTGAGGCCGCGGCTGCATGACGGTTTTTTCCGACAGCACCGAAAGAAACACCCGCTCCGACAGGCAACGTCAGGAGCGGGCGCGATCTCTTCATACCAACGTCGACGGCAGCAACGTCGACGGATTGAATGTAGCTGCGTCCTTCCGTTTCGACAAGACCTGCCGCCGTCTCCCCAACAAGGAACGGCAAAATGAACCACATACTGCGCGCAGCGCTTGATCACGGGGACACATCGCTGATCGCGGCGGGCGTTCTTGCGCACCCTCGCTCGCATCAGCTGCTCAAGCCCTCGATCGACAAGATCTTCAAGTTTGCGCTGAAGGAAGCCGCACCCACTTCGGCCGACGCAGAGATGGTGTGCGCAATCGGCCGAAGCTTCCTCGTTTTCGACGGGGAGCTCGCATGAGCATCGCTGCCATCAACGCTGTAACAAAGCTGCTGGCAGATCCCGAATGCGATCTGCAGCCCCGCACACGCCTCGTCTTGGTACTTCTGGCAAACTTCGCCGGCAAGGATGGGACGTGCCATCCGAGCCGTCGTCGCCTAGCCGAGATGGCGCACGCTTCAGAAGCCTCGATTAAGCGCGATGTTGCCGAGCTCGCGAACCGCAAAATCATCACACGCGAGGAGCGCTACAGTCCGTCGACAGGCGCTCGCGCTTCCAACCTGATTAGGTTCCTATCAGTGCAGGGCATGGCTCAAGGCTATGAGCCGACCCCGGATCATAACTCTGACCATACCCCGGCTCAGGATTGTGACCCGCCCCCCGGGTCAATGGTGATCCCTACATATAAGGCTGAACCTACCATTGAACCTACCATTGAACCGTCAGTAGTAGCGACGGCTGACGCTCGCCCTGCGAAAATCAACCCTGCCGAGCTCTGCGCCAAACTCATGGCAACGGCCAATGGTGCTCTGCATCCCGTCGCGAAAGGCGTGGGGCTTCAGAGCGTCGCTGAGCCGATAGGCTGGATCCAGTCAGGGGCCGACTTCGAGCTCGACATCCTGCCCGCCGTTGCCGCCGCTGCCCATCGGGCCGCCCCCGGCTCGGTTCGGTCGTGGGCTTACTTCCGCAGCGCGGTTTCGGACCACAAGCACCGCCGCGAGAAAGGTCTTCCGCCGCCGTCTGCCAGTATCACCAATGGCGGCAGCAGCAAGCCCTCCCACATGCGGAGGTACGTATAATGCTTGCTTCCGTCGAAAAGCCCCTTCAACTGATCCTCTGCGACGATGAGGGTGCCGCCCGAGCCATCCGCGAAGCCGGGTATCGCTCAGTGCGCGTTGTCCCCCGCGTCGAGGATCTCTACCGCGTCACGCGGGTCGGCTACGAGCTCGACGAAACGCTCGAGCACTTCGGTAGCATTGTGCTCGCCTATCCGGTGGGCTCGGCGCAGTTGCGGGACGACATCGCCGTGCGGCTGGGCGACCTGCGATGCCGTTGGATGAGCTTCTCAACCGAGGCTCCGAATGCCGCGGCTTACGCGGAGAGCGAAGGCACTCAGGCACTCGCGAACTTGGTCCTCACCGCCAAGCCGATGTGGACCGAAGAGGTCTGCACGATCGACGACGTGCCGGATCCGGATCCAGAAGTCACCTATGAGTCCGGAATCTTAGGACTTGATCGCCATGGGTTTCGGCTCGTTCGCCCTGCCTTCATGCCGGTGATTGGTCCGTATGGCTCGGGCAAATCAGTCCTACTACGCCAACTCGCCGTCAGCACCTGGCGCAAGCACGGTTGGCGCACGCTGATCACAAGTTTTGAGGAGAAGATCAAACCGCGGATCCAACGTGATCTGCGGCGCCACCTCATCGCCAAGCCTATCGATTTCTGGACCGATGAGGACGTGGCCAGGGCGGACACGGAAATTCGGGGGGCCTTTCGTTTCCTGCGTCGTCCGCGGGGTGCGGTGCTCAACCTTGAACGGCTGCTCGACCGCATCGCCTTCGCAGTCAAGACGCACGGGGTCGACGTCGTGATCATCGATCCCGTCAACGAGCTCGACCACGAGGTCCCGAAGCACCTCTCGAAAACCGACTATATGGGCCAGTTCATCATGGCCCTGAAAGCGCTCGCTGACGACTACAACCTTCTGATGATCGTCGCTGCCCATCCGCCCAAGGATGGCGTTGAAAAGCGGCTTGCTAAGGGGAAGCTGCTCACCCTCAACGACGGCGCCGACACGGCCCATTGGGGCAACAAGGCCGATATTGGCTGGGCGGTTTGGCGGCCAGATATGGACGGTCCGACGCTGCTGCACATCGATAAGCTCAAGGACCACGAAACCATGGGGCGGCCGACGCTAGCCGAGCTCACGCTCGATCCGCGGATGAACCGGTTTAACGTCTCGCGCCTTGGCTACGACCTGCTCGGAGGGCCTGGCGATGCAGCCTAGCCCTCTCCCCTCGCACAAGATCTGCCGCCAGTGCAGCACGCTTCGCCCTGCCAGCGACTTCCTGCCGTCTCCGATCACGGCCGATAGCCTGACCGACCGGTGCAAGCCGTGCGTGTTCAGCAACGCAGCTCGTGATCGCGCCGAGCGCGAAGCACGCCGCGTGAAAGCAACCGAAAGGACGCCTGCCCATGTCTGACCGTCGCAGCGAGTTCCCGCCCTCCGTGAACGTCGGCAAGTTGTACGAACGCACATCAGCCGCCGGAAATCAGTACATCTCCGGCTTTTTCGGCACGATGAAAATCACACTGCTGAAGTCGAAGGATGTCGACGCCGAAGGCAACCCGATCTGGAATCTGATGATCGCCGCGGCGCCGTCCCGCGATCGCGCTGGAGGCCATTCCGGAAGACGGGCCGAGGCCGAGCGCCCGCGTGATCCCCCGATGCAATCGAACGTCCCGGGCGCGCATGCCGCCGGCGACGAGATCCCGTTCTGAGGTGACCACCATGAAACAAGGACCGCTGTCTGAGCGTCTGCAGGACGCCATCGCTTCGGAACTCGAATACTCGGAGCATCTCATTAACCTCGGATTGCCGCTGAAACGCCGGGTTCTCATTCTCGGGACAGCGGCGAACGGGGAGCTATCGCTCGGCGAGCTTTACGCTGCCACCGAGGAAGAAATGCTCTCACGCATTGGCGAGCTTGTGACTGCTGCAATGCTGAACAGCGCCGCGCGCGAATTCGTGGTCACCGAGCCTAGCCCGAACGGAACCTTCTCCACGTACGGCGTAAGCGCGACAGCGCACGGTGGCTTCGTTGCGAGCCGATACGCGCCGTTCGACGAGGACACCTTGCGCCCCGTGCGATGGTCAGACGGGCATGTCTCGATTCTACGAGTATGGATCCCGGAGCAGCCGACACGTCTCAATGAAGCATCCGCGGGCCTGTGGCAGGCCATGGTCGATGTCGCTCCCGGCGGTGCGTTTGAAATGATCCAAATTGGCGGGCTCGCATACGGCTTTAGTGCCGAATGCGGCCACGCGTGAGGGAGGCAGGACCATGGCCGGACTTCTCGGAAACTTCGACGACGAGCCGCAAGGCCTTCTCGCAGGATTGCAACAGGGGTTCATGAATCCCATAACGCTGACCGGCCTCGGATTGCTTACCGGGGGCGGTTGGGACGGCGCCATGCAAGGAGCGCGAGTGGGCGCCGCCTTTGAGGAGGACCGCCGCCGGCGATCGATGGCTGCGCAGGAGAAGCAGGCCTATCGAGGGTTGCTGGAAAATCCGAACCTACGGTCGAACCTGCCGCCCGGCTTCGGCGATATGCTGCTCGCGGCCGGACCCGATCGCGGCTTCCCGTTGCTCGCCAAGTACGCGGATCCTGATCGCGCTCTCGATGTCGAGATGCTGCGCGCGAATCTCGCCAAGACCAAGGCCGAAACGAGCGCGCTTTCGCAAAAGGACGCGATGAGCGGCATCATCATGGGGTTGCTCGGAGACGGCGAGACGGACGCCAGCGCTGCGTCTCCGCTGGCGCCTTTCCTCCCGGATACGGCCCCGCCTCCGTTGCCGCAGTCAGCGCCGACAGCCCCAGCCTCCGGTTTGCAGAACGCCGTCGACGAAGGCCTGCCCGCTCTCTGGCAAAACACATCGAACCGCGGCAGCGATATGAGCAAGGATGCGAACGGGACGGTGACGGTTGAGCGTGTCGCGAACGCTCCCCGCAGCCCGTACGCCGGAGAGCCGCCTGCGTGGTACCAGCCCGCCCAGCTCGCCCTTACGCAGAACGCCGCGCCGTTCGAAGGTCCACCAGCCGCTTCCGTCTCGGGCGGTCAGGATTTCGTGCAAACACCGTTCGGACCAATGACCAGAGACAAGGCGCGCCGTCTCGGCGGCGCCATGTTGTTCGATCCGCGATTTGCGCCGGCCGGCAAAGAGTTCCTCGACGCGTCGCGCGCGGTCGCGCCCGGAATGCAGAAGCCGGCCATCAACGCCCTGCAGGAAAAGCAGTTCAACACGACGGAGCAATACTCGCGCCTCAAGGGCATCGAGCAGTCCTGGAAGCCGGAGTATCAGACCATCGAAAGCCGCCTCGGTTTCAAGTGGAACGCGCTCCTCGACAAGTTTTCGAGCACGCGGAAATCACTGGCGCCGCAGCAGCGGCAGGAGCTCGCCGCGTACTCCGCGAACCGGGCCGAAGCCCTGAACAACCTCAACCAGTACATCAAGGAAATTACCGGAGCCGCCATGACGATCTCGGAGGCGGAGCGCATCAAGAAAGCGCAGCCGAATCCGGGTGAAGGCGTCTTCGACGGCGACAGCCCCATCGAATTCGAGGCCAAGCTCAAGAACGGCATCCGCATGAGCAAGATGGCGCTCGCGCGCTACAACTATCTTTCCCAGAACGGCTTCCCCGCCGACGTCGAGCAGATGGCCAAGGCGCTGCCGCTCGACGATATGCCGAAGTTCATTCAGCGCCGCACGAACGAGCTTCTCAAGCAGAGCCTCGACAGCAACCCGGGCCTCACGCCGCAAGACGTGGCGCCCGTCGTCCGTCAGCGCTTGCGCGCAGAATTCGGGATTGACGCCTGATGCCGATCGACACTCCGCCCCTCCGCCACGTCTCGCGCTTCCGTCTTGCCAACGGCGAGCCGGATGCACCAGCGTGGTATTCCATGGCGCAGCAGGTTGCAACGCAGGCGGCACAGCCGTCGTCGGGCGCCGCGCCGCAACTCGATGGCCTAGAATTGTTGTTCGGCCCGAATCCCGCTGGAGAGGCCCAGCCGACTCAGGCCGCGCCCCAAGCCCCCGAGCTCAATGGCGAGGATCTGCTGTTTGGCGAGGCCAGAACGCATGAAACGGAACCGGCTTCGCCATTCGTCGAACCCGACGCCGAGACTTGGTGGGGACGGCGCCTGCAGGATTTTCGCGGCCGCCAGGACCCGCGAGAGGCCGGCATTGGCACCGTCTACGAGCAGTTCACCGACGACCTGCGTAGCCCGACCGCGACAGCCGCCATGCTCGGCGCTTCCGACGCGCAGATGTCCGACATCATCGCGAAGCAGCTCGGCGATCGCTTCATCCGCCGCGAGACGGACGCCCACGGCTACGACGTGCTTGTGACGCGCGGCCCGGACGGGCAAGAGCAGCGCGGCTACGTCAATGCGCCGGGCCTCGACACGCAGGACCTCTGGCGGGGCGTCTATGGCGCGACACCCTATGTAGCCGGCGGAATGGGCATCGGTTCGCTCACGAAAGGCGCACGCGGAGTTACACGCTTCCTTGCGCATACGGCGGGTTCCGGAGGGACGAGCGTGGCCGGCGACTTGGCGCAGGCCCCGCTCGGTTCAGAGCAGGGCGTCGAGATCGGCAAGGCACTCTTCGCCGCCGGCGCCGGTGGGTTGGGCGTTCCCCTTGAATTTCTCGCGTCCAAAGCCTGGGGTCGCTTCGTGATCGAGCCGAGCCTGTTCAACCGATCGACGGGCAAGCTCACGCCCAAAGGCGAAGCGCTGGCCAAGTCACAGGGGCTCGACCCGGCGGCCGTAAACGGCGACATCGCGCGCACGTTCGCTCAGACGTATTCTCGGACCCGAGATGCCAGCCAGGCCGCGATCAAGGCGCAGGAAGGGGAATTCGGCATCCCCTCGACGGTCGGCCAGCGCAGCAAGGATTCGTGGCAACTCACGCAAGAGGAAGCCATGCGTCGCAACCTCTATGGCGAGCGTGCACGCGACACCATGCAGGCTTTCGACGCGCGCCAGAGCCAGGCCGTCGACTTTGCTTCGCGCACGCGCATGCCGAGCGATTTCCGTGCGCAGGCCGCGCGGCAGGACGGGACCATGAACCCCGCCGGCATCACCAATGTTCAGCAGATGGCGGACAATGCTGCCGACCTCGGCGTTGGCATTCAAAGCGGCATGCGGCACGCGCGCGAGATGGCAGAAGCGGGCGAGGATGCCGCATGGGGAGCGGTGACAGACATCCTTCCGACCAAGGCCGCCTTCGACCTCCTGCCTAATGCCCTCGCTGGCAGGCTTGGCACACTTCGCGTCACTTCGGAGATGCCGAAGGCCGCCTCGATGGCACGAGGGCTCGACGACTATATTGGCGGCCGGGCGTTCTCAGATCCCGTCGCCAAGGTGCTACAACAGTCGCCAGTCAAAACGGTCGACGAAATGCGGCGCCAGTTGCTCGGCATGTACAAGGGTGCCGTTGATCCGACCGATCAGGCGGCTGCCAAAGCGATTTACGACGGATTCAACGATTGGATCGACGAGGCAGCACGACAATCCTTGCTCGCCGGTGACGCGGCTGCAGCGGCAAACCTTCTCATCGCGCGTGACACCACGCGCACGATGCAGAACCTTTTCAGCCCGAGCGTGAAGGGCCGCAACACCCCCGCCGCGAAGCTCATGCGCGAACTCGAGACATCAGACAGCCCCGAGCGGGCCGTGCAGATCCTCTTCGGCCCGGCATCTGCTCAAAACCCGTCGACGATCAAAAACGGTGCCGTAGAGGCGCTGCGCTCGATGAAGACCGCGCTCAAGAAGTACGCGGACCCGCGCATAGCAAGCGACACCATCGCGGATCTCAAAGTCGCCTATTGGGCCCGCCTGGTGCAGAACAACAAGGGCAATGCTCACTCGCCGCAGGTGATGCTCAACAACATCAAGGCCGCGCTATCCAGTCAGCGTTCCCTCGTCACCGAGCTTTACTCGCCGGCCGAAATTACGCAGATCCGGCGCCTCGCGAACGAACTCGAGCGCATCACGTACAAAGATCCGAACCCGTCGGGGTCGGGCTACACGGCTGCAGCCTTCGCCAAGCAATTCTTCGGCAAGCTTCTCGATGCCATTCCGATGGCGCGACCGCTTTACGAGTACAGCGGTGTTCCGAAGGCCGTTCATTCTGTCGCTGCGCGGCGGGCGGTTGATCAGCAGCTCCGGCAAACTCCCCGAAATGTCCTACCGTTCACATCAGCCGCCGGCGCGACATACGGCCGGCAGGCGCCCGCCAGCGAACAGGGCACTCCATGAACGCCCGTCCGGACAGAGAGCCGGGAGTCCGTACCCGACCGTTAGGGAGCCGCCCTCCGCGACCCGCGAGTGCTCGTCCGCCACGATCTCGCGTTCGAGCAGAAATTCTGCCGGCGAGCCTTCCACCACGCGGGCTCTCGCGCGAGGAAGCGGCCGCATATGTTGGAATCGGCGCGACAAAGTTCGACCAGTTGGTGCAGCGGGGCGACATGCCCGGCCCGAAGCGAATCGATGGGCGAAAAGTGTGGGACCGTCGACGCCTTGACACCGCGTTCGATGCGCTCCCTTCTGACGATGATTTTGGCTCAGCCGATTCTGATCCTTGGAGCCATGTGCGCGTATGACGGACGCTGCCATGGTCACCGTGAGATACCCCTACGTCTACGAGGACGTCGATCGCCACGGCAACGTGCGCCTGTATTTCTGGCGCAAGGGGCAGCGAAAGGTCCGGGTCCGCGAAACGCCAGGCACCGTTGAGTTCGACGCCCGCTACCGCGAATTGATCGAGCAGAGCGAAACCGGTGCCCTCGTCGTCGATCCGGCGCACGGGACGCCCATCTCGGGCACGTGGCGGTGGCTGTGCGTGGCGTACATGAGTTCGCCCAGATGGAAGCAACTCGACCCGTCCGCCACCCAACGCCCGCGCCGCGGCATCCTTGAAGCCACGTTTTTGGAGCCTGTGTATCCCGGCGCGAAGGAAACGTTCGCCGGCTTCCCGTTGGCGCGCATGACAGCCAAGGCCGTGCGGGTACTGCGCGACCGCAAGGCTGAGAAGCCAGAAGCCGCCAACTGCCGCGTGAAGGCGATCCGCGCCGTGTTTACCTGGGCGCTAGAGGAGGAGCTTGTTCGTGCGAACCCGGCCCGGGACGTGCCCTACCTGAAAACCGCGAGCGACGGCCATCACAGCTGGACGGTCGACGAAGTGCGCCAGTATGAGAAACGCCATCCCATTGGCACCAAGGCGCGTCTCGCCCTCGCGCTGTTCCTTTTCACCGGCCTCCGCCGCTCTGACGCGGCAAGGGTGGGTCGACAGCATGCCAGCGACGGCTGGCTGAAGCTGCGCCAGTTCAAGAACCGCAATCGACATCCCGTCGACATTGAGATTCCCATCCTGCCGGAGCTCCAGCGCGTCATCGACGCGAGCCCGACGGGGGACCTGACCTATCTCGTCACGGAGTTCGGCCGCCCATTCTCGATTGCCGGCCTCGGGAACAAGATGCGCCAATGGTGCGACGAAGCGGAGCTGCCGCATTGCTCGGCGCACGGACTGCGCAAAGCCGGCGCAACGATAGCCGCGGAGAACGGAGCGACCGAAAAGCAGCTGATGGCAATCTTCGGTTGGAAGACGAGCAAGGAGGCTGAACGCTACACGCGCGCGGCAAATCGCAAGAAGATGGCGGGCGATGCGATGGGGCTTCTAGGAGAGCAAAAGCCGAACAAAGTTTCCCACCCAAATTGAGGGTTGGTTTCCCACCGGCGCTAAGGTGTTGAGTTTATTGAGCTGCTAGGAGGGATGGTGCCCAGGGGCGGAATCGAACCACCGACACTGCGATTTTCAGTCGCATGCTCTACCAACTGAGCTACCTGGGCTTTTTGCTTGCGAGACCCGCCGAGAACGCGGCCTGCCGTCAAAGCTCGCGCTTTATAGGGGGTGCGCTTCCCGGTGTCCAGCGTCACCGAACGGACATGGACCTATTGCGGCTCTTGGTCCTTCCCGGGCCCGGGATGGCGCAGATCCGCCTCCTTGGCAAACGCCTCGTCGCCATCCTCGTCGGCGTCGGACTGGCCCCCGGCGATCACGTACGCGCCCGAGACCCAGCGGCCGAGGTCGATGTCGGCGCAGCGCGACGAGCAGAACGGCCGCACGGCGTGGACGGCCGGCTTGCCGCAGATCGGGCATTTGCCGCCCACGCTGCCGGAGGCGGCAGAATCACCAACACTGCCGGAGGCGGCAGAACCTCCCGCGCCAGACGGGGACTTGGCTTTGGATTTCGTGTCGGTCATCGCGACCTCATTCCGCGTCGGTCTCTGCCGCGCGCAGCCAGTTGAAATGCACCGGGAAGCCTTCGCCGATAAGCAGGCTCACGACCTCGGTCAGCGGCAGGCCGACGACATTGGTGTACGACCCGGTGATCGTGCGCACGAAGCAGCCGGCAAGCCCCTGGATGGCATAGCCGCCCGCTTTGCCGCGCCACTCTCTAGAGGCGATGTAGGCTTCGATCTCCGGTTTCGAAAGGTGCTTGAAGCGCACGCGCGTATCGACGATCCGCGTCCGGATACGGTCGTCGGGCGTGATCAGGCAAACGCCGGTCAGCACGCGGTGCGAGCGCCCGGAAAGGCGCTCCAGCGTCGCCACAGCCTCCTCGATGTGCTCGGGCTTGCCGAAGATGCGCCGCCCCACCGACACCACCGTGTCCGCCGCCAGCACGTAGGCACCGGCAATGTCGGTGTCGTTGGCGATCTGGTCGCGCGCCGCTTCCGCCTTGGCCCGCGCCAGGCGCGAGGCGAGCGAGCGCGGCATCTCGGCGAGCCGCGGCGTCTCGTCGACGCTCGACGGGCGCAGCGCGTCGGGCTCGATCCCGGCCTGCGCCAAGAGCGTCAGGCGCCGGGGGCTGGCGCTCGCCAGCACCAGCTTGGGCGTGTGCTGCGGCCCCCCTTCGCGCGCCCGCTCGCGGGCGAGTTCGCGCCGGAGTGTTTCGCGGCGTGGGCTGTCCGTGCGTTTGAAGGAGCTGAAGAAGGCAGCCTTGACGGAGCTCATGTCTCTGTGCCGATGCAACGAAGGGTGGTGGGTGCCGCGCCGCACGCGAAACGCGAAGGACCGGCTTGCCGGCAGTGCCAAGGCCACGCGGGGCCTGAAAAAACCAGAGCGGAGAATGCAGAGCCCCCCCGCGAAAAGCAAGATGCTCGTTGCCAGGAAGCCCCGTTCCCGCGAAAATCGCCGTTGGCCCGCGCGGCCGTCGTGGAGGCAGGAATGATCACCAAGGAAGCGCTGCTCGAGATGCTTGAGCGGACGCCGCTGTTCGGCGCGCTCGCCGAGGCCGACCGTAAGGCGGTCCTGCAGGAGATGCGCGAGACGTCTTTCGACGGCGGCCAGGCCATTTTTGCCCGCGGCGATCCAGGGCGCGATGTGTATCTGGTGACGAGCGGCCGTGTCCGCCTGTCAGTGCTGACGGCCGAGGGCCGCGAGCTGTCGTTTGCACACGCCGAGCCCGGCCAAATCTTCGGCGAGATCGCCGTGCTCGACGGCGGCATGCGCAGCGCCGACGCCACGGCCGTGTCAAAGGTCTCTGCGCTCACGTTGTCCAAGGGCGCCCTGACGCGGTTGATCGAGCAGCGCCCCGAAGTGCGCGATGCCATCATCAAGTTTCTCTGCAACCGGCTGCGCGAGGCCGACCACCAGCTCGAAGGCATCGCGCTCTATCCGATCGAGGTGCGGCTCGCGCGTTTCTTCCTGGCCGCTGCCCGCCAGAAGGGCGAGCTGAAGCCCGGCGCCAAGATCGTCATCGACCTTCCGATCTCGCAGAGCGAGCTGGCGCTGCTGATCGGAGCCAGCCGCCCGAAGGTCAACGCCGCGCTGTCCCTGCTCGAGGGCAGCGGCGCCATCTCCCGCAAGGAAACCCGTTTCACGTGCGACATCGACGAACTGGAAGCAACCGCCGGCGCCTGAGGCACGGCCGGGCGCGCCGCTCGCAAATCCATCTCGTGTTTCCTGCATGACAGCCGAGCCGGGTCGGTGGCCGTAACCAGAGACCTGACTTCGTATCCACATCCGACGACAAATGATCTACGGTCCCCGCGACCGTATTTGGGAGGCTGCCGATCGTGCCGCGGCTGCAAGAGTCTGGAGCGAGGGCCGCGCCAAGCTTCGTGAAACGCTTGGCCTGGCTGTGGCAGGAGCCGCGTTTCGCTGCGCTGGGGGCCTGGCTGTCACGCCTCGTCGAGGCGGGTACGCACGGCTATCCGCTCGAAACCAAGCGGCGGCTGATGATCCTGAACATGATCGCCTACCTGATCGTGGTCACGACGCTGATCTATGCCCTGCAGCAGACCTTCCTCGATCACGACCGCTACTGGCCGATCATCTACATCAATTTCGCGATCGTCGTGATCGTCGCGACCGTCCCGTTGATGCATCGCTTCGGACCTGTCGCGGCGGCGCTGCTCATTCTCGTCAC
Source organism: Hyphomicrobium sp. CS1GBMeth3 (assembly GCF_900117455.1). Lineage (NCBI taxonomy): Bacteria > Pseudomonadati > Pseudomonadota > Alphaproteobacteria > Hyphomicrobiales > Hyphomicrobiaceae > Hyphomicrobium > Hyphomicrobium sp. CS1GBMeth3. The sequence goes on from NZ_FPHO01000003.1 coordinate 1,817,291, forward strand.
GGAGTACGTGGCCCTCTTCGCCTTCACATACTATCTCGGCCGCGAGTCGGGCCTGCACATCCAGTATGTCGCGTTCTCGGCCGGCGCCTTCGTGGTTCTCGGCCTCGGCCGGCTATGGATGATCATTCCGGCAATCGCGATCGCGCTCGGCCTGCATATCCTGTGCTGGTTCTGGTTCCCGCAGTCCGAAGCGGCGATTCCCGCTCCGCAGGACGTGCTCGATTCCCTCTACGCACAGGCGGCCATCACCACCTTCGGCATCATCGCCGCCGCGGTCTACTATGCGTTCCGCCTTGCCGAGAACGCCAAGGCGGAAACGGAAGCCTTGCTGCGCAATATCCTGCCGGACAAGGTCGTTGAGCGTCTGAAGGTTCGGCCCGCGGAGCCCGTCGCGGACACGTTCCCCGAAGCGTCCATCCTGTTTGCCGATATCTCGGGCTTCGTGCCGCTGGCGCGCAGGCTGGGCGCCGCGGACACGGTCGCACTGCTGAACACGCTCGTCTCGACATTCGACGACCTCGCCGAGCGCCACGGCGTCGAGAAGATCAAGACCATCGGCGATGCCTACATGGTCGCCTCCGGCGTTCCCGAACCGGTGCCGGACTACGCCGCCCGCCTGGCCCACATGGCGCTTGCCATGCAGGATGCAGTGCGCCGGTTGTGCACCGAGACCGGCTACGACCTCACCATGCGCATGGGATTGGCAACGGGCCCGGTCATGGCCGGCGTCATCGGGCGCCAGAAGTTCACCTATGACATCTGGGGCGACGCTGTGAACCTCGCGGCGCGGCTCGAAAGCGCGTCCACGCCGGGGCGCATTCACATCTGCCCGGTCTCGAGCGAGAAGCTGGCCGAACACTTCGAGCTGGAGCCCCGCGGTCCCATGGAGATCAAGGGCGTCGGCGAGAGGAGTACCTGGTTCCTGATCGCCGCCAACGCGGCCGAGGAACTTCCCTCCCCCCTTGTAGGAGAGGCCCGAAGAGAAGGACACCGGAACGCTGGCCGTCGAAATTCCTCCCATCCCTAGCCGCTCCCACACGCGAGGGGAATGTGAGCTCACACCGTCGGGCCACCCGCTGTGTGCAGAAAGCGCTCCTTGATCCGCCGGAACAGAAGATCGCGCACGTCGCGATAGGCGGCCAGCGCCTCCTCTCGGCTGACGCTGTCGAGCAGTACTGTCGCGTCCGGCGTCGGCCAGTACTCGACGTCGGCCGGCACCAGCCGAGTCAACTCGACGCCGTGGTGATGCGCCTCCGGCGACAGCGTGACGATCAGATCGAAATCCGGGTCATCGAGCTCCTTGAGCGTCGCCGGCTCGTGCTCGGAAATGTCGATGCCGATCTCGTCCATGACGGCAACGGCATACGGATCCATGATACCGGCGCGCACGCCGGCAGAGGCAACACGAATCCGCTCACCGGCGAGATGGCGAAGGATCGCCGCGGCCATGGGGCTGCGCACGGTGTTTAAGGCACACGTGAAGAGCACCGACCGAGGTCCATCGCCCTCGCTTGACACGGACTCACCCCTTCCAGTGAAGGGCCGAGATGAGCGTGAAGAGACGCCGTGCGGTATCGAGATCGATTTTGATCTTGCCTTCGAGCCGCTCCATCAGCACGCGGCTGCCTTCGTCGTGAAGCCCGCGCCGGCCGACGTCGATGGCCTGGATGCGCGAGGGCTGGGCCGAACGGATGGCCTGATAGTAGCTGTCGAGCACCAGGAAGTAGTCCTTCATGATGCGTTTGAACGGCGTGAGCGAAAGGAAGTGCGCCACGACCGGCTCCTCGGAGTCCTTGCCCGCGCTGTAGACGGTCAGCGCCAGCCGGTCCTCCACCATGCCGATGGTGAGCTTGTACGGTCCCTCGTCGCACCCCTCGAGCTCGAACGAGTTGCCGTCGAGGATGTCGTAGATCGCCACCTCACGCTCATGCTCGATGTTCGCGTTGCCGCGGGCGATCGAGTTGGGATCGAGCACGATCTCGGCGATGCGATGATTGGTCTGCACGGACTCGTCGGTCGATGTCTCGGTCATGCCCTATCCTTTCGAAAGCCGGATCTCTACCGACCGCCTGTGAGCTTCGAGCCCTTCGGCGCGCGCCAGCGTCATGGCAGGCGCCGCGAGCTTGTCGAGGGACGCTTCGTCGAGCTTGAGGATCGACGTACGCTTCATGAAGTCGAGCACGCCGAGCCCTGAGGAGAAACGCGCGCTGCGTGCCGTGGGCAGCACGTGGTTGGGGCCGGCGACATAGTCTCCGATCACCTCCGGCGTGTAGGCGCCAAGGAACAGGGCGCCGGCATTGCGGATTTCAGCGGCCATCGCATCGGGGTCGCGCGTCGCGATCTCAAGGTGCTCGGCGGCAATACGGTCGGCGAGCGGCGGCACCTCGTCGAGAGAGCCAACGACGATGACGGCGCCGAAATCGCGCCAGCTCGCGCCCGCGATGTCGGCCTTCGGCAGTTGCTGCACCTGGCGTTGCACCGAGGCCGTGACCGCGTCGGCGAAGCCCGCATCGTCCGTGATGAGGATCGACTGCGCAGCCGTGTCGTGTTCGGCCTGCGCCAGGAGGTCGGCGGCAATCCAGTCCGGCGAGTTGTGCTTGTCGGCGATGACGAGCACCTCGGACGGCCCGGCGATGCTGTCGATGCCGACGGTGCCGAACACCTGCCGTTTGGCCGCCGCCACGTAGGCGTTGCCAGGCCCAACGATCTTGGCCACCGGCTTGATGCTCTCGGTCCCGTAAGCCAGCGCCGCCACGGCCTGCGCGCCGCCCACGCGATAGATCTCGGAAACGCCGGCGAGCTTGGCTGCGGCCAGCACCAGCGGATTGAGCTGCCCCTTGGGTGTCGGCACCACGATCACGAGACGCTCGACGCCCGCGACCTTCGCCGGCACAGCGTTCATCAACACCGAGCTCGGATAGGAGGCGAGCCCGCCCGGCACATAGAGCCCGGCTGATTCTACGGCCGTCCAGCGATGACCGAGCGTGACTCCGAGCGGATCGGTGTAGGTCTCGCTGTGCGGCACATGCCGTACGTGGTGCTCCCAGATGCGGTCGCGCGCGAAGCCGAGCGCCTCGAGCGTCTCGGGGCTGCAGGCCCGCACCGCTGCGTCCACTTCGCTCTCGTTGACGCGGATGCCGATGGAAGCAAGGTCGACCTGGTCGAACTTCTGCGACAGAGCCACGAGCGCCCTGTCGCCGCGCGCCCGGACCTCGGCGATAATGGCGCGCACGGCCTCGTCCACATCCTCGGAGACCTCCCGCTTGGCCGCAAGCAGGGCATCGAAATGAGAGGCGAAATCGGGCTCAGACGTGGAAAGCCGCACGGGCATGAAGGTCTCCGGTGGCGGTCCCCGCAAACGGGGTTCCTGGCGAATGGGCCCTTATAGGCGAGCAGTGCCGATGGCGAAAGCGCGCTGGCCCCAAAGAACGGTCCTTGCACTGTGGGTTGTGAGGTCGCAGGCCCCGGCTAATCGCCGGCATGCTCCGGTTTGCGCGAGGTTGCCCAGGCGGCCCCGAGATCGGTCAGCGCCGCCTCGATGCATTCGACCGAGAGACGGACAGCGCCCCCGCCGGCGAAGGTGAGGGTTACGGTGCCCTGCGGCGCTTCGCTCGGCTCGAACGTGAGCGTCAGAAGCGACAGCGCCAGAGTCTTGTTCAGGAGGTCGAGCCCCTGCACCTGCGCGCCGGTGACATGCTCGAACCGCACGCCGGTACGGCGGCGAACGAACGGCTTGCCGTCCCCGTTGGAGGCGACCGCGTCGCTCCAGTCGAATCGATTGACGAGCAGCGCGAAGCGCCGTTCAGCCTTCAGATAGACCATGTCCTCGACGTGCAGCACTGCATCCTGCAGGTGCGCGGCCAGGATCGAAAGGTCTTCGGTATCGAGCGCAATAAGCTTCAGGTCGGACATGCAAGGTCGTTCCCGTTACGGCGGCCATGTTGGCGACAGATAGCGGGGACGCTCCGGCTACGCAACCTGGAGACAAGGAGCCTAGCGGATGCTGAGCTCGGCAACGCCGACGGCAAGGTTAAGACCCGTCTGGCCCTGCACGCTGACCGGCTGCAGCGCGATCGAGTTGTTCGAGCCGCCGAGCAGCACCTTCGCGCCGCCGCCGATGCCGATGGCGATGTCGGCCGTGGCACCGGCATAGCTGCCGGCGAGCCCGCGCTTGCGCACTTCCGACGGAGCGAGCACGGCCCACACCATCACGCTGTTGTTGGTGACGCCGACGTCGAGGCCGATCTTGGTGATCGAAGCGGTATAGCGCTCGTAATAGGAGCCGGAGGCCGAGACGTACTTGCAGTCGTAGCTCTTCGTGGAGCCAAGAATGAGCCCCACGCCCCCACCGCCCGTGCAGGTCAGCGTTCCGGCCTTGAACTTCGGTTGCGACAAGGCCGGTGCAGATACACAGAATGCTGCCGCCGCCGCGATGGCGGCAACGAACCCGATGGTTTTCATGTCAGATCTCCCCTTTCCCCCGTGAAACTCGTCCCCGCCGATTAGTCGCCCGCCCGACTCGACGCATTGATCCCCCTCATTTGAACCTAAATGTGACCTTCCGCGGGCAGGACGGCAAGTTCTCGGGATCTTTACGCTGAGAGAAGAAGTCGCGGCCCGCGGGGACATAGGCCGCCTTTCGCGCTATGATCTGCTTTTCAAAACGGCTGCCGGACCGAAGACCATGCTGGGCGCCCCGTTTGATTTCGAATTTCTTGAGCGGTTCAAGATTCCGCTAAAGCGTTACTCTGCCGGCGAGAAGATCTTCCTCGAAGAGGATCCCGGCGATTTCATGTACCTTGTGGTCGAGGGCAAGGTGAGCATCGTGACCTATGGCACGGTGCTCGAGAAGGTGGGGCTCAACGGCATCTTCGGTGAGCTGGCTTTGATCGACAATTCGCCGCGCTCGGCAGCGGCGCTTGCCGCCGAGGCAACCGAGGTGGCCCTGATCGACCGCAAAACGTTCCTTGAACTCGTGCGCCACAACCCGGCGTTCTCGCTCTACGTCATGCGGCAGCTCGCCACCCGCATTCGCCGTATGAACAAGAGCCTCTAGACCATGATCGCTTCGGGCCTCATCAGCCCGAAGCGTGAATCATCGGTCTCATCGAAAGCGCTCAGCCCGCGGTCAGTCGCTCGATCTGCGCGCCGCAACGCGAAAGCTTCTCCTCGAGCCGCTCGAAGCCGCGGTCAAGGTGGTAGACGCGGTTGATGATCGTCTCGCCCTCGGCCATCAACCCGGCGATGACCAGCGAGACGGACGCGCGCAGATCGGTCGCCATCACGGGGGCCCCGCGCAGGCTCCTCACGCCTTTGATAGTCGCGGTATCGCCGTGCAGCTTGATGTCGGCACCGAGCCGCGCCAGCTCCTGCACGTGCATGAAGCGGTTCTCGAAGATGGTCTCGCGGATCACGCTCGTGCCGTGCGCGCGCGTCATTAGCGCCATGAGCTGGGCCTGCAGATCGGTTGGGAAACCCGGGAACGGCTGCGTTTCGACGTCGATCGGCTCGAGGCCATTGCCGTTGCGCTGAATGCGCACGCCGGTCTCGGTATCCGTCACCGAAGCCCCGGTCTCCGACAGCGTTTCGAGCGCCGTTTTGAGAAGCTCGCGCCGCGTGCCCTCGAGCACCACGTCGCCGCCGGTCGCCGCAACGGCAAACGCGAACGTGCCCGTCTCGATGCGATCCGGCAGCACCGTGTGCACGGTGCCTTCGAGCCGCGATTTGCCCTGCACGCGCAGCGTCGACGTGCCGATGCCTTCGATGACGACGCCCATCTTGACCAGGCACGCGGCCACGTCGCCGACCTCCGGCTCCCGCGCCGCGTTCTCGATCAGCGTCTCGCCTTTTGCGAGCGCAGCCGCGAGCAGCGCGTTATGCGTCGCGCCGACCGAGACCTTCGGGAAGGTGATGTGTCCGCCAACGAGCCCCTTGGGCGCCCGCGCGATGACGTAGCCGGCGTCGATCTCGATCTCCGCACCGAGCGCGCGCAGAGCCGAAAGATGCAGATCCACCGGCCGCGTGCCAATGGCACAGCCGCCGGGCAGCGACACCTTCGCTTCGCCCATGCGCGCCACCAGCGGGCCGAGCACCCAGAAGCTCGCCCGCATGCGCGACACGAGCTCGTAGGGCGCCGTCGTATCCGAGATGTCACGCGCCGTGAGATGGAACGTCTCGCCTAGATGCGGCGTCCCGCCGGCGCGCTTACCGTCGACGGCAAGGTCGACGCCGTGGTTGCGCAGGATGCGCGCAAGCAGGTTCACGTCGGCGAGGTTCGGCACGTTCTTGAGCGTCAGTCGGTCTTCCGTCAGCAGCGAGGCGATCATGAGGGGAAGCGCGGCGTTCTTCGCGCCCGAGATCGGAATAGTCCCCTTGAGCGGCTGGCCGCCGATGATCCTGATGCGATCCATGAATGGTCAATGTCCTTGCGAGATAAGGTCGCCGAGAGGAAGGAAGGATCTCGCGCGAAAGGTGTGGTGAGCCCCCGCTCATCGAATGATGATGATTAAGCGTTGACGAACCCTAAGGGCAATCGAAGTTCGTTTTGGTCAGGACGAGACTTTTTCGCGCCGCACGTCCTCTAGGGGCTCCGGGGCGGTATCTGCACCTTGAGCGTCGGAGCGCGCCCGCTTCGACCGCATGAGCGCCTTGCGCCGCGCGAGGTTGTCGCGCAACGCTTTGGCGAGCCGATCTTCTCGCGTGGACGGGGGAGATTTGCTCGTCATCGAATGATATTTACCATGCTGAGAACTACGCCCGTAGGCTAAGCACGGCGAGGCTCAGCGCCAAGACCTCGTTTCAACAACTGAAGATTATACACTTAAGGATGCAGTGCCATCTTAGGTGGTATATTTGACAGCCATCTGATATTCATTATTGACACTATTAACGTTAGCGTCTTGTCTGATCGCGGTGCTCGCTTTGTGTGTGCGTTATGTCGGCGGGGATGCGTTCAGTTCGAGTCCGGCTCGGCCGGCGCCTTGGCGCGTGGTCCATGGCGACTGCGGCTCTTCTGATCGCCGGTATCCTCTGCAACCCGGCAGCGGCAGACACGGCTGAGCAATCCGGTGGCCGGCAGGTCTGGGCCGGTGCCGACGTTTCGAGCGATGTCTGGCTCGTCTATTCCGGCGTCACGGTGGCGCCGTGGAGCAGCATCTACGAGGATGGTATCCGCGTCCGCGCCGCAGGCGGGTACGGCGGCTACAAGCAGTCCTACACGCAACACTCGATCGACCTCACCACCGACGCTGACAGGTTCACGCAGCGCGAGCTGGACGTGAGCACTTACTACGGCGAGGTGCTGATCGGCTACCTGAAGCGCTACGGCGAGCTGACGGCGAAGGCGTTCGTGGGGGCCTCGATCATCAGCCACAATCTCGGAATGGCCGAGGAGGTGATCGCCATCGGCGACGAGGTCGGCATCAAGGGTGCGCTGGAGCTGTGGCTGAACATCGGCGAGCGGGGATGGGGCTCGCTGGACCTATGGTGGTCATCGGCCCACGACACCCGCGCAGCCAGGGCGCGCGTCGGCTATCGCGTTTGGCCCAATCTCTCAATTGGCCTCGAAGGCGGCATCAACGTCGATGCTCGCGCTGAGTGCCGCTTGAGCGGCAAGAGAAGCCGCGAGTGCGGACACGTCATCGTCTCCGATGACGGCACGGTTGTTCGAGATTTCGATAGCGCCGAGCTCCTCGACTACGCCCGCGGCGGAACCTTCGCCCGCTACGAATGGGGCGTCAGCGAAGTGTCGGTTTCGGTTGGCGCGCTGCGCAACGCCTTTGCTGATAACGAGGTTGCGCCGTACGTGACGCTCAACTGGCTGACCCAGTTTTGAGCCTGTTCCCTACGGGATTGCGTTAACATTCTGATATTCCATAAATTTTTATCGGGACTCAAGCGAGTCGATTCATCGCCGCAAGGCTTGGATCCGCCTTGACGCCACCACAATCTTGGGAAACAAATAAAACGAATGTTCGTTTTATAAATGACCTGCGAAGGCTAGAACCGACTCGGCATCCGTCGTCTGAAGACCCCATGCCCAAGCTCAAACCAGAGACCCAGAAGGCCCGCCGCGAGCGCATTCTCGACGCGGCGGAAATTTGCTTTGCCCGCGCGGGCTTCCACCGTTGCACGATGCAGGACATCTGCCGCGAGGCGGGTATCAGCCCCGGCGCGCTGTACGTGTATTTCGCCTCAAAGGAGGATCTGATCGCGGGCATCGTCGAGCGCGACCGTGCCAAGCTGGCCGCGGAGCTCGCGGAACTCGCGGATGCGCCGGATCTGCTGACCGCGATGGCCAAGCTCGGCGAGCACTACATGACGGAGGAGCCGCAGTACAAGCGTGTGCTCGGCCTCGAGATCGGCGGCGAGTCGACGCGCAATCCCAACGTCGCCGCGACGTTCCGCTCCGTCGATGCTTACTGCCGCCAGAGCTTCGAGCAGGTGTTCGAACGCGCGCGCCAGGACGGCAAGATCAAGCCGCAGGATGATTCGCATACGCTGTCTGAGGTTGTCTCTCTGATCGGCGATGGCTTGTTCTGGCGCCGTGCCGTCGACCCGGACTTCGACATTCAGAAGATCCTGCCCGTGCTCGTGCGCATGGTGAGCACGCTGTTGAACCCGGTGGATCCTGCAGCCACAGACACCGCTCTGTCTTCGTCTCAACCCGAAACCGGAAAACCCCAAAAGTCCGAGGCTGCGTCATGAGAAAGCGTGCGCTCGTTATATTCGCGAGCCTCGTCGGGCTTGGCATAGCCGCCTATCAATCTGGCCTCGTCGAGCCTTACCTCGCGTCATTTGCCGCCAAGCAGGACGATGCCAAGCATAACGCGGCCAAAGAGCAGCCGCCGCCGGCCGTGTCCGTGGTCGAGGCAGCGAAGGCGGATTTCGTCGAGACGGTGCTCGTCACGGGGTCGTTCGTGCCGCGCGAGGAGATCCTGGTTGCGCCGGAGGTCGACGGCCTGCGCGTGCTCGAGTTGAAGGCCGAGGAAGGCGACAAGGTCAAGAAAGGGGATCTGCTCGCCGTGCTGGTCACCGAGCAGATCGAAGCCCAGCTTGCGGCGAATGAAGCCTCGCTCGGCAGCGCCACCGCGTCCATAGAGCGCGCAAAAAGCCAGATCCTCGAGATGGAGGCCCGCGTCGCGGAGGCGAAGGCACAGCTCGAACGCGCCCGCCCGCTCGTGCAATCGAAGTATCTGTCCGAGGCGGTCTTCGATCAGCGTCACCTTGCGTTCAAATCCGCCGAGGCGCAGCTCGAATCTTCACGCGGCGCGCTTGCGCAGGCCAAGGCAGAGAAAAGCCAGATCGAGGCGCAACGCCGCGAGCTTGTCTGGCGTCGCGGTCGCGCCGAGGTACGCGCCCCCGCAGACGGCATTGTAAGCAAGCGCGCGGGCCGCATCGGCGGCATCGCCACCGCAAGCACGCTGACCGGCGGCGATACCATGTTCCGCATTATCGAAAAGGGCGAGATCGAGCTCGATGCGGAGGTCGCCGAGACGCACCTGTGGAAGATCAAGCCGGGCCAGCCGGCGCGCATCGCGGCGCCCGGCGGCCTCGAGGTGGATGGTAAGGTGCGCCTGGTCTCCCCCGAGGTGGACAAGGCAACCCGCCTTGGCCGGGTGCGCATCTTCCTGGGCGACAACCCTGCCCTCAAGGTCGGCGCCTTCGGACGCGGCTTGGTCGAGACCGGTCGCGGTCGTGCCATCGCCGTGCCCCTCTCCGCCGTTCTCTACACGGCCGAGGGCCCGAGCATCCAGGTCGTCACCAACGGCAAGGTTGCAACGCGTGCGATCAAGACGGGGCTTGAGGCGAACGGCATGATTGCCGTCGAGAGCGGCCTTGCCGAAGGCGGTCTCGTCGTCGCAAAAGCCGGCACGTTTCTGCGCAACGGCGATGCGGTCCGGGCCGTGAAGCCTGAGGCAGCCGCCTCCGGCGAGCTTAGCGAGGCCAGCCAATGAACGTCTCGGCCTGGTCGATCCGCCATCCGGTACCGTCGTTGGTGCTGTTTCTCGTGCTGATGGTGCTCGGCGTGCTGAGCTTCCAGTCGCTTCCTGTCACGCGCTTTCCGAACATCGACGTGCCGATCGTGCAGGCGCGTATCTATCAGTCCGGCGCCGCGCCGTCCGAGCTCGAGACGCAGGTGACCAAGCGCGTCGAGGATGCCATTGCCGGCGTCACCGGAGTGAAGCACGTCACATCGGCCATCACCGAAGGCTCGTCCCTGACGACCGTCGAGTTCTACCTTGAAGTGGACCCGGACCGCGCTCTGAATGACGTCAAGGATGCCGTGCAGCGAATCCGCACCGATTTGCCGCGCACCATCGAAGAGCCCGTCGTCACGCGCATCGAGATCGAAGGCCTTCCGGTCGTCACGTATTCGGCCCGCGCTCCGGCCATGACACCCGAGGAGCTGTCGTGGTTTGTCGACGACACCATGGTTCGCTTGCTGCAGGGCGTGAGAGGCGTCTCCCAGGTGGCACGCATGGGTGGCGTGCTGCGCGAGGTTCGCATCAACCTCGACCCGGATCGTCTGCTTGCCTATGGCACGACTGCGGGAGAGGTGAACCGGCAGGTGCGCGCGTCGAACATCAATCTGGCCGGTGGACGCGGCGAGATCGCCGGCCGCGAGCAGGCCATCCGTACGCTCGCGAGCAAGGAGACAGTTGCCGAGCTGGCGCAGACGATGATTGCGCTGCCCGGCAACCGCAAAGTGCGTCTCGATCAGCTTGGCACCGTCACCGACGAGGTTGAGGAGCCGCGCACCTTCGCGAAGCTCGACGGCCAGGACATCGTCGCGTTCGCGATCTCGCGCGCCAAAGGCGAAAGCGATACGGGCGTGGCGGAACGCGTCGCCGAGAGGATCGACGAAATCCGCAAGCTCTATCCGGATGTCACGCTGCAGCGCATCGACAACACCGTCGACTATACGATGGGCTCCTATGAAGCCACCATGAAGACCCTCATGGAGGGCGCGGCGTTGGCGGTGATCGTCGTGTTTCTGTTTCTGCGCGATCTGCGCGCGACGATCATTGCCGCCATTGCACTGCCCTTGTCGATCATCCCTGCCTTCTGGGCCATGTCGGCGATGGATTTCTCGCTCAACCTCGTGAGCCTTCTGGCCATCACCATCGTCACCGGCATCCTCGTCGACGACGCCATCGTCGAGATCGAGAACATCGTCCGGCATATCAATATGGGCAAATCGCCTTATCGAGCCTCGCTCGAGGCGGCGGACGAGATCGGCCTTGCCGTCATCGCCATCACCACGACCATCATCGCTGTGTTCACGCCGGTGTCGTTCATGGGCGGCATCGCGGGACAGTACTTCAAGCAGTTCGGCCTCGTGGTCGCGGCCGCCGTCTTCTTCTCGCTGCTCGTGGCGCGCCTCGTCACGCCTCTGCTCGCCGCCTACTTCATGCGTGCTCACGACCACGTCGAGAAGGAAGGCCGGCTGATGCGTCTTTACACGCGCCTCGTGGGCTGGTCCGTCCGCCATCACTTCGCAACCGTCGGGCTCGGCCTCCTGATCTTCGCTGGCTCCATCGGCAGCTTTTATCTGCTGCCGTCTGGCTTCCTGCCGCAGGAGGATTCCGGACGCATGCTGCTCGGTGTCGAGCTTCCCCCGGGCTCGAAGCTCGCCGACACCGAAAACGCGACCGATGAAATCGCGCGCCGCATCGCGGCCCGCCAGGACGTGGAAAGCGTCTATACGATCGGCGGCACGTTGCTCGGCGGCAGCGAGGAGGTGCGTAAGGCGACGATGATCGTCACGCTGAAGCCGCGCGACGAGCGCGCCCTCGCTCAAAGCCAGATCAACGGCGAGATCACCCGGGAGCTGGCCGACATCCCGGACATTCGCTACTTCTTCATGCAGGACAACGGTCAGCGTGAAATGCAGCTCGTAGTGACCGGCCGCGACGGCAAGGCCGTGACCGAGGTCGCGGCCGAGCTAACAAGCCAGGCCAAGCGGCTCCCGTTCCTGCAGAACGTGGTCTCCACCGCAGAGTTAGACCGCCCGGAGCTACGCGTCTATCCGCGCTCGGAGGTGGCGGCTGAGCTTGGCATTACCACGGAAGCCATCTCGGAGGCGGTGCGCATCGCCACCATCGGCGACATCGGCGCCAATCTGGCGAAGTTCGAGGTCGGCGATCGGCAGATCCCGATCCGCGTACAGTTGAAGACCAGCGCACGCGAAAACCGCCAGCTGCTCGAGGAGCTGAAAATCCCGTCGGCATCCGGCACCGCCGTGCCGCTCTCGACCGTCGCTACGTTCGACTATGGCCAAGGCCCGACGGCCATCGACCGCTACGATCGCACGCGGCGCATCGTGCTCGGCGCCGATCTCGTGACCGGCACGCCACTTGGCGACGCGGTCAACGCCGTCTTGGCCCTGCCGGCAACCAAGGACTTGCCGCCCGGCGTCGAGATCAAGCAGTTCGGCGATGCCGAGATCATGGCTGAGGTGTTCGAGAGCTTCGGCCAGGCCATGGGCGCCGGCCTGATGATGGTCTACGCCGTGCTCGTGCTGCTATTCTCGAGCTTCCTGCAGCCGATCACCATTCTGTTCTCGCTGCCGCTCTCGATCGGCGGCGCCATCGCAGCGCTGGCGTTGACCGGCAACTCGATCAGCCTGCCGGTCGTGATCGGCATCCTGATGTTGATGGGCATCGTGACCAAGAACGCCATCATGCTGGTCGATTTCGCCGTAGAAGAGATACGCCGGGGTGTTCCCCGCGCCGAGGCGATCGTAGACGCCGGCCGCAAGCGTGCCCGTCCGATCATCATGACCACCATCGCCATGGTGGGTGGCATGCTGCCCTCGGCGCTGGCCTTCGGATCCGGCGGCGAGTTCCGCGCTCCGATGGCCATCGCCGTTATAGGCGGCCTCATCTCGTCGACGGTCCTGAGCCTCGTGTTCGTCCCCGCGGTCTTCATGGTGATGGACGACATTGGAAGCATCATATGGCGCCTGTTCAGCCCGTATGTCGGCAAGGCTGACGAGCCGGAGGAAAGCGCGCCGCTCGCGCTGCCGCCGCCCTCACACACCCCCGCCGAGTAAAGCTAGATCTGCTTTGCCGCCCACTCAGCGGCACGCATGCCGCTGAGCTGCGCGATCGAGCGCACACCACGCTCGTGGCAAACGCGCGCAAGATGCGCGTTGATCCGCGCAACGAGGTCAGCCCCTTCGTAGATGAGCCCTGTGTAAAGCTGCAGCAGGCTAGCTCCGGCCTCGATCTTGGCCAGGGCGGTTTCGGGGCTGCCGATGCCGCCGATTCCGATCAAGGGCACCTTGCCTCCCGTTGCCTGATAGACGCGGGCCAGCATGACTGTCGCGCGGTGAAAAAGAGGCCGCCCGGACAATCCGCCCGCCTCCTTTGCCGCCGCATCGGCGATCCCGGTGCGGTCCAGCGTCGTATTCGACACGGCAATACCGTCGACACCGTGAGTAAGAAGCGTCGTCACCGTCTCGCCGAGCTCCGTTTCGGTGAGGTCAGGCGCAATCTTGACGATAATCGGACGCCGCGGCGAGCCTTGGGAAACCTTCTCCGCCCGCGCTGCCAGGATGCGGCCCAGCAGCTTATCGAGCGCGTCTGGCGCCTGCAGATCGCGCAGCCCGGGCGTATTGGGTGACGAGATGTTGACCGTGAAGTAGCTCGCCACGTCGTAAAACGCCGAGATCCCCGCCACATAGTCGCCGGCGCGGTCCGCGCTGTCCTTGTTGGCACCGATGTTGACGCCAACGATGCCAAGCTGCGGCCGGGCCGTGAGCCGCTTCAACGCTGCGGCATGGCCGGCATTGTTGAAGCCCAGCCGGTTGATCACCGCCCGATCCCGGACCAGGCGGAACACCCGCGGCACCGGGTTTCCGGTCTGGGGTTTCGGCGTCGTCGTGCCAACTTCGGCAAACCCGCAGCCGAGATTAAGCAGGGCGTCCGGCACGCGGGCATCCTTATCAAACCCCGCAGCAATACCGACGGGATTGGGAAAGTTCAGCCCCCAAATGGTTGCGCGCAAGGCGCTATCCGGTTCACCGGCACACCGCGGGTAGGCGCCGAGCTCGAGCGCGCGCAGGGTCAGCTCATGCGCTCTTTCAGGGTCGAGGACCAGCAGGAAGGGCTGGGCGAAGCGTGACAGCAAGCCGATCATGCCGCGACATCCTCGGGAATGATCGGAAGGCCGCCGGTGTCGAGGTGCAACGCTTTTTCCCAAATGGCCAACGATGTCGGAAGAGGCCCGTAGAGGTGCGGGAAAAGGTCGCCGCCGCGCGATGGCTCCCACACCAGCGCCTCGCCGAGGCCAGCGTCGTCGATAGCAACCAGCAACAGATCGTCGCGCCCCCTGAAGTGCTTGGCCGCCGTCTCACGCACTTGATGGGGCGCCGAGAAATGGATGAAGCCGTCGCGCATGTCGTCGGCGGAGCCCCGGAACAGGCCCTCGGCACATGCAGCGCGCCAGGCTGCGCAGTCGACAATCTTGAAGATCATGGTGCCTCGTGTGTCCGCATTCACTCACTCTTTACCCACCTGGCGTGCAATTCCTCCTGCCGTGTTCTCGCGCTCGCCGCCATGCGCTAGAGTGATCCGCCCGCGCAACAGGAGCAAGCTCACGCTGTGCGGAGGCTCGGCCGAGCGAGGGATCAGGCCGTATCGAACAGGGGAATAGCACGGGATTGCGGGGGGTAATGCGCAATCCTGATAGACGACACTTCGACTGAAGAACCGACTGACGTTTTTAAGAGGTCTTGCCCGGGGCAGAGGTCTCGGGGAATGCGTGTCGCACTTCGTCGACAAGAATGACGGGGACAGTCCGCGTGCACGACTTGGTTTCTGTTAGCGTTTTGCCACTTAAAGATCTTTTCTCCGACGATTTCCATTTCCGGCTCCCGTATTTTCAACGTGCCTATGCGTGGCAAACGGAGCAAGTGGGCCGGCTGTTGTCGGACATCACGGCCGCCATGCGGGCGAGCGAGGGCGAACGCGGCTATTTCCTGGGTAAATTGATGGTCGGCAAGAAGAGGGGCCAGCCGGCGACCTCGCTTGTCGATGGCCATCAGCGGATCATGTCGCTGACGCTGCTTTTCGCCGTGATGCGAGACCTTGAGAGCAGTCCGCAGCAACAGAGGCGCCTGCACGGCTTCATTCGCGGCCGCGATTTACGGCTAAGCCCGCAGGAGGCGATTGCCGCCACATGCGAGCAGTTCGTGCAGACACCGGGCGGAACCGCGCTCGAGCCGGACGAGGCGCTCGACGACCTATCCGAGACCGAACGCAATCTTATCGAGAACCGCAACTACCTGCGCACCGAGCTGTCCGGCGTGGAGTTTCCGCCCGAGCTGCGCCACAGCTTGATCGATTACCTGGCCGAACGGTGCTGCGTCATCGTCTCTGCGGTCGAGGACGAGGATGAGGCCTGGTCGTTCCTGCGCACTGAAGAAGAGACCCGCGTCGACTTCTCGAAATCCGACCGTGCAAAGTTCAACCTGTTGTCCATCGTGCCGGGCGCCGAGCGTGCCGAATGTCAAAAGGTTTGGGAATCCTGCGAGGCGCTCCTCGGGGCCACCGACATGCACGCGCTGCTCGGTCATCTGCGCACCCTGAAGCGGCGCAAGCAGAGCGGCAAGCCCGTCGAGGTCGAGATTGCCGAGACCTACAAATTCAACGTACCCGGCGCCGGCTCCTCTTTTCTTCTAAGTGAGCTCAGGCCGGCGGCCGAACGGCTTGCTGCGCTCCGGCGCGTGGATGAGGATCCGCTCGGAGCAGGCACCTCCGTCGAACGGTTAGGCTGGATCGACACGCAGCTTTGGGTGCCGGCCGCCGTGCTCTGGCTGCAGCAGCGGCGGGCCCCCGAGGAGACGCGCCTCTTCTTCCGCAGGCTCGAGCGCCTGGTCTGGATCATGCGCATCGCCGGCTTCGATCCGACGCGCCAGCACAATCGCATCCTGCAGCTCCTTGGCGAGATCGACCGCGGCGGCCCTGTGGGCGGAATGCGCGAGTTCGAGGTCACGGCCGAGATGCGCGTCAAGGCGCTGGCCAACCTGCGCAGCCCTTCGTTCGATGCCAAGCATTTCAGTGCGCGCGTTTTGCGGCGCATCAGCATCGCGATCGGCGAGGATCCGGGACCGATCGCCCACGATCGCCTGACCATCGAGCATATCCTGCCGCGCGCCTTCGCACCGAAGAGCAGCTGGCGAACGCATTTCCCGTCTCCACGCGCCGTGAAGCAGCACGCCCATCGGCTCGGCAATCTGACGTTCCTGTCTCCCGCGGAGAACCAGAAGGCCGATCAGCAGGACTGGCCCGAGAAGCGCGCCATTCTCGCACGCTCCGAATATCTGCTGTCGCGGCAACTCGCGGACGCTGCAGAGTGGACGGCAGCGGAAATCTTCAGCCGAACCGAAGATCTGATCCGCATCCTGTTCAAGGATTGGGATATCAAGCTCTGAGAGTTACGGCGACGCCTTGGGGTCGGCCGCGACAAGCTCGCCCTTGAGCGCGGCCTCGATCAGCGCGCGCGTCTCCGGAACGCCGTAGAGCGCGATGAAGGAGCCGAAACGCGGGCCTTTGCTTTCGCCGAGCAGGATTTCGTAGATGCTGTTGAACCAGGCGTTCGAGACGCCGGGCTTCTCGGGCGTCGCTCCCTTCGCCGCGAAATCCTGATAGCGCGGAATGGTTCGCCCGACGTCGTAGAGGATAGTCTGCAACTCCTCCGCGCTGGCATCTTGGGATGCCTTTGCGAGGGCGTCTGAGAGCGCCTTTAGCGCTTCCCGCTCCACCTCGTCGGGGGCACGGTGCCGCTTCTTCGGCTTCACGAAGTCGGCGTAATAGCGCACCGCATAGCCCGCGAGCTGGTCGAGCAGCGGATAAACCTCGGGGCTCGCGTCAGAGATGTGACGCCTGATGAAGCCCCACAGCACGGATTTGTCGTCGGCGTTCGAAGCCGCGACGAGATTGAGGAGCAGCGAGAACGTAACGCCTGTCGGCACGGTGTGCGACGGCGGGTTGCCGCCATGGATATGCCAGACAGCATTGTCGAGGCGCCCCTTGGCGTCCTGGCGCGGATAGGCGGCGAGGAGCTGGAGGTACTCGTCGACGGCCCGCGGAATGACATCGAAATAGAGCTTCTTGGCGGTGCGCGGCTTCTGAAACATGAACAGCGCCAGGCTTTCGGGAGAGGCATACGTCAGCCACTCGTCGATCGTGAGCCCGTTGCCCTTCGACTTCGAGATCTTCTCGCCCTTTTCGTCGAGGAACAGCTCATAAACGTAATGCTCCGGCGGCAGGCCGCCGAGGATCTTGCAGATCTTGTCGTAGATCGGCGCGTTGGTCTGGTGATCCTTGCCGAACATTTCGAAGTCGACGCCGAGCGCCGCCCAACGCATGCCGAAATCCGGCTTCCATTGCAGCTTCACGCGCCCGCCCGTCACCGGCACGGTAACGTCGGTGCCATCCTCGTCGGCGAACGTTACCGTGCCCGCCTTTGCGTCGACCTTCTTCATCGGCACATACAGCACGCGGCCGGAGATTGGCGAGATGGGCAGGAACGGGCTGTAGGTTTCCTGGCGTTCAGCCCCGAGCGTCGGCAGCATGACGGCCATGATCTGATCGTAGCGCTCGGCGGTGCGCAGCAGCACCTCGTCGAAGCGGCCGGACTTGTAATACTCGGTGGCGCTCGCGAACTCGTACTCGAACCCGAAGGTATCGAGGAAACGCCGTAGCATGGCGTTGTTGTGATCACCGAAGCTCTTGTAGTCGCCGCCGAAGGGGTTCGGCACGGACGTCAGTGGCAACTGCAGGAAGGGCTCGAGCGCGGCGCGATCCGGCACGTTGTCCGGAATCTTGCGCATGCCGTCCATGTCGTCGGAGAAACAGAGAAGCCGCGTCTTGATCTTGCCTTCGGTCAGCACCTTGAAGGCGTGGCGCACCATCGTCGTGCGCGCGACCTCGCCGAACGTGCCGATGTGCGGTAGGCCCGAAGGCCCATAGCCAGTTTCGAACAGAACGGTCTTGTCGGCACCGCCGGGGATCTTGTCGAGCCGTTTGAGGAGCCGGCGCGCTTCCTCGAACGGCCACGCCTTGGCATCGCCAAGCGCGGTGGACAGATCGGGATCGAGGGCGGCAGCTTCGGTCATGACAGGGGCTTTCGGCGTTCGCGGCAAATCAGCGGAGGCCGGCAACCTATGAGGCGCGGCCGGAAGCGTCAATAAATCCGCGACCCAGTTTACGCGAGGACGTGATCGGAGGTCGAAAACGCTATCGTCACGCCGTCGTTTGAGCGGGGCCAGCGGGACGGCGCGGTCGGAACAGCCGCCGCAGGAGTAGCAGGAAGAACAGGACGGCCACGCCAGCACCGATCACCACAAGCGGATGCTTTTCCCAGATCAGGATGGGAGAGATGTTGCCGTCCCAAGCGGCCGCGACGTCGTTGAGAATGGTTTCCGGGCTACCGCTGCCCTCGCGCAGCATCATGTCCACGGCGCGGGCCTGATCGCGGCTGGCGAGCACGGCGGAGCGTACGCGCGGCGTAGCGAGGCTCTGCATCTTTCCGGGCGTCGCCGCGATGGCCGCCAGCACGCGCGCCCGCGGACCCGGCTCGAGCCCGTCCAGATAGCGCGAAAGCGACTCGAGCTCGGATTCCGAGAAGGCGCGCGCCAACCGCTTGAGATCCTCGGTGCCGAGGCCGAACAGCCGGTCGCGCGCATCGGCAGGGAGTGCCGCAAGCCGCGTGATCGCCACATGATCGTCGAGCTTGAGCAGAGCAGACAAGGTCGCGCGCGTGAAGCCGTCCGGCCCTGCGCGCCGGTAGACCTCGTGCTCGAGAACCTTCGGAAGCTGATCGCCCGCGAGTGAGGACCAGCCGAGCGCCGCATCGATCGAGCGCGTGTCGCGTGCAATCATCATGGCAGGCTCGGGCAGGAAGCGCACCGCCTCGTTGAGCGCGCCGTCACCGAGACGCTTCAGAACGCCTGCTTCGCCATCCTTTGCCAGAATGAGCGCCACCACCTCGTCGAGACGCGCCAGCTGCTCAGGCTTGACCGTATCTAGGAAGCGGCGGAAAGCCTCGTCGCGCTGCGCAAGATCGAGCGCCTTCTGGTGCGCATTCTGGAAGCTGCGCCAGATCTCGATCACGCGCTCGGCCGCCTTGGCTGCGATCTCGTTTAAATGCGCGTTGATCTGCTCGGCAATGGTCTTGGCGAGCTCGTCTTTCACCAGCCCCTTGGTGGCGTCGGATTTCATCTCTTCGGCGATGATCGGCAAAACGCCGTTACGCAGCTCCCAGATGTCCTTCGCAACGAGAACCAAGCCGACGCCGCCGGCCGCTACCGAAACCAGTCTCGCAAGAATGCTGCCCGCAAGCCGCTGACCGACGCGCGCCGCGATGTTGGCGAGCTGCCGGCGCATGAGAATCATCGCCGCGCCCGCGATGCCCTGGCTCGACTGCTGCAGCACCGTGCCGGAAGAAACGGCTGCGCGCCCGGCCTGCGTCTGCACGCCGAAATCATGCTCGACATCGCCGCTGACGATGCGCGCCACCGTCGTACCGTAGCGGCCGCCGAGGAACGCTCTCAAGCACTCGAGCGAGGGACCAACCGCATCCTGGCTCGCGAGCTCGAGTGTCTGCCCAACCTCATTGCCGACGCCCGTGGCGAGACCCTCGATAGCGGTCTTCATGACGTCCGACGTGTAGACGCGCTCGGCGACCGCGGCGGAAATTTCCTGCGCCTTCTCGGAGTTGATCAGAGATTGCGCGAGCCCGGCCCAGCTCGTCTCGCTGCGCACCTCTTCGATGGCGACGTCGATGCGCTTGGCCAGGAGATCGTCCATGCCGGCGCGCCGCCATTGCCGTTCGACGCTGCCGCGGTAATCAAACGTCTTTACGCCCGCTTCGAGGGATTTGAGCGTCAACGCTTCGATGGAACCGCGAAATCCCGTTTCGTCCGCCTTCTGGCAGGCCTCGTAGTCGGCTCGCGTCATGGGAGGCGCCGCAAACACCGGGTGCGCTGCCTGCGTGAAAATCGCTAGGACGAGGGTAAGCGATACGGCGGAACGCGGCAGGGAAGGCAACGACCAACTCCAAGTGGATGCGCACGACGGCGTGAAGATCTGCGCTCCCATAAGTTTACTATACGCTGGCCAACTGGACGCACTAGTGACATTTCCGACACTTCTCGCGTTCGGGGACCCTCCGCCGATCGTCGCCGAAGCCTCTCGCGATCAATTTGGGAGGGTGCTATCGCCGCCATTCCGGGTCCATTTGACGGTGTGCGTCAATCTGACCGTGTTATGATTTTATTCCCGAAGTTTTCGTCGATATCACAATCTGTTCGTCAGGTAATAAATCGACAGAACGGATGAACAGCAAACGGAAAGTCAGTCGGCGGGTTTTGCGTCGTCACACTTCTGCCGCACGCACTGGGGATCAGGGCACCGTCGGCGCCCGACCCCCGGGCTCCGGCAACGGAAACCTTGTGAGATTTCATCAGAAGGTTGTCCGCCAAGGTCTGGATGCTTCTAGATCTATTTACCTTGCGACCGATAGCCCCATAGGCAAAGGTGGTGCGGGAGTTGCAGGTAAGGCCCTAGAAGGTTTAGAGCCCCGTGCCGACGGACCGCTCCGGCGGGCAGGGCGTAGCTGGTCTACCTTTCGGAATGGCGTCGCCTGGATGAGCGATGCCCGGGGACCGGTTAGCGAAATATTTTCGTTTGGCTGAGCTAAGGGAACCCAAGGGAAGCCCTGCTTCATTATCGATGAAGCTGATCGCCGGACGAATGGTGCTGAGGGAAGAAAACAACAACCGCTAAAGCAACGGCGATTAATTGCAATGCAAACTCCAAGCTTGGCATTTCGCTATTAATCGGCTTTAGTTCCTTTTGACGGGTAACAGCGAGTTCACGTAACTGCATGAATAAGAAGGAAAAAATCAACGCCTACAGGGGTAGCCTGGTGATGCCGGGTGGCCGGGTGGGCGTGCTGCTCGTGCACAGTCTTGGGGGCAATCCGGTTGAATTGCGCTTTGTTGCCCAGGGGCTCGCTCGTCAGGGGTGCACCGTCTACTGCCCGTTCATTCCCGGTCTAAGCGGTGGCACGGATCCGTCCGGCCTGTCGTCTTGGAAGGATTGGTACGCAGCTCTTGAGACCGCGCACGACGAATTGAAGGCCCATTGCGACGTCGTCATCGTCGGCGGTCAGTCAGCCGGAGCCATGCTGACCTTGCGGCTGGCCCGCGAGCGCGCATCAGAGATCGATGGCCTGCTGCTGTTCGCTCCGACGATGTGGCCGAACGGCTGGGCTATTCCGCGGTACTTCCCGCTGTTCAAGCTGATTTATCACAAGTGGGTTGCCTCGCTGATGCACTTCCGTCAGCGCGCGCCGTTCGGCATCAAGGACGAGCGCATTCGCAACTTCGTCATCGAGAGCTTCAAGAGCGAAGGCCGCCCCGTGGAGGATCTGTTCGGCCGTGGTGGTGGAATCGTGTGGGAGTTCCTGTCGCTTGCGAGTGACGTTAAGCGCCGCCTGCGCGAGATCCCGCAGCACGCTGCCATCTTCCACCCGCGTGAGGACGATCAAAGCGACATCTCGAACGCCTTCCGCCTGCAGCGCGAGCTCGGCGGCGTGGTCGAGATGACGGTGCTCAACGACAGCTATCACATGGTGACGCTCGATCGTCAGCGGTCGACCGTCGTTGATCGGACGGTCGATTTCGTCGTGCGCCTCACTCAGAAGATCGAGGAGAAGGCTGCCGTTGCGCGCCTGATCCAGGGCAAAGGCATCGCCGAATAAGCTCGGATTTCTAGAGATTTCCAAGAAAAAGGCCGGGTGCGAAACCCGGCCTTTTTCTTTTACTTCACAGGATTCGTGATCAGGCTGGCGGAGGAGAGCCTTCGCAGCGGGGCAGATTGTCGGGCGCGCGCGTCCAGGTGAAGGACTTGCCGAGCATCTTCATGCCGAGATAGCCCGTGATCGTCAGCTTGTCGGGCTGCGCGAGCTTCAGCGCCACGTCATAGGTCTTGCCGGTCTTCGGATCGTAAATCTTGCCGCCGTCGAACGTTCCGTCCGACATCAGGCCGAGACCCCAGATCATGGGCAGGCCGCAGATCGGGCGCCCTTGGTTGGTCGGGTTCGGATTGTAGCGATCGTGCTTGGGCTCGCCCTCGGCGTTGAGGGGGTCTTTTAGCCAGATAATGCGGCCACAGAGCTTATTCGGAGCCTCGGCGCAAATGTAAACCTCGACAGCGCCCTGTCCGCTGTCGTCGTACCATGTCCCGAGCTCGGGACGGGCGGCAGCCGCCTCTGAGGCCAAAGTGACGAGGCCCACGGCCAAAACCGGAATGAGGCGCGCGGCGGCACCTGCGGGGGCATAAACCTTCTCGATCATGAGAAACCTGATGGCTAAGGAGCAGCTTCCGGTAAAAAGCGTCCGCGCCGACGGGGGGCCGTTCGTCGCATGGGCGCTTAATCTGCAACAAAAAAAGGCGAAAACACGAAAGTGAATCCTTGTCTGCCAAGACCTCAAGTATATCAAGGGCAGGAAAAATGACTTACCATCTTTCTGCCCCAGCCCTTTGCTTTGCAAGCATTGGAGCTAGAAGGGTAGTGTGAGCCGCCCGGAAGCCCTATATACGACCCCGCAACCTGAGCTAAAACGCGCGCGACGTTGTGGGAGTAAGTTTTCGAGCTGCGCTTACTTCACGCTCGTTGCCGAACACTGATTCTTGCTGACGCGTGCCGAGCTGCAAAAGATCTGTTTTTGAGATGATCCTCACTCTTGCGTTCCGCAATTTGTTTCACGACCGCATCCGGCTCGCCGTGACGCTGGTCGGAATTTTGTTCTCGATCGTCCTCGTTGCGATCCAGCTCGGTATGTATCTCGGCTCGAGCCGCATGATCACGTCGATGATCGAACGCTCGGACAGCGACCTCTGGATCATGGCCTACGGCGCCAAGAGCTTCGAGGAAGGCGGCATCCTGCTTTCGACGCTTGAGCGGCACCAGGCGCTTGCGACACCGGGCGTCAAGGCGGTGATCCCTCTCGTCGTATCGTTCGCGGAGTGGCGCAAGCCCGAGGGTGGCTCCACGCGCGTCGTGCTCGTCGGTACGGATGCCGAGGATGGCGGACTGGAGCCCTGGGCGCTCGTGGAAGGGACGTGGCAGGATATCAAGTCGCCGGATGCCATCTCGGCCGACGACACCTATTTCCGCGAGCTCGGCATCAACGGTATCGGCGATACGGCGCAGATCGCGCAGGGTCGCGTCAAGGTCAAGGCGCTGACGCACCGCATCCGCTCCTTCACGCAGTCGCCGTACGTGTTCACGACGCTCTCGCGGGCGCGCAGCCTGCTCGGCGCCGACAGCGACAAGGCAACGTACTTCCTCGTGCAGCTCGAGCCCGGCGCCGACGTCGAGACCGTGCGCCGCGAACTGCGCGACCGCCTCGAAGGCGGTGCAGAGGTCCTGACCAAGGCTGAGTTCGAAGACAGAAGCCTGCGCCAGTGGCTGTTCCGCACAGGCGCCGGCTTGGCGCTGATCGGTGGCGCGCTGCTCGGCATTCTGGTCGGCACCGTCATCGTCGCCCAGACGCTCTACTCGAGCACCAAGGACCACCTGAACGAGTTTGCGACCTTGCGCGCGCTTGGCTCGTCGTCGGGCTACATCTACAAGGTCATCCTTGCCCAGGCGGGTCTCAGCGCCGTCATCGGTTACGTGCTCGGCATTCTTATCTCGCTCGGCATCCTCTACATCAGTCGCAACACGCCACTGCCTCTGGTCATGACGCCCGGGCTTGCGGTCGCGCTGCTTGGCTTGACGCTCTTCATGTCGGCGGTCTCCGCGATCTCGGCGATCATCAAGGTCACCCGCATCGATCCAGCCACGGTGTTCAATAGATGACCCAGCAGCCCGTTCTCGAGGCAGTAGACGTGGTCAAGGAGCTCGGTAAAGGCGCCGGCAAGGTTGTTGCGCTCAAAGGCGTGAACCTATCGCTGGTCAAGGGCGAGCTGACGCTGCTGATGGGCCCCTCCGGCAGCGGCAAGACCACGCTGTTGTCGATCCTCGGCTGCATCCTGACACCGACATCCGGGAAGGTCCGTGTCGAGGGTGAGGAGACGACCGACAAGAGCCCCGAGGAGCTCGCGGAGATCCGCCGCAAGCACATCGGGTTCATCTTCCAGTCCTACAACCTGTTTCCGACGCTGTCGGCGATCGAGAACGTCCGCATCGCGCTGGACGTCATTGGCCGCAAGGGCTACCAGGCCGCGTTGCGCGCCGAGGAGGTGCTGCGCGACGTCGGGCTCGGCAACCGGCTGAAGAACTACCCGTCGAACCTTTCGGGCGGAGAGCAGCAGCGCGTCGCGGTCGCGCGCGCCATCGCAGCCTCGCCGTCTGTCGTTCTCGCGGACGAGCCGACGGCAGCTCTCGACAGCGAGAACGGACACGCCGTGATGGCGCTTTTGGCGCGCATCGCCAAGGAGCAGAACCGCAGCGTTCTGGCTGTGACGCACGATCCGCGCACGCTCGGCTATGCCGACCGCGTTGTGCGCATCGAGGATGGATTGATCGTCGGTGAGGAGCGTCGGCCACAGGGCCTCGATGCGCCTGAGATTGCCGACCTGACGAAGAGGCGGAAAGCAAATGGCTAAGAAGTTGGATCCAACCGTCACCGCTGTGGTGGCAGCTGGCGTTGCGGCCATCGTGACCAGCGTGGCGCTGAATCAGATCGCGCCGCGGCTCGGCGGTGAGGCGCAGGCCATTGAAAGCGCAACCGCGCAGGAGAGCCGCACGCGTCAGGTATGGGCAGCATCCGCCACCGGCCGCGTCGAGCCCAAGGGCGGCGAGGTCCGTATCTCGTCGGAAGTTTCAGGCCGCATTGTCGACGTCCTCGCCGAGACCAACGACAAGGTCGCCGCTGGCGACCCGCTCGTCGTTTTGGACGACGACGATCTGCAGGTGAAGCTTTCGGCCGCGGAGTCGGAAGCCGAGGTCCGCATCCTTGAGCGCGACGAGGAGCCCGCGACCGGCATTGCGCTCGAGCGCCGCCAGGCGGAGGACGCACTGAACACGTCCGAGCGCGCGCGTTTCACTGCTCAGCAGGAGTTCGACGAGACCTATCGTAAGTTCAAGCACGGCAACGCCGACACCAACGCCGTGAAGAGCGCCCGCGAAAAGCTGGTTGAGGCGCGCAAGAAGGCAACGGAAGATCGCGCCAAGCTCGATGAGATCCTGGCCAAGGCGGATCTGCCGGCGCCGACGCGGGTGGAATCGGCGCTCTGGGTCGCGCGCACCGACGTTGCGCAGGTCGAGAACGCCATCGAGCGCACGCGTGTGCGCGCACCGGCGGACGGATCCATCCTGAACGTCTGGGCCAAGGTGGGCGAGCTGTCGGCACCGTCGCTCGAAGCGCCGCTCCTGCTCTTTGGCGACATCTCGAGCTTGCAGGTTCGCGCCGAAGTCGAGGAGCGCGACGTGACCAAGATCCGCATGGGCCAGCGCGTCATCGTGCGCGCGGATGCTTTCCCGGACAAGGATTTCGAGGGCGTGGTGACACAAGTCGCGCCGGCGCTTGGTTCGCCCCGCATCATCTCGCGCGGTCCGCGCCGTCCCAACGACGTCGAGGTGCTCGAGGTGTTGATCTCCCTCAATGGCAGCCCGCCCCTGCTGACCGGCATGCGCGTTGACGCATTCTTCCGGAACGAGGCCGCTTCCGCTGCTCGTTAGGCACTAGGCATTCAGTTTGAGGGCGCCAAATGTTTCGCCCGCTCGTCTTGCGCGGGCGGGCGTTGTTTTACTCCGACTTTGAGCGGCCGGCGTTTGCCAGACGTACGATGATCCAGATCGGAATGACGACCAAGGCGCCGAGCAGCATGTATTCGAGCACCCATTCGATGGCGCCGAACCCGAGGTCATAGAGGTTCCGCAGCAGCTCATTGACGCGCTGGAAGAAGTTGCCGAGGTCGATGCCAAGCGCCTTCATCACGATCCCGACCACGATCGAGATCACGGCGAGGCGGAGAATGACCCCAAGCGGGTTTCCGCCGAAAATCGTGTTACGGTCCATGCCTAAGGTCCCTGAACGAGCACGTTGCTGCACTATCTAAAGTGCTTCCGGAAAAGTGGGAACCGGTTTTCCGCAAGAAGCACGGCAAGTCAAAGGATGCTTCCGGAAAAGTGGGAACCGGTTTTCCGTAAGAAGTCTAATTGAAGGATAGCGGGTAGCGAAGGAAGCCCTGGCGCGTGACTGGCGTAACCGAGAAAGCGGGAAAGCGGCCGCGCACGCCGAGGCGCCGCGTCGACCCGCCGCCCGCTCAAAGTCTGCCGGAGCCTTTCGCGGGTTGGTTCGCTCGTCGGGGCTGGCAGCCGCGCGATCACCAGCTTGCTCTGATCGAAAAATCGCGCGCGCGCCGCTCGTCGCTGCTCATCGCCCCCACCGGCGCCGGCAAGACGCTGGCCGGCTTCCTGCCGAGCCTGATCTCGCTCGCCGCCGCGCCGCGCGCGAAGCAGGGCGCCGGCCTGCGCACGCTGTACATCTCTCCGCTGAAGGCGCTCGCCGAGGACGTCTCGCGCAACCTCTTCGCGCCCGTCTCCGAGATGGGCCTCAAGGTCTCGATCGAGACACGCACGGGCGACACGTCGATCGCAAAGCGCGCCCGCCAGCGCGTGAAGCCGCCGCAGATATTGCTCACCACGCCCGAGCAGGTCGCACTGATGCTGTCGGGCCCTGATGCCGGTTACGTCTTCTCGGATCTCGACACCATCATCCTCGACGAGCTGCACGCGCTGGCGCCCTCGAAGCGCGGCGATCTTCTCTCGCTTGGTCTGGCCCGCCTCAACACAATCGCGCCAAGCTTGATGACGCTCGGCCTGTCGGCCACCGTTGCGCGCCCCTCGGAGCTTATGAGCTATCTCGTGCCGCAACGCGCGCCCGAGAGCGTGCATGCGCTCGCCGATCTGGTGATCGCGCCGGGCGGGGCCGATCCTGAGATCGATATTCTCGAGATCGAGGAGCCCGTGCCGTGGAGCGGACATTCCGCCCGCTACGCCATGCACGACATCTATTGCGCCATCAGCGCGCACAAGACGACGCTTGTCTTCGTCAACACGCGCATGCAGGCGGAGCTGGTGTTTCAGGAGCTGTGGCGCATCAACGAGGAAGGACTGCCCATCGCGTTGCATCATGGCTCGCTCGATAAGGCGCGCCGCCTCAAGGTCGAAGCTGCGATGGCCGAGGGCCGCCTGCGCGCTGTCGTGGCCACATCCACGCTGGACCTCGGTATCGACTGGGGTGACGTGGACCTCGTTGTCAACGTCGGCGCGCCGAAGGGCGCCTCCCGCCTCGCGCAGCGCATCGGCCGCGCCAACCACCGCCTCGACGAGCCCTCAGCCGCGCTGCTCGTGCCCGCCAACCGCTTCGAGGTGTTGGAGTGCCGCGCCGCGCTGGAGGCCGCCAAGGCCGGCGAGCAGGATGCAGTGATCTCGCGATCGGGCGCGCTCGACGTCCTCGCCCAGCACGTCATGGGCATGGCGTGTCACGGACCCTTCAAACCCGAGGCGCTTTATGAAGAAGTACGCTCGGCCGCACCTTATGCCGGTCTCACACGCGCGCGCTTCGATCGCGTCGTCGACTTCGTGGCGACAGGTGGCTACGCGCTGAAGTCCTACGAGCGCTTCGCTCGCCTGCGTCCCACCGAAGATGGCGCGCTCCGCCTCGCGCATCCGAGCCTCGTGCGCCAATACCGCATGAACGCCGGCACCATCGTCGAAGCGCCGATGATCAAGGTGCGCCTCGTCGGTCGGCGTCGCGTGCAGAAGAAAACCGGCAGGCCCGGCACGCAAGGCCCGCTGATGGGCGGCCGCGTGTTGGGCGAGGTCGAGGAATACTTCATCGAGCAACTCGCGCCGGGCAACACGTTCGTCTTCGCTGGCGAGATCCTGCGCTTCGAAGGCTTGTCGGAGACGGAAGCTTACGTCACGCGCGCCCCCGGCGCCGACGCCATGATCCCGAGCTACGCTGGCGGCAAGTTCCCACTCTCGACGCACCTCGCGCGCCGCGTGCGCGCCATGCTCGCCGACCGCACACGTTGGGCGGACCTGCCGACGCCGGTCGCCCAATGGCTCGGCTTCCAGTTCGAGCACTCGGCCCTGCCCGGCATCGACGACGTCTTGGTCGAGACGTTCCCGCGCCGCTCGCGCCACTTCCTCGTCGCCTATCCGTTCGAGGGCCGCCTCGCCCACCAGACCCTCGGCATGCTGCTGACGCGCCGTCTCGAGCGCGCAGGCGCTCAGCCCCTGGGCTTCGTCGCCAACGACTACGGTCTCGCCGTTTGGGGGCTCGGCGACCTCACGGCGCGCATCGCCGACGACAGCTTCGACCTCGCGCGCCTCTTCGACCAGGACATGTTGGGCGACGACCTCGAGACGTGGCTTGCGGAATCGAGCCTGATGCGGCGTACGTTCCGCAGCGTGGCAGTGATCTCTGGGCTGATCGAGCGCCGTCACCCCGGCAGCGAAAAAAGCGGCCGTCAGGTCACGATGTCGACAGATCTCATCTACAACGTGCTGCGCCGGCACGATCCAGGCCATATTCTGCTGGAAGCCGCCTGGGAGGATGCAGCCACGGGTCTGTTGGATATTGCGCGCCTGGGCGACTTCCTGACCCGCGCACAGGGTCGAATCAGGCATCAAGCTTTGGATCGGGTCTCGCCATTGGCGGTGCCGATCCTGCTTGAGATCGGCGTCGAGCCGGTCGGGCGGTTGACCCGCGAGGATCTCTTGCGCGAGGCCGCCGAAGAGTTGATCGCGGAAGCGATGCGCGTCGAGAACGGGCACGAGACCACGATCGCGACGGATCTTACCGGTCCGGCGCGTCAATCGTCGGTCTCAAGTAAAGACACCATGATCGCGTCAGGCCCCACCAGCCTTCCGCGTGCATCATCGGTCTCAAACAAGGACGACGGGGACGCACGTGACGAGCACCACTCAAATGCTGGCGCTAAAGCCCGAGCGCCTCGACGTCGGTGAGTTCAGCCGGCAGCCGGTCTCGATTTCCGGGCGTTCGTTCGTGGCCGACGTCTCGGGCGCCCTCTATTGGCCCGCCGAGGACATCCTGGTCGTTGCCGACCTGCACCTCGAGAAGGGCTCGGCCTTCGCGGCCCGCGGCATCATGCTGCCGCCGTACGACACCGCCGCTACTCTGGAGCGCCTTGCCGCGACCCTCGACGCCTATCCGGCCCAGACCGTGCTGTGCCTTGGCGACAGCTTCCACGACACTGGCGCCGCCGAGCGCATGAGCGCGGTCGATCGCGAGACGCTTGCCATCCTGCAGGAAGACCGCGAATGGATCTGGCTCAACGGCAACCATGATCCGGTGATCGGCGAATGCTTGGGCGGCACGGTCCTGCACGAGGTGACCGTATCCGGCCTGGCCTTCCGCCACGAACCGACCACAGGCCGCGTGACGCATGAGATCGCGGGCCATCTGCATCCCGCGGCGCGCGTCTCTTTCCACGGCCATGTCATTCGCCGCCCCTGCTTCGTGGGCAACGGTAAGCGCCTCGTGCTGCCTGCGTTCGGTACCTACGCCGGAGGGCTCAACGTGCTCGACGAGGCTTTCACGCCGTTGTTCGGCGACGACGGCCGGTCTGTCTTGGTTCTTGGGCAGGAGGGGCTCTACCCAATCGCGCCGCGTCTTCTGAAAGAAGACTGACGTTACCTATTACGACGCCGTCTTGCGCCGGAACGGCATTGACGCGAGTAGCCCCGCCAGAGCCGCGAGAGCCACGGCGGCGAGCCCGTAATAGAACGGGTGATGCATGGCGGCACGGTAGATCCAAAGCTCGACGCCGCTACGCTCGAGCCGCACGCGTGACTGGAACGTGCTGAGCAGCTCCCCTTCGCGGAAGAGATAGACGCGTGCCGTCAGCGGACCCACTGGCACGTTGGCCGGCAGGGCGATCGAGGAGCGGAACAGACTCTTGCCGATGAAGATCACCGCATAGTCGCGCTCGATATAGAGGCCTTCCTGCTGCTTGATGCGGATCACAGCATCCTTGTAGGCCTTGAGCTCGTCAGGTTCGGTCGTGCTGGCGGAATGGGCGGCCGGCGCCAGACGGGCATACTCGTGCCCGATGGCATGACGCGCGAGCAGCGGCGGATCGGCGATTTCCTCGATCGGCCGCGTCGAGGCGATGGCGTAGTAGCTTGGCACGCTCTCGAAGCGGAACGAGTCCGTGTTCACCCAAAGCCCGGCGACATTGGACTTGCGTCGCGCCACGAGCGGCGTTGGCATGCCTTCGAGCACGACGATAACGTCGTAGTAGCCGGCTTCCGCGCTGGGCTGCCGGCTGTTGAACACCGACCCGAATACCACGACTTCCGTTCCCGTAAACGCGGACGTGATGGCGATGTTGCGGGACGAGACGTCGGCCTCGACGGTCTCTTTGGCGGCGGTTGCCTCCGCGTCGCGCTCAGCCGCGCGCCGCGCGGGCCGAGGGGCCGGCGCACGCGGTTCCGCCCGGCGCTTGCTGCGCTGCGCCCGTTTACGCAGGGGCTCGCCCCAATCCGGCAGCTCCGCCTCCGGCTTGTCCGGGCTTTGCGCGCGCGCATCTCCACCACCGAGGCACCACGCGCTCGCCACGGCGAGAAGCGCCAGAAGCAGCCAACGATGGCGTGTGCCCGGCAGCGTCATAGCGGCGCTCCGAGCGTTGTCGTGATAGAGAACAACTCGCGCGGCGTCGTGACCAGGTCCCAGCCGATGCGCGCGCAGACGAGCAGCACGAGGCCCGCCAGCAGGAAGCGCAGGTGCTCGCCTTTGAGACGCGCACCGGCAGCGGCGCCGTACTGCGCGCCGATCACGCCGCTGATGATGAGGATGAGCCCGAGCAGGATGTCGACGCTGTAGTTCTCGGTCGACTGCATGACCGTTGTCACAGCTGCCACGAATACGGTCTGGAACAGCGAGGTGCCGACCACGACGTTGGTCGGCATGCGCAGAAGATAGATCAGCGCCGGCACCATGATGAAGCCGCCGCCCGCGCCCATGATCGCCCCGAGGAAACCGACGAACGCGCCGATCACCATGGGCGGGATGGCGCTGATATAGAGCTTCGAGCGGTGGAACCGCATTTTGAGCGGCAGATTGTGGATCCAGTTGTGCTGGCCGGAGCGCCGTAAGGCGCGCGACTGCCCACCTCGCGCGGCCTGGATGGCATTGAGGCTTTCGATCAGCATCAGCGTGCCGATCACGCCGAGGAATGTGACATAGGCGAGGGCAACGAAGAGATCGAACTGGCCGGCCTCCCTCAAAAGGCGCACCATCCTGACGCCGATCACCGATCCCACGATGCCGCCCGCGAGCAGCACCGCGCCCATCTTGATATCGACGTTGTTGCGCCGGTACTGCGCCATCGCCCCCGAGACCGACGACGCCACGATCTGGGCCGCGCCCGTGCCGACGGCAACCGGCGACGGAATGCCTGAGAAGATCAGGAGCGGCGTCATCAGGAAGCCGCCGCCGACGCCGAACATGCCGGAAAGGAAGCCCACCGCCGCGCCCATGCCGAGGAACACAAGCACGTTGACGCTCATCTCGGCGATCGGCAGGTAGATGTGCATTGCGCTGAGGTGTACGCCGATACGGAAGGGTGAGCCGAAACCGTTCCGCCCGCCGGTGCACTCCCCGCGCTGCCGGCTGCCGAAACGGCGCGAGAGCGAGCCACGGCCCCCGCGCCACTATCGTATTGAACCTTTGCCGCGAGTACCAGTACGGCGTCGCCGCAAGCCGCATGCGCGGCTTGCGAATTTTCAGCATGCGGGCAGCGCATGCCGGCTTGGAAAGCGATTTCTAGATGTTTGTGTCGTTATTGACGCGCTTCTTCCAATCCTCGCCCGCCGTGCGGGCGTCATTGGCGAGTGGCGAGGCCCGGCGCGGCTGGAATTCCGTAACCATCGCGTCGGCAGAGGCGAGCGCCGCCGCATCGAACTCGCCCCTGAGGGCATCGCGACGGCCAATGGCGTCCGGGTCGCCCGCCTCTGCCGCCAGCGCATACCATTTATAGGCACTGACGCGGTCGACCTTGGCGCCGAGCCCGTTCTCGAGCAAAACGCCGAGATTGTACTGGCTGTCTGCAAGCCCATGCTCGGCCGCCTTCAGGAACCACGGCAGCGCAGCCTTGTAGTCGGGCTGGCTCTGTTCGCCGGCGATCAGCACGGCCAGGTTATGCATGGCCTTCACGTTGCCGTTCTCGGCCGCGCGGGCGTACCAGATCTTGGCCCGCTCGATATCCTTCCCGACGCCGAGACCGCGCTCATAGAGCGTGCCGACGCGATACTGCGATTGCGCGAAGCCCTTGGCGGCCGACCGCTGATACCAGCGCAGCGCTTCGGCGTAATCCTGGCCCGTGCCCTTGCCTTCCGCGAGCCGCGCGGCGACCTCGAACTCGGCCGAAGGATCGCCGTTGGCCGCCGCCACGCGCAGCGACATCGGGCCCACCGTAGCAGGCGGCAGCTCGAGCGCGCTGCGGGTCGATGCGCCTTCGTCATGCGGCGAAAGCTCGGGAGCCGGATAGGCCGCCGTCATGCGCCCGCCCTGCTCCGGCAGGAAGGCGCTGGGGGGATGACCTGCTGCCACCTGCCCGAGGTGCCCGGAAAGGCTTGCGAGAACCTGCTGCTCATAGATGCCGGCGGCGGTCGCCACGGGCAGCGTGGTACCCTGCGCGTCGATCGTCATGCCGCGGGGCGCGTTGGCGGGCGCCGCAACGTCCGTTGCCGCCAGCTCGGACGGCGTGAGGACGTCGTCATGGAAGCCGTAAGGCGCCATGGACGGCTCTTTGAGCGCGCCGTCTGGCGCAGCCTCGGAGCGCGGCCCGAGGCGCGGCGCGTCATCGAAATAATCTTGCACGGCGCCGCCGTCGGCCGCCGACGAAGGCGGAGCCGGAGCGTCAGACAGATACTCGGACGTTTTGGGGACGATGGCTGGCGCTGCGGGCGGGCTGGAGCTGCGGTTGAAGAACAGCAGCCCGCCGTTGATGGCGATGATCAACACCAGCACGCTGGCCAGAAGCTTGGTGGACATGCCGAACAGGCGGCCCGAGCCGGTGCCGAGGGCCTGACGCGGCGTTTCGTCGACGATGCTACGGGCTTCGCTGAACGAGTTCACTCCCGCGCCGGTCTGACTGTGGCTGCCGAACTCCTCGGCGCGGTTCGCGGCCGCCTTGAGTTTGGCGCGGCGTGCGTCCGCCACGAAATCGCGCCGCAGCCGGTCGATCGGCGATTCCGGCGCGTCGGCCACGTGCGAGGCTGGTTCGGAGAGCGGCGACCCGTCGGAGGCCATGCCGTCGTCCTCCGCAACGCCATTGGTTCCGAAGCTCGTGAAACGGGTATCCCGGAACCCATACGCCGTTTCGGCGGAGGCGTTCGGCTCCGCAATGCGGGAGCCTTCGCTTGCATACGCGGCCTCGAGCGGCGGCGGACCGAGAACGGGCTCGTGCACCGCGGCCAGAATGTCCGCAGCCTGCGACGGCCCCCGCTTCTGCCGCAGCTCCAGCGCGTCCATGCGGTCGAGCACCGTGACGAGGGCCTGCTGCAGCGTATCCAGCATGGAGAAGGCGGTCTGCTCGCTCTGGCGCTGCTCCTGGATTGCCTGCTCGAGAAGCCCCTTGAGCGCGTCGTAGCGGTCGGCCTGCGCACTCACCCGCCCGGAGAGGTCGGTCACCAGGGACGTGGCCTGTGCCTCCGCTTCGCGCCGGTCCGTGATAGACGCCTCGATCAACGCCCGCAGCTCCTCGTGGCGCCGGGCCTCTGCATCGGCGCCGTCGTCGGGGCGGTGCGCGAGGCGGCTCTGCACTTCGTCGGCGGTGCGCCTGGCGACGGCCTCGAGGTCGGCGGTGAACCGGCTGTTGTAGTCGAGCAGCTTGCCGATGCGCTCGTCCGAAACCTGCGCCATGACATTGCGCACGTCGCTCTCGATGCTGTCGATGCGCGTCACATGACGCTCGAGCTCGTCGAGCTTGTCGCCGAGATCGTTGACGTGCACCTCGATGAGCCGCAGGCCCTCGAGGTCGTCAAGCCTGACGACGTCCTTGAGCGCGGCGCTCATCTGCCGCTGAAACGTGTCGAGACGCTCTTCGAGCAACGAGACTGTGCCTGTGGGCTTCACGTCCTGCAGCGCCCGCGTGATCTTGTCGGTAAGGTCATCGAGGCGCGAGCCGAACCAGTCCCGTTGGTCCTGCGCTTGCACGCGAGCCGCTGGCTGCAGCGCCGTCGTCTCATAGCTGCGCATCAGTTGTTCGGCACTGTTGGTGTCCCAGGGCTCGTCGCCGGCTTCATCGAGCAGCATGTGGCGGCGCCGGGGCAGCGCGGACGGCGGGGCGGCGGCTCGCAGCACGCGCAGCCGCTCGACGATGTTGGCGAGGATCTCGCTCTGCTGGCGCTGCGTGCTCTCGATCTCGCGTGCGAGGTCGTCGATGAGGCTCGGCGTCCCGTCCTGTCCGGCGGGGCCGTAAGCGCTTCGCCGCGCGGGCTGAGTCTCCTGGTCGAATAGGAGCATGAGGGGTCCCCAAGGTGCAGTGCGGCGCCGATGGCCGGCCGCCCCCCTATGGGGCAAGGCGACACAAGCCGCCCGGTGCGGGCCGAGACGCAATGTGGGTCAGACGCAGCACAAACCAGAAACCCGATCCTCGCGAGGCTCGCAGTCGCGAGTAAACGTTAAGTTAAGTCTCAGCGAATGCGAGGTAATGCGCGGGAATACGAAGATTTTTGCGGGTCAATTGGTGCTGGATTTCGACCGCGGGAGCCAAGTGATTCGTCGTGCGCGCCGCGCCGGCACGAACGCGGGTCACAATCGCTTGTTATTCTCACACGAGATCATATCTCCACGATCAGGGCCGAGTTCGCCCGATGGAATGGAGACGCTGCCGTGCCGACCTTGACGCGCTTTCGCTTGAATGACGCCCGCCCTCTTCTGCTGGCGGGGCTCGTCGCACTCCTCGCAGGGCCTGCGGGGGCAACCGAGGGACAGGGGCGCTACACTATACAGCCCACGGAAGGCGGCGTTGTCCGCCTCGACCGTGAGACGGGCGCCATGTCGTTCTGCAGCGGCGCGGAGGGCAACTGGACCTGCAAGGCCATGCCGGAGACCGAGGGCGCCCTGAAAAAGCGGATCGAGGAGCTTGAGGCGGATAAGCGGGCGCTCGAGGCGGAGCGCCGGCTGCGCGATGGCACCCCCGGCCCGACCGCGAAAGCGCCCGACGCAACGGAGCAGGCGCCGCCGGCAGGCGAGCTGGCCCCGCCGCCTCCGCCTGGCGACCTGCCGGTTCCCACTGAAAAGGACGTCGACAAGTTGTTCGACTACGTCGAGGGCATGGTGAAGAAGTTCAAGGAGCGCATCGAGCGGCTCGAGCGCGAGGCCCAGAAGGAGCCCGAGGTCCCGCTCTGAGCGGCCCTAGAGGAAGAGCCTGTAGCGGACGAAGTCGTCGGCCTTCGCGAACCGGTCGTAGACGCTGCGCGCCGTCGCGTTGTCGGCCTGCGTATGCCAATAGAGCCGCGACCACCCGTTGGTCTTTCCGAGGCTGACCAGATCGCGGATGAGCGCTTCACCGATGCCGCGTCCGCGATGCTCGGGCGCCACGAACAGGTCCTCGAGATAGCAGATCGGCGCCGTCGTCCAGGTCCCGGCGTGCAGCACCGACAGGGTAAAGCCGCAGACCTCGCCTGAGGTTTCCGCCACGCGGCAGAACAGCCCGTCCTGCTTGCGGATCAGTCGTTCCCAAGTTTTCGCCGTCACCTCCTCCGGTACGTCCGCCTTGTAGAACGCGACGTATCCGTCCCACAGCTTGCGCCACGCGGGCTGGTCGCTGGGAAACGCGTCGCGGATCAGCATGGGAAAGCGTCCGAGTGGGAGCGGAGGATCGCCGCCGGGCGACCGTGCGCTTAGGTAAGGGGCGAACATGTATGAGCCAACAACCCCCTGAGGAACAGTAGCAAATTGCAGCAGTCTAAAAAATTAACGCGACGGTCGCGGATGCGACCGTCGCGCCAAAGACCGAAAGTTCGGAAGATCGACGGTTAGATGATGTCGATCTCGGCCGGCAGATACGAGGTGACCTCGAGACCGACTTCCTGCTCGCGGACCGAAGGCTTCATCCAAGTCTTCATAGGTAGTTCCTCCTTTTGTAGATGCGAGACGAAGCACGTCTCTGCACGTTGACTAATTAGGTTCGCGCCGTCTGCCTGACCAATCGTATTTTCATTCGCGTTCTATCAGTCGGACTGATGCTACTGTGTACCAAAATGCCGAAATTGCAGGAATTTAGCGCGTTTTTCGACACTGCTTCGCGCATGCCGCACGCTCTAGTCGCCTGCTCACGCCGAGATGAACCTTTCGTGAGAGACGTATGCGCGGCAAGGCCGATTCTATCGCGCTTTATGCGTCGTCTCTCATAAGGGGCAGCGAAACGATCGACCGAGGAGGGGCGAAGTAAGGAGCTGAAAAAAAATGCTCACACGAAATAGCGAGACCGAGCTCGCCGGAGAGAAATGCGAGCGAATGAACTATACGGAGTCCGGAATAGGACAAGCGCCGCCGCGATAGGCCACAAAAGAAAACGGCGACCGCTTTCGCGATCGCCGTCGAATTCGCTTTAAAAGCCGTTCGACTTAGATGATGTCGATCTCAGCCGGCAGATACGAGGTAACCTCGAGGCCGACTTCCTGCTCGCGAACCGAAGGCTTCATCCAGGTCTTCATGGCAGTTCCTCCTTAGAGTGTTCCAACAACCAGCGGGCCGCCAGCCCAACTGATGCTGCTCCGTATATAGGCAACAAGCTTGATAACGACAAATCGCAAGTGTGTGATCGGAGGATCAGAGAAAATTATCGACAGGCAAAGATAAACTTATCAAGGCGGCCCGAGGCAGCCGACAAGAGGAGGTAGAAAGTGGCCTGATATCAGGTGGTTGGCGGGATTTTTCAAGCCGGAGGGCTGGGTTCGTCCAGATCCGACGAAAGCGCCTCCTCGAGCTCTTTCAGGTCCTCCGGAATTGGAAGCCCATAGGCTTTCAGCTCGTTGAGCTTCTCCCATAGCTGAAGGTAGAGCTCGTGGGCGTCCTCAGGCTCGTTTTGCATCCGCGTGAGCAGAACGCCGATCTCCGCCTTGACATCTTCGAACGCCATGGGGCTCTCCTTTTCGCGCAACGTATGCCTGAAATAGGAACGCGGTTCGCACGGTTGCAAGGTGCGAGACCCGCCGCCGAGCATAGTCTGCCATAGCGTCGGCACAATTGTTGGACCTCAATCGGTCGGTGCGAGGATCGGAGTGAGCAGACGGGGCAGCGGCTCTTCCGAAGCAAGGTGGAACGGGAGTAACCCGAGAACGGGAACATGAGTGGGGGAGCAATGGGGGAACGGTTCATCACCCGGAGAGCCGGTCTGTTCACCGTGACCGCGATGGCAATGGGCCTCGCTGTCGGCACCGCTGTTGCCGGTGACCCGCCGAAGTACTGGGCGGTCACGGGTGTCGCCACCGACGATGTCCTCAACATGCGCGACGTCCCGCACGGCGACAGTAGGAAGCTCGCCGGCATCCCGCCCGACGCGCGCGGCCTCAAGAACTTTGGTTGTCTGCGTCCCGAGCCGAGTCTCGATCGCTGGATGGAGATGACGGAGGACGAGCGCCGCAACGCCAAGCTCGAATGGTGCCGCGTCGAGTACAGGGGGCGTCAGGGCTGGGTCGCTGCGCGCTTTTTGAAACCCGACGCCGGCGCGCGTTGATCGGGCGGACGTGAGCATAACGAAGGTGTGCTCACGCGTAGCTTTTCTCACGCAGCGCCCGAGAAATACAAAAGCTTAGCGGTTTAGTGACGTTCGCCTGTGTTATGCTGCGCCCCGTGCGGAACGAACGGGGGGATGGCACGTAGGAGGAAGGTGAGGCCGCGGTACGCGCCGAGCTGGCAGTGTGGGGTTTGCGTAATGCGTTTCGATTTTGAGGCGTTCCGCCAGTTGTTCCCGGAGTTGACCTCCATCACCACCGTGTTCGCGGGCGGAGGCGTTGCGCTCGCCACGCTGATCGTCGCCTACGGCGCCCTGGTCGGCACAGGCGAGATCGCAGCCGAGGCTGAATCCCGCGGTGATGCAGTCGCCGTCGAAGGCTCCGTGTTCAAGCCCGTCACAGCCACGCAACCGCAAACGGTTGAAACCACTGCCGCGCGGGCATCTTCCGCCGATGCGCCGGTCGCACGTAACTTGGACGATCCGCGAGCCGTCGCCCACGCTGTGCAGACGAAGCTGAAAAGCGCGGGCTGCTACAGCGGCCCCGTGAACGGCATCTGGACGGCCTCGACGCAGGCCGCAATGCGAGAGTTCACCGCGCGCGTAAATGCACGCCTGCCGGTCAACCGCGCTGATCCCGTGCTGCTGGCGTTGATCGAGACACATCACGAGGCCTCGTGCACGGATGCAGCACCGTCCGCGCAGAGCGCCGAGGCGGCGGCAGGCGTCGAAACGCAACGCAGCGGATCGGGACAACGGGCCGAGCGCCGTGCCGAGCTGCACACGTCGTCCGTTTCCGGAGAGGCAGCAGGCCGCGCCGAGCACCTGAGCTATTCGGATGAAGATCGGCGTTCTCTGGATACGCTTGCGGCCGCCGAGCCGGACACAGCCGAGTCCGACGCAACGAGCGCCGCAGGCACAGCCGCCACGGCCGCTGCAGCGGGAGCCGCCGCGTCGAAGGCCGCGAAGCCCGAGCGTCGCTCGACGTCACGCAAGTATCGGCAGCCCTCGATCGCGCGCCAAGTCTCGCGCGGTTTCCGCCAACTTCAGCGCGACCTCAACAAGCTCTTTTGATCGCCGCGTGATTTTTTATTAGGAGAAAAGGCGTTCTCGCAACTCTTCGCACGCGCCATCGAGTCCCGGAAACATAGATCCTGCCGTGATGCCCATCAGGCTTAGTTCCTGCATGACGCGGGCGCGCGACGAAACAGGTAAGTCAATCGCTTCCAAATAAGTGACGCCTCGCTCAAATTCACGTGCGCGAATATATGCCTCAACATCATCAACGTTCGTCAGCGTCGATAAGGCTTGTTGCGGCACCATGCGTTCATTGCCGATCGCTAATGCCCGTAAAACCGAAAAATGTGGGTGGCGCGTCACCAAGTTCTGAATCTGACCGAAATGCTCGCACCAGCGCCGTTCGTCGAAAACGAAAATTCTAACCTTGGCGTCGTTCGCGGCCCGAACTGCTGCAGCTTTTGGAACGCTCTTGTACGCAAAGAACGCGCCGACAAACGGCGACAATGTCCAATCCATTAAAGGCGTAGGGTAACCGTGATGCTGGACGAGATTGTAGAACGCGCCAGTCTGAAGCGGCTCATACTATAGCGATGTAGATCAGCCCGTCCCGTGCGGTGAAAGGACGTTCGAAGTCTCCATGGCTTAGCCTGTCCTCGGAAGATATAGCGGCCATGGTCCAGTTTGACAGCGAAGTCCTTGAACGCTTCCCATGTGGTAACATCTGCTCGCGGTATCAGCTCGGATGGCCTCGATGGATCTTCGCGCTCGATTGTTGCCGATCCCTCAGCGTCGTGCTCTGTGCGCCATGTGAGTTCTAACCGCGTGTCCGTCGCATTGAATTTCACGTCGGCGTAACTGGCGAAATTCGCATCTGGATAGCGACTGGCGATAACGTCCCAAGAAGTCGGTTCGAGGGTGTCCGGATGGAGCGGCAATAGTGGTGATTGAAAGGTTCCCCGTGTCTCCTTCGTGGGCGTCACAATGACCGCCCAGGTCCCCGGAAGAGTTGAGTCAGGGCCATAGAGATATGCGCAACCGCGATAATAGGTGTCAAACTCGTCGATCTCGACAATGATGTTGCCTCGCTGACTGCCCTCGTATTGTCCGCGCCATTGCCCTTTCATCGTAGTCGTGGCTACCCCGCACCCCGCCCAACCTTCCAAACCTCTTCCTGCACGCGAATGTCCGCGAGGATGCGGTCGAGCAGCAAACACGTCCGCTTGAAGAGATCCGAGCCGCGCCGGTAGTCGGCCGCCGCAAAGAAGTCGACGCGGCCCGCGCGGAACAGCTCCACGCACGTCTCAAAGCCCTTGCCGCGCTCTTCCGGATGCACGGCGATCGCGTGCCCGCCGCTCTTGCGCATCAGCGCCATCGACGGCACGTCGGTCTCGCCGTCGCCGAAGTAGATCATGTTGCGGAATGGGATTGGCCGCTGCTCCTCGGGCATGTGCGAGTTGATGCTGTCGCCGAGATCCTCGATGCCCTTGTTGATGCGGAACAGGTATTGCGTCTTGCCGGTGTCGGTGATGACGCGCTTCGGAAACGGCAGCTCGTAAGCGTCGAACCAGTATTCGGATGCGAACACGTTGTGGAAGTGATGGCGGATCGACGTGCCGTCGATGATCTCG
This sequence comes from Hyphomicrobium sp. CS1GBMeth3, assembly GCF_900117455.1. NCBI lineage: Bacteria > Pseudomonadati > Pseudomonadota > Alphaproteobacteria > Hyphomicrobiales > Hyphomicrobiaceae > Hyphomicrobium > Hyphomicrobium sp. CS1GBMeth3. The sequence continues at coordinate 1,857,687 of NZ_FPHO01000003.1, forward strand.
GTCAGCCCCGACGACACCAGATAGTGCCGAAGCTCGACACCCTTCGACTCCGAGCGGATGTTGATCCACTCGGCGATGGCGTCGAACCATTCCGCGACGCCCGGATAAAGCTCGACCTTCGCACCCTGCTTGACGAGATCATCGCGGTCGATGCGCAGCCCCTTCTCGCGCGCCATCTTGTACATCAGGTGCATGTAGGTGATTAGAGGATCGGCGCCCTGCTCGCGCGCGAGGCGCGAGCACTCGGCCCAGAACTGGGCGGGCTCGATGCCGAGCTGCGGCAGGAACGAATACTCCTGCATCGGGCGCGGCGAGAGCGTGCCGTCGAAATCGTAGACGAGCGCGATGGTCTTCTTCTCGAAAACCTCGGTGGGGTTGGCGGGCTTTTTCTTCGCCTTCGCAGGCGGCGCGTCCACGTGCGAGGACGCCTCATCCGCGTCCCGCTCTCTGTCCCGCCCTGTCGCGCGCTCGGTCATCGCCGGCTCCTGTCCATCAAATATCTTGACGGACAGTCGGCCGATTCGGGTGGCGCGCTGAAGGCGGCGCGCGGCGGCATGCACAACTTGAGCGTCGCTCTCAAGCCGCCGCTGCGGGCGGAAATACGAGCGATTGGTGCACGCCCGCGCCCGCCATGACGCCATCGGCCGAGGCCAGCGTCGCATTGTGCATGGGCCGCGAGATATCTCCGGCGGCATAGACACCCGGAACGCTGGTTTGCTTCGCAGCATCGGTCTTGATGACGGGACCGAACGGGCCATCCTCCATCGCGCATCCCAGTTGATTGGCGATGTCGCTCTGAAAACTCGTGCGCGGCGTGAGGTAGAGCGCCGCGATCGGCACCAGCCGCCCGTCCGCGAGCCGCACGCCGTCGAGCTTTGGCGCCTGCCCTTCCAACGCAGCGATCGGCGCCGGTTCGAGGGTGACCTGCCGGGCAGCAAGTCGCGCTTGCGTCTCCGCGTCCGGCATCGGCCCGCCATTGAGGAAGAACGTCGTCGGTCCCCAGTCGGGAATAAGCGCGGCCTGATGCGTCGAGTGCGGCAGCACGCTCAATACGCCGAGCGGCTGGCCGAGGAATTCGAAGCCGTGGCAGTAGGGGCAATGCAGCACCGTTTTGCCCCAGCGGTCCTGCACGCCAGGGATGGCCGGCAAGGTGTCCTTGAGGCCGAAGGCGAGCACGATCCGTCGCGCCATGAGCCGCTGACCGTCGGCAAGCGTCAGCGCGAAGCCGTCTTCGTCGGCCGCCGCGTCCACGGCCGCGCCATCGACAAAGCGGACGCTCGGGTAGGCGGCCACCTTCGCGCGCGCCGTCGCGAGCATTTCATACGGGGCGACGCCATCCAGACCGAAGAAGCCGTGCGAGGCCGACGCGAAGCGGTTGCGCGGCGTGCCCGTATCGATGACGCACACAGAACGGTTGGCACGGGCAAGCTGCATCGCAGCCGAGAGACCGGCGAAGCTTCCGCCGATGATGATGGCGTCGTTACGCATGCGGATGCTCCTTGTGGGTCGGGCCGCGCTTGGCGAGGCGGCGATTGAAATCGCGGGAGAGGTCGGCGAGCGTCACAGCGCCGAGCTTGGCAAAGAACAGCGCCTCGACGTCGCGGAAGGTGGACTCGAGCGCGTGATTGACGGCCTGCTCGACGAGACATTCGGGATTTTCGCTGCGATGTCCGAGCGCGACGAGAGGCGGCTCGCCGACGGCTTTGTAGATGTCGGCCAGGGTCACGGTCTTGGGATCGCACGCGATCGCCCAACCGCCGCCGTGACCCTTTGCCGACTCGACGAAACCCTGGTCTCGCAGCCCCGCCATGACGCGCCGCACGACGACGGGGTTAGTGTCCATCATCTTTGCGAGCTGTTCGGACGTGGCCGGCGTCTTCATGCCGAGCATGTGCAAGAGCACGTGCAGCACGCCCGAGAGTTTGCTGTCCTGCCTCATGCAACAACATATGTTACATGATGGTGCAAATGACAAGGGGGCGTGAAATAGCTCGGGAGCGAGCTACGTCATGCCGATGTGTGGCGCGCGAGCTGCGCGCGCCGAGCACCACTCAGTCAGTGATTGTGGCCGCACCCGCAGCCCTTGCCGTGCGCATGGTCGTGATCGTGGTCATGGTCATGGCTGTGCCCGTGGCCGCCGCAACAGCCGCCCTCACCATGGTGGTGATGATGGTCGTGCTCATGATCATGGTGGTGCTCGTGATCATGGTCATGTCCATGATCGTGGCCGCACCCGCATCCGTCATGGGTGTGCTCGCTGGGATCGGTCAGCACCGCTGCCAGTCGCCGCTCGAGCGCGATCGACTGCTCGCGCGGCGCATCGCGCGCCTCGATGGTGAGCGCCATGATCTCCGCTCCGAGCCGCAGGTCGTGCACCTGTCCGAGGTAGTGGCGCCGCAGCCGCCCCTGGCGGTCGAACAGCAGCACCGTCGGCGTGCCCTGGATCTCGTAGGCCTCCATGGTCTTGGGCAGGCCTTTGCCGTCGGCTGTGTCGAGCGCCACTGCGAACGGCAGCTCTTGCTCGGCGATGAAAGCTTCGAGCACGGCCTTGTCCTGCTTGTCCGTCTGCTCGAACGGCGTGTTGAGCCCGATGACGACCACCTCGTCGTCGCTGAACGCGCCGGCGATGCGCGCCGCCTGCGGCAGGCCATGCTTCAGGCTGCCGGGGCAGTGCTGCTGAAACGCGGCGACCACGACGACCTTGCCCCTGAGGCTCTTGAACGTCGGAGGTGTGTCCGCGTTGAACCAGGCTGCGGCTTGAAACTCTGGCGGGTTCTCAGGATCGAACATCAGGGTCCTTTCTAAACGGAGTTGCGCTACCATATCTGGAAAGCGTGCCCTGCGGCAGGGGGAGCGTCATTGCTGCGCTGCCCAGCCGGCCAGGGCGCGAAAATTGGGAGACGGCGCTATGTCGGTGCGGGGCTTATGTCTGGGGCTTGCGATCGCAGGCGCGACAGCCGGCATCCCCGTTGCGACCCCGGCGCGTGCCCAATCCATGCTCGACATGGTCGATTTGATGTCCCCGGCCTTCACGCAGGCCGAGATGAGCCGTGCCGACATCGAAAAGGCCATCGCCGGCCTGCCCGAGGGCGAGAAGCTTGACCTTTTCGGCAAGGCCCTGAACAAGCTTGATCTCTCCGGCATGGACCTGCGCCGCGTCAACCTCCAGGCGGCGCGCCTCATGGGCTCGGATCTTTCCGGCGCCAATCTCGAAGGTGTGAACCTTGATTCCGCCTGGGCGCTGAATTCCAATTGGACACGCGTCAACCTCAAAGGCGCGAGCCTGTTCGGCACCCAGCTGATTGGTGCCAAGCTCGACGGCGCCGACATGAGCGGCGCCCGAGTTGCGGGCGACTTTTCTAAAGCCAGCATGACGGGCGCCAACCTCGACGGGGCCGACCTCTCCGCCGACGAGAAGAACCAGTCGATGGGGCTGATGCGAGGCACGTTCCGCAGCGCCAACCTCGAAGGCGCTTCGCTCAAGGGCGCCAACCTGCGCCGCGCGCTGATCGAGTACACCTCGTTGAGGAACGCCGATCTCACGGGCGCCTCTCTCGCCGGCAGCGAGCTTGGCGGTTCGGACTTCACGGAAGCAAACGTGGCCGGCGCTGATTTCGCCGAGGCAGACCTCAATAGCGCCCACATCGGCGCCATGAGGAACGCCGACAAGGCTCTCAATATCGACAAGGCGAAGAACGTCGACCGGGCATTCCGAAACTGAGGCCAGGGGCGCGGTGCCGTGTGGCGTCAGGCTGGCTGGCTACGGCAGATCGGCGGCCGGCCACACCTGGAACAGCCCGCTGCTCGTGGTGCTCATGGCCTCGACGACGGCCATATTGTCGAAGCCGGCGAGGCGCGACTGCATGGCGACGAGCAAGGCGTGCTCGCCGCGCGCGTCCATGGGAATCGCGATCGACTGGCGGCCGTCGCGGTTGGTGAGGATCCAGAACAGGTCCGGTTCGAACGGGCCCGCATCCGTCGTCAGCACGGCAACGTTTCCAAGCTCGGCCCAGGCGAGCGTCAGCGCGCTTCCCGCGCCGTCGTCGACGCTGATGATCTTGTCGTCATGCGAGACGCACACGGGAGACGTGACGCGGCGTTGAGGCAGAGCCTCTGGGCGTCGTCCGAACAGCTTGGAAAGCCAGTCCAGCATCGCACCACGTGTCCCGAGCCGGGGTATGCGGCGAGGCTTAATTCACCTCGAACAGAGCTCGCCGCACCGCTCCTGTAGATCGAATCATACGGGAGAACGAGCATCAGCCATAAGCGCGAAACCGCACATGAAAAACCCCCGGTGAGAACCGGGGATCTTTCGAGGCTCTAAGCGTGGCTTCTCAGCCGAGCCGCTGCTCGAGCGCCGCAAGCTCCTCGGAGAGCCCAGCGGGCAGTTTGGCACCGAAAGTCGCGAAATGCTCGCGGATGGACGGAAGCTCTGCCTTCCAACCGTCACCGTCCACGCGCAAGAGCTCCGAGAGCGCCTCGCTCGATATGTTGAGCCCCGCGACGTCGAGTGCGCCGTCGGCCGGCAGCCGCCCGATGGGCGTCTCGACGGCTTGGGCCGCATCGTCGCAGCGCTCGAAGATCCACTTCAGGACGCGGCTGTTTTCGGCATAGCCCGGCCAAAGGAACTTGCCCTCCGGGCTCTTCCGGAACCAGTTCACATAAAAGATTTTCGGCATCCGGCCGCCGCCATTTTCACCGATATTGATCCAGTGCTGGAAATAATCGCCCATGTGGTAGCCGCAGAACGGCAGCATCGCCATCGGATCGCGGCGTAGATCGCCGACCTTGCCCGCCGCCGCCGCCGTTTTCTCGGATGCCATGATGGAGCCGAGAAACGTACCATGCCGCCAGGAGAGAGCCTCCGACACGAGCGGCACAACCGAGGCCCGCCGCCCGCCGAACAGGATGGCATCGATCGGCACGCCGGCCGGGTCGTCCCACTCCTTGGCGATGACCGGGCACTGCGCGGCAGGTGCCGTGAAGCGCGCGTTAGGATGCGCGGCAGGCCGCCCCGAGGCAGGCGTCCACGAGCGGCGCATCCAGTCGATAGCGTGCGCTGGCGGCTCGCTCATGCCCTCCCACCAGACGTCGCCGTCATCGGTCAGCGCCACGTTGGAATAGATGATGTTGGCGCCGAGCGTCTTCATCGCGTTGAGATTGCTTTCGTTCGACGTGCCGGGCGCGACGCCGAAGAAGCCGGTCTCGGGATTGATGGCATAAAGGCGCCCGTCGGCGCCAAACTTCATCCAGCAGATGTCGTCGCCGATCGTCTCGGCCTTCCAGCCGGGAATGGTCGGCACCAGCATGGCGAGGTTGGTCTTGCCGCAGGCCGACGGGAAGGCAGCGGCAATGTATTTCACGCGGCCTTCCGGGTTGGTGAGCTTGAGGATCAGCATATGCTCGGCCATCCAGCCCTCGTCGCGGGCTTTGACCGATGCGATGCGCAGCGCGTGGCACTTCTTGCCGAGAAGCGCGTTGCCGCCGTAGCCGGAACCGTACGACCAGATCTCGCGCGTCTCCGGGAAATGCGAGATGTACTTGGTCTTGTCGCACGGCCAGGGCACGTCTGCGGTGGATGGTGTCGAAAGCGGATAGCCCACAGTATGGCGCCCGCGCACGAAGTCCGGGCTCTGGCCGAGCGCCTCGAGCACCTTGTCGCCGACGCGAGTCATGATGTGCATGTTGGCGACCGCGTAGGCGCTGTCCGTCACCATGACGCCGATACCGGCAATCGGGGAGCCGATCGGCCCCATCGAATAGGGCACGACGTACATCGTGCGCCCTGCCATGGCGCCGTCGTAGAGCTGGGTGAGCGTCGCCTTCATCTCGGCGGGGTCGGCCCAATTGTTGGTCGGGCCGGCGTCCTCTTTCGAGAGGGAGCAGATGAAGGTCTGGTCTTCGACGCGGGCGACATCCGCAGGGTCGGAGCGCACAAGGATCGAGTTAGGGCGTCGGGCGGGGTTGAGCCATTGGGCAGTGCCCGCATCCACAAGGGACTTGAGAAGCTCCTGATATTCCCATTTGCTGCCGTTGCACCATCGAACGCGTTCGGGCTTGAACAGGGCCCGGGAGTCTTCGACGAAGGCGAGGACGGCCGGATTAGTCGTTTTGACCTCCAGTGGGGGCATAGCGTTCATGGGTGCTCCTCCGCGCGGCAGGCTTTGATTTAGCCAAGAAATTTCCTCTTTTGTATTGAGCGCGCGCAAAGGCTACATGGAAGGGTTCATCCGTACAAGCACGCACGGGCGTCAGATGTGGCAGCACTAACGTATCGGTTGACGATCTCGCGCAAGCGAAACGAGTGCCACAAGCTCGCGACGCGCATCGTCCGGAGTGGTGATCCTGTTTTGGAACAGGAGCCGGCAGGTCATGCCGTCGCAAACGAGATCGAAGCCTTCGGGGTCGATGCCGGTCATGCGCCAGGGGCCGCCCGGCGCACCGGCCAACACGGTCGCGTAGAGCGCGATCGCCGCCGAATGGTCTTCGTTCATATGTGAGACAATGTCCGACTGCGCCGCGACGAGTCCTGCTGCGTCGGACACGTCGAGCAGAAAGTCATCGGGTTTGAGATCCACGATGCGCCCGAAGCCGCCAATGAAATGTGCCCGCTCGGGCGTAAGCTCGTAGAAGGCGAAATCGGGAAAGTCGGCGTAGCCGCCGGCAAGCGGATGACGGGCCAGAAACCGTTCGCGGGCGGAGGTGCGCTGGGTTTTGCTGACCCGGCCGATAACCGTAACGCGCCCGCCCGCCAAGGGGTCTCCAGCCGCATCGGTTCCGTCGAAGAGCAGGCTGGCGCGGCCGTCGGACTTGAGATTCTGCGTGTGAAGTGCGAGGGTTGAGATAAGAAGCAGCGGCGTTCCGTCCACATCGGTTGCGACGGTGACCAGCGAGGCGTAAGGATGTCCGCTCGAAGCCTCGAGCGTGGCAAGTGCCCCCTTGAGGGCTTGGCGCATCAGTTTGCGTGCGGCTTGCCCAGGCGTTGACGGGGAGCCTTGCGACGCCTGAGGAACGCCGGGATCCGTGCCGCGGTCGGTGTCTGCCATCTATATCATCCGTCTGTTGTGAACTGTTCAGTTCGCGTTCAGGCCCCTTCTCATATAGAGAGCCCTGCCACAATTGATCCACCTTGGGACCATAAAGCGCCAAGAGCGTGATATAGGGTTGCCGCGAGGATAATGGGGACCATGAAAGAGAAAAGCACGATCGCGCTCGTAGATGACGAGCGCAATATTCTGACCTCGCTGGGAATGGCGCTCGAGGCAGAGGGCTATAAGGTGCGCACCTATAGCGACGGGGCTTCTGCTCTTGAGGCCTTGACCGAGGACCCTGCCGATCTCGGCATCTTCGATATCAAGATGCCGCGCATGGATGGCATGGAGCTTCTGCGTCGCGTGCGCCAGCAGTCCGACATGCCGGTCATCTTCCTCACCTCGAAGGACGAGGAGATCGATGAGCTGTTCGGTCTCAAGATGGGCGCCGACGACTATATCGCGAAGCCCTTCTCGCAGCGCCTGATCGTCGAGCGCGTGCGCGCCATCCTGCGCCGCTTGCAGCCCAAGGATGGGCAGACAGCCGAGCCCCAGGTCGCCCACATCCTCGAGCGCGGCAAGCTCCGGCTCGATCCCGAGCGGCACACCTGCCATTGGGACAATCGGCCGGTCACTCTGACTGTCACCGAATTTCTGATCCTTCAGGCCCTCGCCCATCGCCCCGGCGTGGTTAAGACGCGCGACGCGCTGATGGATGCCGCCTACGATGACCAAGTCTATGTTGACGATCGCACGATCGACAGCCATATCAAGCGCTTGCGCAAGAAGTTCAAGCAGGTCGACGACAGTTTCGACGTCATCGAGACGCTCTATGGCGTAGGCTACCGCTTCAAGGAAGCATGACGCGGCTCGTGAGTGCGTAGCGGACCAAGCGCAGGTGTCCGCACCGATGCCGCTCTTGAAACGGGTCGCTCTTGAGAAGTGACACGCATGGGCAGACCGGAACGCATCGGTCCGCAGGGAGGGGCAATGGCGCTCGAGACCGAGCGGAGGCCAACGGCTGGCACCGGCTTCGAGGGACTCCTCACCGGGGCGCGCCGCTCGCTCATCATGCTCGCCGCTCGCCTGCGCTACATGCTGCGTCGCCGCCCGAAGGCAAGCGACGTGCCGCTGCGTTTGCCCTCGCCCGTCCGCTTCATCGCCGGCAGCCTGCTGCGCCGCATCCTGGTGGCGAGCCTCGGCGGTCTCGTCGTGATGATCGGCGGCATTCTCTACTTCAACCAGAATAACGCCTGGCTCATCGACGCGAAGCGCGAGTCGCTGCGTGTGCAGGGCGAGATCATCGCGGCCGCGATTGCGGGTGACGCGCGCGTCGAGACCGGCCGTCTCGTCATCCACGCCGACCCGGCTGCGGAGGACGAACCGGTCTCGTCTTACGACGACGCCTTCACCGCCCACGAGCTGTCCATTCGCCCTGAGCGTGTGGCGCCGATCCTGCGCCGCCTGATCGAGCCGACCACGCGCCGCGCCCGCGTCTACAGCCGCGACGGAACGCTGGTAATGGACTCGGCGACGCTTCTGAAGCGTGGCCAGCTCTCGCGTCACGAGCCTAAGGTGACCGACGGCGGCCGCACCACCACCAAGGATTTCTGGACTCGCCTCAGGGCTTGGATGCTCGCCAACAACGATCTGCCCGTCTACAAGGAGATCGGCAACGCCAACGGCACCTCATATCCGGAGGTCCGCCAAGCCCTCGAGGGCAAGGCGACGGCGATGCTGCTCTTGAACGAGAAGGGCCAGCAGATCGTCTCGACGGCCGTTCCCATCCAGCGTGCCTCGGGCGTCCAGGGCGTGCTCCTGATGTCGACGCGCCCCGGCGAGATCGACAAGATCGTCTCCGATCAGCAGGATCAGATCTGGCTGCTCGCGGCCTTTGCCCTGTTGGCGTCGCTCTTGAGCGCCCTTCTTCTCGCCCGCACCGTTGCCGGTCCGATCCGCCGGCTGTCCGCCGCGGCCGAGCACGTGAGCCGCAACATCACCGCGCGCCGTGAGCTGCCGGACTTTGCGCACCGGACCGACGAGGTGGGCCAGATGGCGTCCGCGTTCGCGGCCATGACGGCTGCGCTCTACCGCCGCGTCGAGGCGAGCGAGAGCTTTGCTGCCGACGTCGCACACGAGCTCAAGAACCCGCTGACCGCCGCTCGCTCGATGGCGGAATCGCTCGCCTACGCCAAGACGGAAGAGCAGCGCAAAGAGGTCGTGAAGCAGATTCAGAACGAGCTCATGCGCCTCAATCGGCTGATCACCGATGTGTCCAACGCCTCGCGCCTTGATGCCGAGCTTGCCCGCCAGCAGATGGGTCCCGTCGACGTCACGGGTGTGGTTGCGAGCGTGACCCAGATCTTCAAGGACATCCTGGTCGGCGATACGCGCCGCGTGGAGACGACGGTCGCAATTGCTCCATTCGATGGCGCCTTCCTCGTCGATGGACACGCGGGCCGCCTTGGCCAGGTGCTGACCAATCTCGTCGACAACGCGATCTCTTTCTCTCCGCCGGGATGCGCGGTCACCGTTCGCCTGCGTCGCGTCAGCGGCCACGTGGAGCTGGTGGTGGAGGACGAGGGGCCGGGTATCCCCAAGGATCGCCTCGATATCATCTTCGATCGCTTCTATACTGATCGGCCCGATACGGAGGCCGTGCGCGGCAAGAACTCGGGTCTCGGCCTCTCGATCTCGCGCGAGATCATCCGCGCGCACGGCGGCGAGATCACTGCCGAGAACAGAGAGCCGGGGCTTCTCTCCTCTCCGCCGGGCACGCTGGCCGAGCGCCCGCATGGCGCGCGTTTCGTCGTGCGTCTGCCCGCGCTCGTGACCTCTGCGCGCTCCGGGTTGCCGGGAGGACGTCGCGTACAGGCAATGGATCGCCAACATGAGCCCGTCGCCGAGCGCAACTGAACTCGTTCATGCAACCGCGCTGGCGCTCGGCGACAAGGCGGTTTTGATCCGCGGCCCCTCGGGCTCTGGCAAATCGGATCTCACCCTGCGCTGTATCGCGCTGCCGCCCCTCGCGCATAGTCCGCTGCGTGCGGAGCTTGTCGCCGATGATCAAGTTCAATGCGTGCGAAGGGAAGACGGTCTCGTGGTAAGCCCGCCCGCAACCCTCGCGGGCAAGATCGAGGTGCGCGGGCTTGGCATTTTGACGCTGACGTATCGGCCGTCCGCACGCCTTGCCCTCGTCGTCGATCTCGTGGCGAGCGAGGCGGTGGAACGCTATCCACTGGAATCCCTCACCGCTGAATACCTCGGGATCGTGCTCCCCGTCGTGCGGCTTGCGCCCTTTGAAGCCTCTGCGCCTGTCAAGCTTATTCTGGCCCTGGAGGCGGCCCCTGGGACATTAACTGCGCCGTGAGCGGTGGTCGGAAAGTCCTTGCTTTGCCCGCGAACCCCTGTAAGTCTCCGGCCCGCCGCGCAACACTGGGGGCCGCGGCATCCGGAACGCTCATGACACCACGGAGAATGTCGTGACGCCTTGGAGACTTGGAGCGCCGTCCTGTGACCGGGACAAAGCGCATCATCCGGCAGCGAAACAACTCGGCTCGGACTAGATGATCGGACTTGTGATCGTCACACACGGCGGCTTGGCAGTCGAGTTCCGCGCGGCGCTCGAGCACATCGTCGGACCTCAGACACAGCTCGAGACGATCTCGATCGGACCTGAGGACGACATGGAGGCGCGCCGCGCCGAGATCCTCGACGCCGTGCGGCGAACGGAGACCGGATCGGGTGTCATCATCCTGACCGACATGTTCGGCGGCACGCCATCGAACCTCGCCATTTCAGTCATGGACGAGGCGCATGTCGAGATTCTTGCAGGCATCAACCTGCCGATCCTCGTCAAGCTTGCGGGCCTCAGGGCCGAGGTGCCGCTGGACGAAGCGGTGACGCTGGCGCGCGAAGCGGGACGCAAGTACATCAAGGTTGCGAGCCAGGAATTGTCCGGCGAGCAGTGAGGTCGGCGAGACGCGCGCGATGCCCGAGATCAGAGACAGCAAGCGCCCCGAGGCCGTCGTCACCGTCGTCAACCGCAAGGGTCTGCACGCGCGCGCATCCGCCAAGTTCGTAAAGCTCGCCGAGGGTTTCGAGGCGACGGTCACCGTCACGCGCGACGGCCAGACTGTGGGCGGCACCTCGATCATGGGCCTGATGATGCTGGCCGCCGGCCCCGGCTCGACGCTTTACATCACGGCCGAGGGTAACGAAGGACCCGAAGCGCTCGCGGCGTTGGTTGACCTTGTCGAGACGGGCTTCGGCGAGGAGCTCGCCGAGGAAGACTGAGCCGGAACGCGCAACCTTCGAGACCGCCCCCCGACCACCTCGATCCGTCACAAGCGCTGACCTTCGTCATCCGAAAGCAGGGCCCAAAAGCCCCCGCGCTTGCCGGCCTCAGGCCCGCAAGCCATTTTGCCGCACGCCGCCGCGGACATAAGGACTTGTTTATATCTTATTGCGATCGGCGCCCCAGGCCGCTATAGGAGGGGCGACTTTGCGCGCCCGGGCCGGACTGCGCTCCGATTTCTGCGCCCGGATCTGCTCGAAAAAGCACCCATAGAAGGACGCCCATGACCGCCAACACCGATTACATCGTCAAGGACATCTCGCTCGCCGCCTTCGGCCGCAAGGAGATCGATCTCGCCGAAACGGAGATGCCGGGCCTCATGGCCATCCGCGCCGAGTACGGCCCCCAGCAACCGCTGAAGGGCGCCCGCATCGCCGGCTCCCTCCACATGACGATCCAGACCGCGGTTCTGATCGAGACGCTGAAGGCCCTCGGCGCCGACGTGCGCTGGGTCTCCTGCAACATCTTCTCGACCCAGGATCACGCCGCAGCCGCTATCGCCGCCGGCGGTACGCCGGTCTTCGCCTTCAAGGGCGAGACGCTGACCGAGTACTGGGACTTCACCGCCCGCCTGTTCGACTGGCACGGTGGCGGCGTGCCCAACCTGATCCTCGACGACGGCGGCGACGCCACCATGCTCGTCCACTACGGCCTGAAGGCCGAACAGGGCGACACGGTGTTCCTCGACAAGCCGGGCTCCGAGGAGGAGGAGATCTTCTTCGCCCTCATCAAGCGCCTTCTGAAGGAGAAGCCCAAGGGCTGGTTCGACGAGGTCGCGAAGGCGATCAAGGGCGTCTCCGAGGAGACCACGACGGGCGTGCACCGCCTCTACAAGCTCGCCGAGCAGGGCAAGCTCCTGTTCCCGGCCATCAACGTCAACGACAGCGTCACCAAGTCGAAGTTCGACAACCTTTACGGCTGCCGTGAATCGCTGGTCGACGCCATCCGCCGCGGCACCGACGTGATGCTAGCCGGCAAGGTCGCCTTCGTGGCGGGCTTCGGCGACGTCGGCAAGGGCTCGGCCGCCTCTCTGCGCCAGGCCGGTGCCCGCGTCATCGTCTCCGAGGTCGATCCGATCTGCGCGCTCCAGGCGTCGATGGAAGGCTACGAGGTCGCGACCATCGAGGATGCCTTCTCCCGCGCCGACATCTACGTCACCGCGACCGGCAACAAGGACATCATCACCGTCGACCACATGCGCCAGATGAAGGACCGCGCCATCGTCTGCAATATCGGCCACTTCGACAACGAGATCCAGGTCGCAGGCTTGAAGAACTTCAAGTGGACCAACATCAAGCCGCAGGTCGATGAGATCGAGTTCCCGTCCGGCAACCGCATCATCCTCTTGTCGGAAGGCCGCCTCGTGAACCTTGGCAATGCCATGGGCCACCCGTCGTTCGTGATGTCGTCGTCGTTCTCCAACCAGACGCTGGCGCAGATCGACCTCTGGGCCAACACCGGCAAGTACGAGAACAAGGTCTACACGCTGCCGAAGGTGCTCGACGAGAAGGTCGCGGCCCTTCACCTCGGCAAGCTCGGCGTCAAGCTGACCAAGCTGCGCCCCGACCAGGCCGACTACATCGGCGTCCCGGTCGAAGGCCCGTTCAAGCCGGATCACTACCGATACTAAGTGGCGCGGAGCCGGGCGCCGCCCATGGCGGATCCGGCACCAAAAATGATTCGCAAGCGGCCTTGTATCGCGCAGGGCTACATATCGCCGGCTCCCGACCCGTGTCGGGAGCCGGATGCGTATTCGCCAGGGCTGGCACAGGTCCCCTAAGGTCCCCATAATTCAAGTTGCGATTCGCTCTTCTGGGCGAAGGGCGCGGACACTGCCGCCGGAGTGCTTCCGCAGCAGTGTGAAAGCGGTTTTCCCGACGAGAAGCACGAGAGAACTAAGGAGCTAGGGTCTTTCTGCGATCCGCCGGATGAGCGGAAAGCCCCTGGAGATCGAACCCCGAGATCGATGTCGACCAAGAGCCCTACGCCAGAACGACAGAATACACGCGTAGAGCTGGCCATGCTGGCCTTGGCGAGCTTGGCCTGCGTCACGGTGCTGACGGCGACGCTCGCCTCGGGACGGCGGCTGGTGGAGCAAGGCGGGCTTCCGGGCGGCACCTGGATCCTGGCTGGTCTCGTCGCAGCGGCGGGCGCGGGCACCGTCTATCTGCTCTACCAGGCCATTACCACCATGCGCCGCCAGGCGCGCCGCGCCCAGGACGAGTCGCGCGAGCTGCGCCGCGCTCTTGCTGCTGCGGAGGCACTGATCAAGGCCGAGCCCCAGGTGCTGATGCACTGGGAGCAGGGCCGCGGCCTCTCCGTCGTCACCAACACGCTGACCGGCGTGCCGGGCCTGCCCACCAACACCGGCGAGCTGGTCCGCTTCAATTTCTGGCTCGACCAGAAAAGCAACGCGGCGCTGCGATCGTCGCTCGATGGGCTCCTCTCCGAGGGCCGCGCCTTCAACCTGATCCTGAAGACGGCGGCCGGTGGCCACGTCGAGGCGGACGGCCGCGCTGCAGGCGGGCGCGCCGTGCTGCGCTTCAAGGACGTGGCGGGCTACAAGCGTGACCTATCCGTCATCCTCGATCAGCATATGCGCCTCGCGCGCGACGTGCGCTCGAGCCGCGCGCTGTTGAGCGCGTTGCCCCACCCGGCTTGGCTCTGCGATGTGAGCGGACGCATGACCTGGGTCAACAGCGCCTACATCCGCGCGGTCGATGCGGAGAGCGAGACCGAGGTCGTCGACGGCCAGATCCAGCTCCTGGAATCTCGCCAGCGCAAGCGGGTCGCGCGCGCGCTGAAGATGGGTCAGACCTATAAGGAGCGCGTGCCGCTCGTCATCGGCTCCGAGCGCAAGACGCATGAGGTGACCGTGCTGCCGCTCGGCGATGCCACGGCCGGCGCAGCGATCGACGTCGCCGATATCGAGTCTGCCAAGGGCGAGCTCGATCGGCAGATCGCCGCCTACGACCGCACGCTGGACCGCGTCGCCACCGCCGTCGCCATCTTCAACGCCGACCAGAAGCTGACCTTCTTCAACGCCGCCTATCAGAGGCTCTGGCAGCTCGACGCCGACTGGCTCGCGACCGGCCCAAGCGACGGCGCCGTGCTTGACCGGCTGCGCGAGCTCGACCGCCTGCCCGAGGTCGTGAACTACCGCGAATGGAAGGCCAAGGTCCTGAAGTGCTACAAGGAAGAGGCCGAGCAAGAGGACTGGTGGCACCTCCCTGACGGTCGCGATTTGCACGTCATGGCCGCGCAGCGGCCCGATGGCGGCGTCACCTATCTCTACAAGGACGAGACCGAGCGCCTCGCGCTCGAAAGCCGCTATAACGCGCTGATCGGCGTGCAGACCGAGACCCTGAACAGCCTCAAGGAAGGCGTCGCGGTGTTCGGCACGGACGGCCGCCTCAAGCTGCACAACTCCGCTTTTGCCGCGATCTGGAAGCTGTCACGCCAGCAGCTCGCCGAGAGCCCGCACATCGACGAGTTCATCCGCGTTACGCAGGTCCTTCACGGCGAGATGTCGACCTGGCTCGAGATCAGCCGCTCCGTCACATCCTTCGAGGATCGCGAACCGATCGAGGGCCAGATGGTGCGCCCTGATAGCAGCGTCATCGACTACGCGGTGACGCCGCTTCCTGACGGCGGCACGCTGCTGACCTTCGTCGATGTGACCGACTCCAAGCGCTACGAGCGCGCGCTGATCGAGCGCAACGAGGCACTCGTCACGGCAGACAAGCTCAAGAACCAGTTCATCGGCCACATCTCCTACGAGCTGAGAACGCCGCTCACCAATATCATCGGCTTCAGCGAGCTGCTCGCCAACCCGATCTTCGGCACGCTGACGCCGCGCCAGCGCGAATATCTCGACGACATCTCCTTCTCGTCGAAGACCCTGCTCGCTATCATCGACGACATCCTGGATCTCTCCGCGATCGACGCCGGCGGGCTGGAGCTGAAGCTCGCCAGTGTCGACGTCCAGGCCGTCATCGACCAGGCCATCAACGGCGTGCGCGAGCGCGCCGCCCGCGCCCGCCTGACCCTCGACATCGCCGTCGCCGACGACGCTACCTCCTTCGTGGCCGACGAGCATCGCGTTCGCCAGGTGCTCTACAACCTGCTGTCGAACGCGGTCGGCTTTTCGAAGCCGGAGGGTGTGGTACACCTTTCCTGCTGGCGCGAGGGGGGGACCGTGGTGTTCTCGGTCGAGGACCAGGGCGTCGGCATCCCCAAAGAGCAGCAGGCCCGCATTTTTGAGCGTTTTGAGAGCCAAAGCCAGGGCAGCAAGCATCGTGGCGCCGGCCTCGGCCTTTCTGTTGTCAAGAGTCTGGTAGAGCTTCACGGCGGCGACATGATGCTCGAAAGCGAGCCTGGAAGAGGGACAAAGGTCACGGTACGTTTCCCCGAGCGCGGCCTTGAGCAAAGACATGTCCCTTCCGCAAGCAACGATGCAACACGACTGGCGCGTGGCTGACGCCGATGAGGCGGCCGTTGGCCGTTTGGCGGAGCGCATCGCGCTGAAGCTCGCCGCGGGCGACCTAGTGGCCCTTTCCGGCGATCTCGGCGCCGGCAAGACGACCCTCGCGCGCGCATTGATCCGCGCTGCCCTGGGCGATGCCGAGGCCGAGATCCCGAGCCCGACCTTCTCGCTCGTGCAGACGTACACATCGCCGCGCTTGGAGCTGGCCCACCTCGATCTTTATCGCATCGCTGGCGACGACGACCTGATCGAGCTCGGCTTCGACGAGCTCGTCGCGACCGGCGCGGCGATTGTCGAGTGGCCCGAGCGCGCGCCGAGCCTGCTCGCCGTGAACCGCCTCGATATTCATCTTGCGCAGGGTGCCTCGCCCGAGCAACGCACGCTGGCGCTCAAGGGGTACGGCACGTGGGGTCCGCGTCTGGCGCGTCTCTCCGCCATGTCGGATTTCCTCGAACGCCATCCGCCTTGGGGTACGGCGCGCGCGGTCTATCTGCAGGGCGACGCCTCGACGCGCGCCTACACGCGTCTTTGGGACGCCGGCCGCAGCGCTATTCTGATGGATCAGGCGCGCCAGCCGGACGGACCTCCCATTCGCAATGGCCTGCCCTATAGCCGCATAGCCGGCTTGGCCGAGGACGTGCGGCCCTTCGTAGCCGTAACCGGAACGCTGCGCGAGGCGGGCTTCAGCGCACCCGAGGTTTATGCCGCCGATCTCGAGCGCGGCTTCCTCCTGCTCGAAGACTTCAGTGATCGCATCTTCGGCGCCGAGGTCGCGACAGGTACGTCGCAAGCCGAGCTGTGGCGCGCGGCGACCGATACGCTCGTGGCGCTTGCCCCCCTCCCCGTGCCGGACAAGATCGCGCTCCCCGATGGCACGTCACACCGCATCCCGCCGCAGGATGCGGGCGTGCTTGGC
This sequence comes from Hyphomicrobium sp. CS1GBMeth3, assembly GCF_900117455.1. Lineage (NCBI taxonomy): Bacteria > Pseudomonadati > Pseudomonadota > Alphaproteobacteria > Hyphomicrobiales > Hyphomicrobiaceae > Hyphomicrobium > Hyphomicrobium sp. CS1GBMeth3. The sequence goes on from NZ_FPHO01000003.1 coordinate 1,874,477, forward strand.
ATCGAGGTCGAGCTGCTGCCGGATTGGTATTGGCCCGCGGTCTACGGCACGCCTGTCCCTGCCGACGCGCGCGCTGAGTTCGTCGCCGCATGGGATCGTGTGTTTGCTCGCCTTGCCAACGGGCACAAGGGATGGGTCCTGCGCGACTATCACTCGCCGAACCTCGTCTGGCTGCCGCACCGCGAAGGGGCGCGTCGCACGGGGCTTCTCGATTTCCAGGACGCGCTGCAAGGTTCGCCCGCCTACGATCTCGTCTCTTTGCTGCAGGACGCGCGTGTGGACGTGGCGCCCGCGCTCGAGGACGAACTCCTCGCCTATTATCTCGAGAAGCGCAGCTCCGAGCCGGCTTTCGACGCCGCCTCCTTCCGCTTCGCCTACGCGGCGCTCGGCGCGCAACGCAACACCAAGATCCTCGGCATTTTCGCCCGCCTCACCATGCGCGACGGAAAGCGTACGTATTTGCGTCACATCCCCCGCCTATGGCGATATCTGGCGCGCGGGCTGACGCATCCTGATCTGTCCGCGCTCGCGCGCTGGTACGACCGTCATTTTCCAGACGCGGTCCGCCACGCCCCGCCTGACATCCCTCACCGCGAGAGTCGTCTCTGATGAACGAAGCTGTAACGACTGCGATGGTGCTGGCCGCCGGCCTCGGTACGCGCATGCGCCCGCTGACCGACAACCTGCCGAAGCCGCTGGTGCCGCTCGACGGCAAGCCGTTGCTCGATCACGTGCTCGACCGCATCGCGGACGCCGGCATCCCGCGCGTTGTCGTCAACGTCCATCACTTCGCCGATCAGATCGAAGCTCGTCTCTCGGGGCGCACGAGGCCCGCCATCACGGTCTCCGACGAGCGCGGCCAGCTGCTCGATACCGGAGGCGGTATCGTAAAGGCGTTGCCGCTGCTCGGACCCGCGCCGTTCCTGATCCACAACTCCGATTCGGTCTGGGCCGAGGGCGTCGGCGCCAACATCGCCCGCCTGATCTCCGCATTCGATCCAGAGCGCATGGATAGCCTGATGCTGCTGGCGCTCGGCGCAACGAGCCTCGGCTACGACGGCCACGGCGACTTCTTGATGGCCGCCGACGGCACGTTGACGCGCCGCCCCGAGCGCGGCGAGACGCCGTTCGCCTTCACCGGCGTCTCGATCGCGCATCCCCGCATGTTCGAAGGGGCCCCGGACGGACGATTCTCCCTCAACGTGTTATGGGATCGGGCCATCGAGAAAAAGCGGCTTTACGGCATCAGACTGGACGGCGTGTGGATGCACGTTGGTACACCACAGGCCATCGAAGACGCGGAACGGTGGATAGCCCGCGCGGCGACCGCCTGAGCGCCCCCTTTCGGATGGTATACCCGGCCAACGAACCCGAATCTGGGCCGATTCCATCCGAGAGCGCGACCCCTGCGAGACCACCCGAACATCTACACCGTCGAGGCCGGCCGCCCGTTCCTCGACTGCCTCGCCGCCGCCATCCTGGACGGCACGCTGCCCGCGGGCAGCGGCCGCGCGTCCGGTCCGTTGGATCTGCCCCGCATCACGCTCTACTTGCCGACGCGTCGCGCCACGCGCGCCCTGCAGGACGCGTTTCTGCGCGCATCCGGTAGACGCGCGCTTCTGTTGCCGAAGATCACGGCTGTTTCGGAAGGCGAGGAGGATCTGTCGCTGATCGCGGCGGCCGCGTCCGACGCCGACGCGCTGACGGGCGCCATCCCACCCGCCATTGGCGAGCTTGAACGCCGCCTCGTGCTGACGAGCCTGATCCGCCGCTGGACCGAGACCATGCAGAGCGCGCGCGAGGGCAAGGAGCCGCTCGCCGCCGTCGGCGCGGCCACCACCGCACAGGCGGCGATCCTTGCGGCTGAGCTGGCGCAGCTCATGGACATGGTCGAGACCGAGGACGTGAGCCTCGACGGTCTCGCCAGCCTCGTACCCGAGACCTTCTCGGAGCACTGGCAGAAGACGCTCAAGTTCCTGGAGATCGTCACGCAGTTCTGGCCCGCGTATCTGGCCGAGGGCGGGCTCCTGTCAGCGGCCGCGCGCCGCAATGCCGTCATCCGTGCCGAGGCAAAGCGCCTGTCTGCAAACCCGCCTGCGGGGCCGGTGATAGTCGCTGGCGTCACGGGCTCGATCCCGGCCACGGTGGAGCTGATGCGCGCCGTGGCGGGTCTCGCCAACGGTGCCATCGTGCTGCCGGCGCTCGATCTCGCGCTCGACGCCGAGAGTTGGAAAGCCATCGGCCCCGAGCACCCCGAGCATCCGCAGTTCGGATTGAAGAAGCTGCTTGATGCGCTCGGCTGCGCGCGTAGCGACGTCAGACGTCTTGGTGAGCCGTTGCCTGCGCCGGAACAGGCCCGCGCGCAGTTGATTGCCGAGGCGACGCGCCCAGCCGGCACGACGGAGCGGTGGGAGAGCTTTGCCGCCGCCGCCCGCAAGGATACGTCGCGCGCGGCCCCCGAGGGCTTGAGCCTGATCGAGGCGCCGACGGCCCAGGACGAGGCCGAAGCCATCGCGCTGATCTTGCGCGAAGCGGCCGAAACGCCGGGCAAGACGGCCGCCCTCGTCTCGCCGGATCGCTTCCTCGCCCGCCGTGTTGCCGTGCGTCTCGAAGCCTGGGGCATCAAGGTCGATGACTCGGCCGGCCGCCCGCTGCGCAAAACGCCGCCAGGGGCCCTGCTCGATCTCGTCATCAACGCGGCTGCAACGCGCTTCGCCCCGGCCGATACGGTCGCGCTTCTGAAGCATCCTCTGGCGCGCCTCGGTCTCGATCCGTTTACCGCGCGCCTTGGCGCCCGTGCGCTCGAGATCGTGACGTTCCGCGCGCCCTATCTCGGCGAAGGGCTCGACGGCGTCGAGGCGGCCTTCGAGCGCGCAGCGGAAGAGCGCGCCAACGGCCTGCGCGCCCACCCCGCCGCGCGCCGCCTCTGGGACGAGGACTGGCAGCGGGCGCGTGATCTTCTGGTGCGTCTGCGCGCGGCCTTCACGCCGCTTCTCGCTCTCTTTGACAGCAAAGATCCAGTTGCGCTCCGCGATCTCGTCGATGCGCACTGCAAGGCCGCCGAAGCCATCGCGCGCTTACCCGACACGGAAGACAACGACGAAAGTCCACTCTGGCGCGACGAGGCGGGCGAGACCGCCGCGCGCTTTTTTGCGAGCCTGCTCGATACGCGCCTGCCGCCGCTCGACTTGCCAGCCGCCGATTACGCTGACTTCTACCGCAGCCTCGCGTCCGCCGAGACCGTGCGCCCGCGGGGCCCCGTGCATCCGCGCCTTTCGATCTGGGGACCGTTCGAAGCGCGCTTGCAGCAGACCGACGTCGTGATCCTGGGTTCGCTCAACGAAGGCACGTGGCCGAAGTCGTCCGATCCCGGCGCTTGGCTGAACCGCCCCATGCGGACCGCCCTAGGCCTTCCCTCGCCCGAGGAAAAGATCGGCCAGTCAGCGCACGACTTCGCAACGCTGCTTGCCGCGCCGGAGGTGATCCTGACGCGCGCCGAGAAGAAGGATGGCGTGCCGACGGTGCCCTCGCGCTGGCTCCTGCGCTTGACGGCGCTGCTTGACGGCATGGGCGTGAAATCGGCGCTCGAGCCGAATCAACCCTGGCTCGCGTGGGCGCGCCAGCGCGACACCGCGCGCCCCATGCCGCGGCTTCCCGTGCCCGAGCCGCGCCCCGCCGTCGCGCAGCGCCCGCGCAAGCTCTCCGTGTCGCGCATCGAGACCTGGATCGGCAATCCATACGCGATCTTCGCCAGCGAGATCCTGAAGCTCACGCCGCTGCCGCCACTCGGCGAGCCGCCAGGGCCTGCGCTGCGCGGTAGCATTATTCACGACGCGCTCTCGAAGTTCGCGGCGGCCTATCCGGCGTCGCTTCCGGACGACGTCAGAGGCGAGCTGGTGCGTTTCGCGCGCGCGTCTCTGGAAGCCTACGCTGCGCATCCGCGCATCGCCGCGTTCTGGATCCCGCGCTTCGAGCGCTTCGCCGAGTGGTTCGCGGCCACCGAGCCCGCGCGCCGCGCCGGCATCACGCAGGTCATGGCAGAGGTCAAAGGCGAGCTTGTGCTGGACGCCCCGGCCGGTCCGTTCAAGCTCACCGCACGCGCCGACCGCATCGACATCGCCGACGCCTCGCTCGTGATCTCCGACTACAAAACGGGCGCGCCGCCGCCCGACAAGAAAGTGCTGGAAGGCGTCTCGCCGCAGCTCCCGCTGGAAGCTGCAATCGCTCGCGATGTCGCGCTCGGCTTCGAAAAGATCCCGAAGCGGCCTGTCGCGACGCTGCGCTACATCCGCGCCTCCGGCGGAGAGCCGCCGGGAGACCAGCGCGACGTTAAGGTTCCGGACGTCGGCGCGCTCGCCGATCAGGCGCTCGATGGCCTGAAGCGTCACGTCGCCCGCTTCGATGACGAGGCAACGCCCTATCGTCCGCTGCGTCGCGCTCGCTTCGGCTACGCCTACGACGACTACGCGCACTTGGCACGCGTCGCCGAATGGTCGTCAGGCGCCGTTGCCGAGGAGGAAGCCTGACCATGACAGCGATCGTCGAGTTCAAATCGATCGAGGTCGAGCTTGCGCGCACGACCGGCCTGCAGGCCGAGGCGGCGGATCCTGCCGCGTCCGTTTGGGTCAGCGCCAACGCCGGCACCGGCAAGACGCACGTGCTCACCATGCGAGTCTTGCGCCTGCTGCTGGCCGGAACGCCGCCCGAGCGCATCCTGTGCCTCACGTATACGAAGGCCGCGGCAGCGGAGATGTCGAAGCGCGTCTTCGAAAGCCTGTCGAAGTGGGTGATGCTGCCCGAGGATGAGCTTGAAGCCGCACTGCTCAAATTTCTCGGGCGAGAACCTCAATCGTCCGAGATGGCGCTCGCACGCACGCTGTTCACGCGGGCAACCGAAACGCCGGGCGGTCTCTCGGTGCAGACCATCCACGCCTTCGCCGAGCGGCTGTTGCAACGCTTCCCGCTGGAGGCGGGCGTCACGCCGGGCTTCGCAATCCTGGATGAGGAGACAGCGCGCAAGCTGATGCGCGAAGCCACCGACCAGGTGATCGGCACAGCGGCACGCGAGCGGACGAGCCCGCTCGGCCGCGCGCTCGAAACGGCCATCGCCTACGCCGCCGATGACCGTTTCGACGAGATTCTGGCCGATGCGCTCGGCCACCGCGATTGGCTCGATGAAGCGCATCGCTTAGCCGGTGGCCTCGATGAAGCCGGCGTTCTCTACCGCCGTCACTTCGGCGTGCGCAAGGACGTCACGCGCGCGGCGATCGAAGCCGAGGCGGCAACCGTCCTTTCGGCAGCGGACGTCGCCCACATTCGCAATGTGCTCATCGGCGGAACCAAGACGGACGTCGACGGCGCCAATAGAGCAGCCGCTGTGCTGTCCGCCACTTCCGACCGCGCGCGCATGGACGCTCTCTGTGATCTCTTGCTGACCAAGGACAAGGAACCGCGCAAGAAGCTCGTCACGAAGGCGCTCGGGGAAAAGAACCCCGAGATCGAGCCGATGCTATCTCGCGCTCAATCGCGCCTTCTCTCACTCCACGCCGAGCAACAGGGTGCCGCCGTCGTCGAAGCCACAATGGCCTTGCTGCGTCTCGCGGGCGCCGTGCAGCAACGCTATACGGACGCGAAAGTCCGCCGCGCCGCGCTCGACTTCGAGGACCTGATCGCGCGCACCAAAGCGCTGCTCTCCGAGCAAAGCTCCGCCGAATGGGTGCTCTACAAGCTCGACAACGGCCTCGACCACATCCTCGTCGACGAGAGCCAGGACACGAGCCCGTCGCAGTGGCGCGTCGTGGAAGCGCTCGCCACCGAGTTCTTCTCCGGCACCGGCGCGCGCGATGACATCGTGCGCACGCTCTTTGCCGTGGGCGACGAGAAGCAATCGATCTATTCGTTCCAGGGCGCGGCACCTGAGATGTTCTCGGCCATGGGCGGGCGCTTCGCGGACCTCGGCCGCGCCGCGGGCGTCACATGGCGCACCGTGCCGCTGACGCTGTCGTTCCGCACCGTTGCGCCGATCCTTGCAGCCGTCGATCGCGTGTTCGCAGACCGCGAGCGCACGCCCGGCGTCACGCCCGCGCCACACGCCGCAAAACGCGCCGGCCATGGCGGTGTGGTCGAGATCTGGCACACAGAAGCGCACGAGGACGTCGCGCCCGCAGATGCCTGGTCGCCGCTCGACGAGCAGTCGACCGAGCCGCCCGTTGTGCGAATCGCCAATCGCATCGCCGACACCATCAAAGGCTGGCTCGCGTCCGGCGAGGTGCTGGCGTCCACCGGTCGCCCCATCGCGCCGGGCGACATTCTGATCCTCGTGCGCAAGCGCGCGCCGTTTGCCGCGCCGATGGTGCAGGCGCTCAAAGCTCGCAACATTCCCGTGGCCGGTGCCGACCGTATGCGCCTCACCGAGCAGATCGCGGTGCAGGACATGCTCTCGCTCGGCGATTTCCTGACGCTTCCCGAGGACGATCTCGCGCTGGCCGAAGTCTTGAAAAGCCCGATCTTCGGGTTGGACGATGCCGATCTCACGGACCTGGCATTCTGGAACCGCGAGGAAGCAGGCCAGGAGCGCAAAGGCACCTTCTGGAAGGCTCTACTCGAAAGAAGCAAGGAGAACGCGCGGTTCGTCGAAGCGGCCGAAACCTTGAAGCGCTGGCGCAAGGCGGCCGACTTCCGCCCGCCGTTCGAGTTCTTCGCCGACATCCTTGACCGCGATGGCGTGCGCAAGAAGCTGATCGCCCGCCTCGGCCTCGACGCGGCCGATCCGCTCGACGAGTTCCTGAACCTCGCGCTGACCTACGACGATGGCGCGCCGCCGTCGCTCGCCGGCTTCCTCGCCTTCATGCGCGAAGGCACCCGCGACATCAAACGCGACATGGAGCACGGCCGCGATGAAGTGCGCGTCATGACCGTGCACGGCGCCAAGGGACTAGAGGCGCCGATCGTGTTCCTGCCCGATACGTGCAGCGCCGGCTCCGCTGCAGGTCAGGCTGGCCGGCCGATCAAGCTCCAGACGATGCAACGCGCGCCGGGATCGCCGACGCCGTTCGTCTGGCCGATCAAAGACACGGGCAGTCTCGAGCAGATGCGCGACGCGCGCGACGAACTGCGCCGGCGCGAGCGCGAGGAGCTCAACCGCCTGCTTTATGTGGCGCTGACGCGTGCGCGCGATCGCCTCTACGTGGCGGGCTTCGAGGGCCGAAAGGGGCTGGAAGCAGGCTGCTGGTACGAGCTGATCAGAGAGCGCCTGGATGGTTTGCTCGAGCGGGTGCAGCAGCCGGACGGCCGCGAGGTGCTGCGCCTCGTAACCCTACAGACCGCGCCGACAGAGGCGCCGAAGGCAACGCGCGCCGCCGTCAAGGCGGATGCCCCGCTGCCACCCTGGGCGATGACCTCCGTCCCGAAGGAGCCGCAACTCACCATCCCCCTCGCGCCGTCGCGACTGGCGCCCTACGACACCGATGACGAGGGCGAGCCGCTGCCTGCGCCGCCGCCCCGCGCGCGTGAAGCCGAGCCAGCCGTGCTCAGCCCCGCCGCGCTCTCCGACGAGAGCCGCTTCCTGCGCGGTACGCTGACCCATGCGCTTCTCCAGCATCTACCCTCCGTTGAGCGCAAGGCATGGGGCAAGGTGGCGAAGGCATTTCTCGCGGAACGCGGGAGAGGCCTGCCGCGCACTACGCTGGCGAGCATAGAGGCCGAGACGCTGGCTATTCTTTCCGACCCGGCGTTCGCCCCGGTCTTCGGGCCGGATAGCCAGGCCGAGGTGCCGATCGTGGCCGTCATCCCCCGCCCCGAGGGCGCCGGGCCGCCGCTGCGCATAACGGGGCAGATCGACCGGCTGGCGCTGTCCGGGGACGAGGTTCTGATCGTCGATTACAAGACCAACCGCGGCGCGCCCCGGAGCCCCGAGGCGGTAGCGCCCGCCTATCTTTTCCAGCTTGCGGCCTATGCCCTGGCGGTGCGTGAAATCGCCCCCGGAAAGCGGGTCCGGGCGGCCCTGCTGTGGACACAAGGGCCGCATCTCATGGAGATCCAAGAGGATACCCTGGCCGTATATGCGGATGAACTCTGGCGCCTGGATACCCTGCGACTTGACGCCTGAAGGCCCCATTCCTACCTTCACGGACCGCTGGGAGGGCATGGAACCGATCGGCGCTCGCCGAGCAAAGGAGATACTATGACCACACTCGTTTCCGACAAGACTTTCGACGAAGAGGTGCTGAAGTCGAGCGAGCCGGTGCTCGTCGATTTCTTCGCCGAGTGGTGTGGTCCGTGTAAGGCCATGGCTCCCGCGCTCGAGCAGGTTGCCGCCGAGCAGAAGGGCAAGGTCAAGATCGTGAAGATCGACGTCGACCAGAGTCCGGCCATCACTACCAAGTATGGCATCCGTGCCATGCCGACTCTGATCGTGTTCAAGAACGGTCAGGTCGCGGGCCAGCATGTCGGCGCGCTCGTGCAGAAGCGCAAGCTCGAGGAGTGGCTCGGCTCGCAGATCGGCGAGAGCCTCGTCGCCAAGGCATAACGCACGCCGCGCGGCACAGAATTACGAAGGGCTCCGATTTCGTCGGAGCCCTTTTTGCGTTCGTTATCGGCGTGTGTCAGTTCGCCTGCGGCTCGACGCCTTCCTGCAGTGCCAGCACGTGTCCTGCGAGGTAGAGCGACCCCGTGATCAGGATGCGTTTCGCACCTAGCTCGATTGCATCGATGCGCTTCAAGGCCGCTTCCACCGATGGCGCCGCCTCAGCGCTGAGCGACACCGACCGCGCGGCGTCCGCAAGCGCGTCCGGCGTAAACGGCGCCTCGTGCGAGCCCGGGATCGGCACGCCGATCACATGCCGTGCGAGCCCGCGAAACGAGCCGATAAAGCCGGCCGCATCCTTGAGCCCGAGCATGCCGACAATGAGATAGAGCGGCTTGGGCGCACGCTCCTCAAGATCGGCGACCGATTGCGCAAGCGCGAGCCCCGCCGCGGGATTATGCCCGCCGTCGAGCCAAAGCTCGGAGCCGGGACGCAGGAGAGACGGCAGCGGTCCGCTGTCGATACGCTGCATGCGGGCCGGCCACTGCGCCGTTGTCAGCCCTCGCTCGATGGCGTGCTCATCGATGTTGAACGCCCTGAGCTCGAGCGCCGCTGCGACCGCCGTTCCTGCGTTGATGAGCTGGTGCCGCCCGACGAGCGCCGGCAGCGGCAGATCCAGAAGCCTGTCGGCCTGCTGCACGACGAGGCGCCCGCGCTGCTCGTAGGCATCGTAATCCTGGCCCCAGACAACGAGGCGCGCGCCTGTCCGCGCGGCCTGATGCGCAATAACGTCGAGCACGGCGTCTTCCTGCTGCGAGACGATGCAGGGAACGCCACGCTTCAAAATGCCGGCCTTTTCGCCGGCGATGGCTTCGATCGTGCTGCCGAGTTTTTCTGCATGGTCGAGCGAGATCGGCGTCAGCACGGTCAGCGCCGGCGTCTCGATGACGTTGGTCGCATCGAGCCGTCCGCCGAGACCGACCTCCAGCAGCACGATGTCGGCTGGGTGCTCAGCGAAGGCGAGGAACGCGGCCGCCGTCGTGATCTCGAACTGCGTGATGTCGTCGCCGTCGTTGACCGTCTGCGTCCGCGACAGAACGTCGACCAGATCCTCTTCCGAGATCGGCCGCGTCAGGCCATCGGGCCCGGCGAGCGCGATGCGCTCGTGAAAGCGTACAAGGTGCGGCGAGGTGTAGACATGCACGCGCCGCCCGGCGGCCGTCAGCATCGCCTTGAGATAGGCCGTGACGGATCCCTTGCCGTTCGTGCCCGCGATGTGAACGACGGGAGGCAGCGCTTTATGTGGGTTGCCGAGCTTTGCGAGAAGTCGCTCCACGCGACCCAGCGACAGGTCGATGAGCTTCGGGTGCAAGAGCTTCATGTCGGCGAGGAGCTGGTCGCTCGTCAGAATGTCACGCCCCTCCTGTTCGAGGCCACGCAGGATACTGTACTCAAAGCCCTGGCCAGCACAGGGGTCAACTCATGAAATGATATTTGGAGGTTCTAGGCGCGGGCTAGCTGACCGCTTCCAGTAATGGTTCGACACCTGCCTCAGCTTCGCGGCTGGTCCCGCGGCTCGGTGGTAACCGGTCCGGTCGTGTCGTCGTCCCGGGTGCCCCCCGCCTCGGCCTTGAAGCGCTGGCTGTCGTCGACGGGCTCAAGCTCGATGGCGGTGCTCTCGATGAGCCGGCCGTCCACGACGGAGCCGTTGGTCGGCGCCTTGCCGTTGCCTTTCCGTGCTGGCTTGCTGACCGTGGCCGTGCCGCCGTCTGCGAGCAAAGCGCAGAGCCGGCTCAGCGTCTCGCGCATCTTGTGGCGATGCACGACCATATCGATCATGCCGTGTGCAAGCAGATACTCGGCGCGCTGGAAGCCGTCCGGAAGCTGCTCGCGAATGGTCTGCTGAATGACGCGCGGGCCGGCGAAACAGATGAGCGCGCCCGGCTCGGCGATGTGCACGTCGCCCAGCATCGCGTAGGACGCCGTGACGCCGCCCGTCGTGGGATCAGTCAGCACGACGATGTAGGGCAGCTTGGCCTCGCGCAGGCGCTGGACGGCGATTGTCGCGCGCGGCATCTGCATCAGCGACAGGATGCCCTCCTGCATGCGCGCGCCGCCCGAGGCCGCGAACAGAATGAATGGCGTCTTGAGATGCACGGCGCGCAGCATACCCGTGATCACGGCCTCACCAGCCGCCATGCCGAGCGAGCCGCCCATGAATTCGAAGTCTTGCGCCGCGGCCACGACTTGGCGACCATCGACCGTGCCTTCGCCGACCAGCACCGCATCGTCGAGCGACGTCTTGGCGCGCGCATCCTTGAGGCGGTCGGTATAGCGGCGCCCGTCGCGGAAGCGTAGCGGATCCTGCGCCACGCCAGGCACGGCCACCTGCTCGAAGGTCCCGCCGTCGAACAGGCTCGCGAGCCGCGCCCGCGAGCTCATCTTCATGTGGAAGTTCGAGCCGGGCACAACGAACTGGTTGGCCTCGAGGTCCTTGTAGAAGACCATCTGGCCCGTCTCCGGGCATTTGACCCAAAGGTTTTCCGGCACTTCGCGCTTCGTGGTGAGGAAGCTGCGGATCTTGGGCCGGACGACGTTGTTGATCCAGTTCACTCTTGACCGCTCCAAAGGTGCCCACCCTGCGGCAGGCACATGCAACAATGACCCGGTTCGTCAGAGCTTATTTTGCCCCTTTTGGGGCAGCGCCGTCGATGCCGAGGCCGAAACGAAGCGTCGCATCATCGCCGGCGCCCTCGCTCACGACGTCTTGAGGGCTGCGCTGAGGCTTTCAACCAAACTTAGGACAGCGCCGGCCGTCTCGCCAGTCGCACGGCCGTCCTCGGTTAAGCTTGCTTCTATGGCGCGCACGAGCGCCGATCCGACGACCACGCCGTCGGCGCCCTTGGCCAGGGCGCGCGCCTGCTCAGGTGTTTTTACGCCAAATCCAACCGCCACGGGAAGAGTTGTCGCGCTTTTAAGGCGCGCCACCTGAAGTTGAACGTCGTCCGGATTGGCCGATGCGGCGCCCGTGATGCCCGTGATCGAGACGTAATAGAGGAATCCCGAGGTATTTTTAAGTACGGCCGGCAGGCGCTTATCGTCGGTCGTGGGCGTTGCGAGGCGGATGAAGTTGAGCCCCCGTTCGACCGCCGGCAGACAAAGCTCGTCGTCCGCCTCGGGCGGGATATCCACCACAATCAGCCCGTCGACGCCCGCCGCGGCGGCTTCGTCAAGGAAGGCCTCGTTCGGATAGACGTAGATGGGATTGTAATAGCCCATCAGCACGATCGGCGTATCGGCGTCGGTTTTGCGGAAATCGCGCACGAGATCGAGCGTCTTGCGCATCGTCTGCCCACCCTTGAGGGCGCGCAGCGACGAAGCCTGGATCGCCGGCCCGTCGGCCATGGGGTCCGAGAACGGCATACCGAGTTCGATGATGTCGGCGCCCGCTTTCGGCAGCCCGGTGAGGATGGCCCTCGAGGTTTCGAGGTCCGGATCGCCGGCTGTGATGAAGGTGACGAGGGCCGCGCGCCCGTCCGCCGCGAGCGCCGCGAAGCGCCGATCGATCCGCGATTGTGTCTTGCTCAAAGCTTGATCCCCAGATAGCCGGCAACCGCGAACACGTCCTTGTCGCCGCGTCCGCACATGTTCATGACGAGCAGGTTGTCCTGGGGCAGCGTCGGCGCGAGCTTCGTCACCCAGCCGAGCGCGTGCGAGGGCTCGAGCGCCGGAATGATGCCTTCGAGCTTCGCCGAGAGCTGGAACGCCTCGAGCGCTTCCGTGTCGGTGATCGGCACGTAGCTGACGCGGCCCGTATCCTTGAGCCACGCGTGCTCGGGTCCCACGCCCGGATAATCGAGACCGGCCGAGATCGAATGCCCTTCCAGGATCTGCCCGTCTCCGTCCTGCAAGAGGTATGTACGATTGCCGTGCAGCACGCCGGGACGCCCGCCGCTCATCGAGGCCGCGTGCCCGTTCTCGACCTCGAGCCCGTGGCCACCGGCTTCGACGCCGTAGATCGCGACGCCCTCGTCGTCGAGGAACGGGTGGAACAGGCCGATCGCGTTCGAGCCGCCGCCGATACAAGCGACCAGCGTATCCGGCAGCCGCCCCTCGCGCTCGACCATCTGCTCGCGCACTTCCTTGCCGATGATCGACTGGAAGTCGCGCACCATGGCGGGATAGGGGTGCGGGCCGGCCGCCGTACCGATCAGGTAGTAGGTGTCGTGCACGTTGGTGACCCAGTCGCGCAGCGCCTCGTTCATGGCGTCCTTGAGCGTGCCGGCGCCCGCCGTGACGGGATTCACCTTGGCGCCGAGCATGTGCATGCGCGCAACGTTCGGCGATTGCCGCGCCACGTCCGTCGCACCCATGTAGACCTCGCACGGAAGCCCGAACCGCGCGCAGACGGTCGCGACAGCAACGCCGTGCTGGCCCGCGCCGGTTTCGGCGATGATGCGCGTCTTGCCCATGCGCCGGGCGAGCTGGATCTGGCCGAGGCAGTTGTTGATCTTGTGGCTGCCCGTGTGGTTGAGCTCGTCGCGCTTGAAGTAGATCTTGGCGCCGCCCGTGCCGCCCTGCGCTTTTGCGATCTCGCGGAAATGCTGCGTCAGCCGCTCGGCGTAATAGAGCGGGCTCGGCCGGCCGCCGTAATGCAGCATGAGATCCGTCAGCTCAGCCTGGAATGCGGGGTCCGCCTTGGCCGCGTCGTAAGCCTTCTCGAGATCGAGGATCAGCGGCATCAGCGTTTCGGCGACGAACCGTCCGCCGTAGAGGCCGAAATGGCCGCGCGGATCGGGCCCGCCGGCGAGCGTGTTGAGCCGCCCTTCGCCCGTCTTCTGCTCATTGGAGGCCATTGGCCTGTTCCTTTTTTCACGTGCCCCGCAGGGGGCAGATTTTTCAGGACTGCTTAGCGGCCTTTGCGGCGCGAAGGAAGCGGCGGATCAACTCCGGGTCCTTTTGGCCCGGGCTCGTTTCCACACCCGACGACACATCGACGATAGCCGCACCCGTGAGCTGGATCGCGGCCGCGACGTTGTCCGGCGTCAGCCCGCCCGCGAGCGCGAACGGCGCTTTTGCCTCCTCGAGAATATGCCAGTCGAAGGTAAGCCCGTTCCCGCCCGGCAGCGCTGCAGGATCAGCCGGTGGTTTGGCATCGAACAGGAGAATGTCCGCGCCGCCTTCGGGCTCGAGGTAGGTGAAGGCGTCGGCGACATCGCCTGCGTCGGCCACCGGCACGGCCTTGAGGATGATGAGGCCGCTGCGCCGACGGATGGCCTCCGTCCGCTCCGGCGTCTCGTGCCCGTGAAGCTGCAGGATATCGGGCTTCACCTCGGCGACCACGCGGTCGACGAGCGTGTCGTCGGGATCGACGGTCAGCACCACGGCTTGCACGCCCGCGCGCGCTCGCGCGCGGTGCACGAGGGCTGCTGCCTCGTCGAGGCTGACGTTCCGCGGGCTCTTGCCGTAGAGCACGAAGCCCACGAGATCTGCCCCGGCGTCGAGCGCCGCATCGAGCTGCGTCTCGCTGCGCAATCCGCAGATTTTCACGCGTGTGGACATGTGTTTTCGGGTCTGAAACGTCGGAAAATATCGCGCACCGGCTCCATTTAGGGAGCACGGCCTGCGATGAAAGAGGCTCAGGCTGCGTTGCGCTTGTCCGGCGCCGCCAGCGCCTTGTTGCGGGCGCTGACCTCGGCGTCGCGCTCACGCATGAGCCGGTCGGCCTCGGACCGCCATCGCTTGGCCTCGACCGCACGCACGCGCGCGACACGACGCCATCGCCCTTGCGACAGCCATGTCGCCGCGCCGCCGATCAACACGCCGATCAACAGAGCGCCGAACAGGAAGCCGTAGAACGGCATCACGATGGAGAGCACCGGCGTTTCCGGCCGGAACGGGTCCAGCACGAGACGCACCGAATGCCGGTTCGCCACGGCGAGCGTGATGAGCAGCGCCGCAGCCGGGAAGGCGGTCAAGAGCCAGAGAATGCGTCTCAGCACGATATATCCTCTCGACCGGCAGCGCCGATATCCTGAAGCCTTGTGGGGCTCAGGTATCCGTGTTGAGCCGGTCCCGAAGCTCCTTGCCGGTCTTGAAGAACGGCACATACTTTTCAGCAACCGGCACCGGCGTTCCGGTCCTGGGGTTGCGGCCCTGGCGTGCTGCGCGATGCTTGACGGTGAATGCGCCGAAGCCACGCAGCTCTACACGATCGCCTTGCGCCAGCGCATCAACGATCTCGTCGAACACAACATTGACGATACGCTCGACATCCCGATGATAAAGGTGCGGGTTCGAGGCTGCAATTTTTTGAATGAGTTCCGATTTGATCAAAACACTAACCTCCCGACGAAATTATTTCCTTTAGTTTTCCGAAGGTTGCCAAACTGAAACGAGGCCGTCAAGGCCGAGACCACCCAGATTTGGGGTAGCTGTGGCTACCGTCAAAAGGTTACCGAGCGCGGCAGCCAGCACAGCCCCCGCCGCTTGGGTGGCCTGTCCCGTCACCGAGCCCCAGGTCGTCTGAGAGGCGGGCTTCCAATCGACGACGTTAAGGTTTTTGGCGACATTCCGGTTCGTCTCGAGCCAGCGGACAGCCTCCGCCTCGCCGCCGATCTCGTCGACAAGCTTGAGCGCGACCGCCTGCCGCCCCGAGTAGATCCGCCCCTCGGCAAGCCCCGCGATGTCCCGCGCGGCAACCCCACGGCGCGTCTCGACAAGCGATAGGAACCACTGGAACCCGTCGTCGATCGTCTCCTGCATGACGCGGCGGGCATCTTCGCTCGCCGGCTCGAAGGGGTTCGGAGTGGCCTTGAGCGCGCCGCTCTTTACCTCGTTGAACTTGACGCCGAGCTTGCCGAGCATCTCGCTGACCTCGGGCCATTGCGCCAGCACGCCGACCGAGCCCGTGATGGTGTTGCCGCGTGCCACGATATGGTCCGTGCCGAGTCCGACGATATAGCCGGCCGACGCCGCTACCGTGCCGAACTGCGCCACCACCGGCTTCTTCTCCGCCACGTTGCGCAGCGCTGTGTAGAGGCTTTCGCCGCCGGTCGTCGTGCCGCCGGGGCTGTTGACGAACACGAGCAGCGCCTCGACGTTGTTGGCGTTGCGAATTTTCTTCAGAAGCTCGATCTGCTCGCGATCGTCGGTAATGGTCCCCTCTATGGCGACGCGCGCGATCTGTTTGGTTCCCGGCAGTGTGGAGAGGCTGCCGTTGCCGAACATCAGCGCTCCGAGAAGGAGGCCGACGAAGAGAACCGCCGCACTCCGCCAGAAGGTGAGACGCCGGCGCATGCGACGCCGATCGAGAACGGCTTCGGTTTCAAGCGACATGCCGGATGCTCCATGAGTTAAGCTATTGCGGCCAAATTATAAAACTGCCACGCGTCGCGCAACGTAAACCCCTGGGCTTGGCCAATCCATGGCGCGGGGAGCGTAAGCGCAGAAAAAATGCGCGGGGCTTCCACCCCGCGCATCCTTTTCACGTCTCGGTAACCGTAAGCGCCAGCGCTTACTCCTCGTCGCCGGCCTCGGCGTCGCGCTTCTTGATCGCGGCCTTGAAGATGTCGCCGAGCGAGGCGCCCGAATCCGACGAGCCGTACTGAGCGACAGCCTGCTTCTCCTCGGCGATCTCAAGCGCCTTGATGGAGACCTGGATGCGCCGCGCCGCCTTGTCGACGGAGAGAACGGCCCCGTCCACCTTCTGGCCGACGGTGAAGCGCTCTGCGCGCTGCTCCGAGCGGTCGCGCGACAAATCCGAGCGCTTGATGAACGTCGTGATGTCGCTGTCGGCTATGCGCACCTCGATGCCGTTCTCCTGCACCGCGACGACCTCCGAGGTCACCTGGTCGCCCTTCTTGTACTTGCCGAGCGCGTCGGCCGGGTCGCCGCCGAGTTGCTTGATGCCGAGCGAGATGCGCTCCTTCGAGCTGTCGACATCGAGCACCGCCGCTTTGACGGTGTCGCCCTTCTTGTAGTCCTTGATGACCTCGTCGCCCGGCTTCTGCCAGTCGAGATCCGACAGGTGCACCATGCCGTCCACGCCGCCGTCGAGGCCGATGAACAGGCCGAACTCGGTGATGTTGCGGATCGGGCCTTCGACGACCGAGCCCTTCGGATGCTGCGCAAGGAAAGCATCCCACGGGTTGTCCTGGGTCTGCTTGAGGCCGAGCGAGATGCGCCGCTTCGCGGGATCGACCTCGAGGATCTGCACCTCAACCTGCTGGCTCGTGGAGACGATCTTGCCAGGATGAACGTTCTTCTTCGTCCAGCTCATCTCGGAGACGTGGATCAGGCCCTCGACGCCCGGCTCGAGCTCAACGAACGCGCCGTAGTCGGCAATGTTCGTCACCGTGCCGGTGAAGCGTGCGCCGATCGGATACTTGGCCTCGATGGCCGACCACGGATCGGACTGCAGCTGCTTCATGCCAAGGCTGATGCGCTGCGTCTCGGGGTTGATGCGGATGATCTGCACCTTGACCGTGTCGCCGACGTTGAGGATCTCCGACGGATGGTTGACGCGGCGCCAAGCCATATCGGTGACGTGCAGGAGGCCGTCGATGCCGCCGAGGTCGATGAACGCACCGTAATCGGTGATGTTCTTGACCAGGCCATCGATGATCTGGCCTTCCGCGAGGCGGGCCACGATGTCGGCGCGCTGCTCAGCACGCGTCTCTTCGAGAACCGAGCGGCGCGAGACGACGATGTTGCCGCGACGGCGATCCATCTTGAGGATCTGGAACTGCATGGGCTGATGCATCAGCGGGCCGATGTCGCGCACCGGGCGGATGTCGACCTGCGAGCCCGGCAGGAACGCCACGGCGCCGTCGAGGTCGACCGTGAAACCGCCCTTGACCTTGTTGAAGATGACGCCCGTGACTTTCTCGCCCTTTTCGGAAAGCTTCTCGAGGCGGGTCCAGCTCTCCTCGCGGCGTGCCTTGTCGCGCGAGAGAACAGCCTCGCCGAGCGCGTTCTCGATGCGCTCGAGATAGACTTCCACCGTATCGCCGACCTTGATATCGCCCGGCTTGCCGCCAACGCCGAACTCCTTGAGCGGCACGCGGCCTTCCATCTTGAGGCCGACGTCGATGACGGCGAGGTCCTTCTCGATGCCGACGACCTTGCCCTTGACGACGCTGCCTTCGAACACGTCGTCCTTGGCAAGGCTCTCGGTAAGCAGCGCCGCGAACTCATCGCGCGACGGGGTGTAGTCTTTGCTGATCTCGGTGGACATCAAAACTCCTGGAAAGTGGATTGAATGGCGGATGTGCCCGCTGGCTGCTCGCGGGAGCAGTCCGGCAGGCGCGAAGTGATCGAGCCGCGAGCCCCGCCGAATGCGCATTCGCGCACGCTCGGGCGGTCCTCAACCGGCATGAATCTTGTGATCTGTCTCCGGCGCCGTCGCGATGGGCCTCAGGCCCGCCAGCAAAAATTGAGACGCTGTATCAGCGTCCCGGTTGGCCGATCTTCCTCTTGATCAATCCAACGGCGGCGTCGAATGCGGCTTCTATACTCAAGTTGCTGGTGTCTAGCAACATCGCATCGGTCGCGACGACCATGGGCGCGTTGGGGCGCCCCGCGTCCCGGGCATCCCGCGTCAGGATGTCGGCGAGCACCGTTTCATAGGCAACATCCATGCCGAACGCCTGAAATTCGCTAAAGCGGCGCCTGGCCCGCACCTCCGGGCTCGCAGTCACGAAAATCTTAACATCCGCCTCGGGGCAGACCACGGTGCCGATGTCCCGGCCGTCGAGCACGGCTCCGGGCGGCTGGCGGGCGAAATCGC
Organism: Hyphomicrobium sp. CS1GBMeth3; assembly: GCF_900117455.1. NCBI lineage: Bacteria > Pseudomonadati > Pseudomonadota > Alphaproteobacteria > Hyphomicrobiales > Hyphomicrobiaceae > Hyphomicrobium > Hyphomicrobium sp. CS1GBMeth3. The sequence continues at coordinate 1,892,791 of NZ_FPHO01000003.1, forward strand.
GCTGATAGGCCAGCAGGGCCGCCCGCACCTCCGGAATGCGCGCCACGATAGAGGCAGCGTCCCCCGCCACCGTCCCCCTGAGGCCGGGATCCGTGAGCGATACAGGATCGAGGCCTCGGGCCGCCGCGACGGCCGCCCAGGTGTCGTCGAGCCGAAAGCCTCGGCTCCTCACATCGCGGCCCACGGCCCGGTAGAGCAGCCCCGTGTCGAGACAGGCGAAGCCCAGATGCTCGGCGAGCCGCTTGGCGAGCGTACCCTTGCCCGAGGCTGCAGGCCCATCGATGGCGATGATCATGCCGCGCCCTCGCCGAACCGCGCGCCGATCTGCTCCATAAGCGGGCGGAACTGCGGGAAGCTGGTCGCGATCATGGCTGTGTCGTCCACGTTCACGGGCTTTGCACTCGCGAGCCCCATGACCAGAAAGCTCATCGCCATGCGGTGATCGAGATGCGTGGCGACCGTCCCCCCACCGGGAACGCTGCCCGTGCCGTGCACCGTCAGCGTATCGCCGTTGATGTCCGCCTTGACGCCGTTCGCGACGAGACCGGCCGCCGTTGCCGCCAGCCGGTCGCTCTCTTTGACCTTCAGCTCCGCGAGCCCGTCCATGCGCATGGCACCCCGCGCGAAAGCAGCAACGACCGCCAGCATCGGATATTCGTCGATCATCGAAGGGGCCCGCTCAGCCGGCACCGTCACGCCGGAAAGCTCGGAGAACCGCGCGCGAATGTCGGCGATCGGCTCGCCGCCTTCCTGCCGCAAGTTGAGGAAAGACACGTCCCCGCCCATCTCCTTGAGCGTCGTATAGAAGCCCGTGCGCGTCGGATTGACGAGCACGCCTTCGATGGTGATGTCGGAGCCCGGAACGATCAGCGCCGCCGCGATGAGAAACGCCGCCGACGAGGGATCGCCCGGCACCGTCACCTCGCGGCCCTCGAGTTCAGCCTCGCCCTTGATCGTGATCCGCGTTCCGTTTCCGTCCGCCGCCGTCGTCACCTCGGCACCGAAATGCCTGAGCATGCGCTCGGTATGGTCGCGCGTCGCCTCGGGCTCGATGACAGTGGTCTCTCCCGCCGTACCGAGCCCCGCGAGCAGGATCGCGCTCTTGAGCTGTGCTGACGGCACCGGCAGCGTGTAGGTGATCGGCACCAGCCGCGACGTGCCGCGGATCGTGAGCGGCAGCCGGTCACGCTTCTCCTCGACCTCGAGCCCCATTTGTTTGAGCGGTCCGAGGACCCGCGCCATCGGCCGCTTCGACAGCGAGGCATCGCCGACGAGGCTGACCGAGACATCGTGCGGCGCGATGACGCCCATCATGAGCCGCGCACCCGTGCCCGAATTTCCGAAATCGATAGGCCCGGCCGGCTGGGTGAGCCCACCCGTGCCGCGGCCCAGCACCTCCCAGACATCGCCGGTTTTCTGCGCCGGCGCCCCGAGCGCGGTTACGGCCCGAGCGGTGTTCAGCACGTCCTCGGACTCGAGCAGACCGCGGATCAGCGTCCGGCCGCTGGCCAGCGCCCCCAGCATCAGCGCCCGGTGCGAGATCGATTTGTCGCCCGGCACCCTAAGGGTGCCTTTGAGCGCACATGAGGAAAAGGCTGAGAGCGGCGCGGGATCGGCGTGTGTCACAGGGTGCTTCGTCTGAACGATGCGGCGAGCGGCCGATGACGCCGGCTCTCGCGATTTGCGGGAAAGTCCCGGGCATAGAGCCGCCGGACGCGGGGGCTGTCAACGCCAGGCGGACGGAATGGGTGCTGCCTTGCGGATTTCGTTTTGACAGCCGACATGTGCTGTGGCAGACCCCGCTATCCCAATTTTGACTGTGAGCAATAGCCATGGCGACGAAGCAAGCGCGCGGGACGAAGCGTACCTGCCAGAGCGGCGAATGCGGCGCTCGGTTTTACGACCTCAACCGCAACCCGATTATTTGTCCGATTTGCGGCTCGATCTATGAGCTGGCATCGTCTCCGCTGGCCCTAGCGGCGGCTGTGGGCGAGGAAAAGCCAAGCCGGCGCGGCCGCAAGGCCGATTACGGCGAGAAGGCACCGGTCGACGCGACCGCCGAGGGCGCGGACGACGAGGCGCTGCCGGACGTCGAGGAGGATGGCGAGGCCATCGGCTCCGACGAGGACGAGACCTTCCTCGAGGAGGAAGAGGAAGAGGGCGGCGATGTGTCGAACATCATCGGCGGCCCGGTCTCCGAAGGCGACGAAGAGCGCTGAAGGGCTGTGCCACGCGGCACCGGTTTTTCGTGGGGCGGGCGTTAACTTCCCGCTTGCAGTTTTGAGACGATCGGCCTAATGAGCCGGTCTCCGAGGAGGCCTCAGGGCCTCCTGGCAAAGATCCCAAAGGTCAGGGGCCATAGCTCAGCTGGGAGAGCGCTTGCATGGCATGCAAGAGGTCAGCGGTTCGATCCCGCTTGGCTCCACCAATTCCCAAGACCGATTTCCAAGAAATTTTCTGAAGTAGTACGCCTACGCATTGCGGACGACGTCGAGCGCGGCGCAACCGTAACCCGCCGCCTGACCTGCGCGGGCAGCGTCGCCGGGCCGGAAGGAATCTGCAATAGCGGAGGAATCAGCCGTCCGAGCGCAGGGCGGTCGTGGTACGTAGTGTTCGCAACCCTTGCGGCGCGGGCCTACGCTGCATCTGAGGGCTCTGCGCCCCATCTTTCTCGTTCCGGCTCCAGAACAGACGATCCGTGAATGTCAGCACGTCCACGCCGAGCGTCAAAAGCGGCGCCACGAGCAGATAGAGGATCTTGGTGTCGGCACGGCACTGACCCCACTCGTGGCGTGCGATCCATAGCGCCCGGGCGATATAGAACACGATCAATGCCAGGAGCAGGACGGAGCCGGAGAGCAGAAAGGAGAAGTCAGTCGTTTCGTCAGCCACCATCAACACCGCAGTCAGTCATTACAGTTTGATGCAAATGTAACATCTAAATTGCGGATCGCGTTCCCCTTAATTTTCCCTACGGGAACGATTGTGCCTCACGGCTTGCCCGGTGGCAGCTCATCTCCGCCCGCCGTGTACGCCGGCGGGAGATAAAAGTTCAGCGTCTTCAGATCCGTGCGCCCGGTGTTGCGAATTTCGTGCGTGTCGCCGCGCTGGATCAGGACCAGCGTGCCGGCCTCGAGCGGATAAGTGTTGCCGTTGACCACCGCTTCTCCGGCCCCGCTCTCGACGTAGAGCCACTGGTCCGCCCCGCCGTGGAGATTGTCCGGCCCACCCTCGCATCCGCCAGGCGCTATGACCATTGTCGCCGCCTGCGAGCGAGCGTCGCCCACGAGCACGTGAAATCCTCTCTTGTAGGCAACTGAAGCACGCTTCATGGCGATCCCGGGCTAGCGGATGAAGGGAAAACGCCTTGCGCGGACCGATGGTTCGTGCGCTCGAATTTACCCTGTCGACCGGATGCCGGTTCCGGCAGTGGATCGCTGGCCCCAAAGCTGCATTTATGGGGCCATGCGTATGATCTCGTATGTGAAAGTCGCGTGCGCGTGCCTCACCTTGGGACTGTTTTCGTCCGGAGGGGCTGTCGCGCACGGTGACGGCGGCCTGTTTGGCATCGGGGCCGCGCCGACCGGCGTCGAGCTGATCGCATTCGAGGCCCCAGGGTGCGCCTATTGCCCGATCTTCCGCCGGGACGTGGCGCCGTCCTATGCGGGAACGCCGGCGGGGAAGGCGGCGCCGTTGCGGTTCGTTGATTTGAACGATCCCGCCGCCGAAAGCCTCAAGCTTGCAAGCCCGGTAACGCTGGTGCCGACGCTGGTGCTGGTCCGTGACGGCGTCGAGATCGGTCGCATCGCGGGCTACGTCGGCCGCGAGAACATGCACCATATCCTGGCCACCATGCTGCCTGCGGAATGACCGCGCGCCGGATGTGGCGCACGGCCTTCGAACGCACATGTGCCGCTAGTTGTGCGCGTGCTGCCCGTAGGTCTTGAACCGCTCGAGCACGACCTGCATCTCTTCCTCCGGCAGCACGACCGGCGGACCGATGGCGAGGATCTTGGTGTACTGCTCCGCCAGCACTTCGACGTCCTGCGCCAGCTCCAGCGCCTCCGGAAGCGTCTTTCCGAGCGCGATCGCGCCATGGTGCGCCATGAGGCACGCTTGGCGGTCTGCGAGCCCGCGCGCAACGTTGGCGGCAAGCGTGTCGCTGCCGAACGTCGCATATGGGATCACCGGGATGTCGACGTTGCCCGCCACCGCGACCATGTAGTGAAAGGCCGGGATCGACCGGCCGGCGCACGCCAGCACCACGGCATGCAGCGAGTGCGTGTGCACGACGGCTCCCATGTCGGGCCGCTGCTTGTAGGCCGCGAGGTGGAACTGCCACTCGCTCGACGGCTTGTTCTGCTTCTTCCCCACCGTGCCGTCCTTTGCGACGAACACGATGTCCTGTGGGGTGATGTCCTCGTAGTGAAGGCCGGTTGGCGTGATCAGCATGCCGCCGTCGAAACGCGCCGAGACGTTGCCCGTGCGTCCGGGTGTGAGCCCGCTGCGGCTCATGGCGCGCGCCGTTTCGACGACGAGCTTGCGCAGCTCCAGCTCCTCGCGGAGCTTGGCCTTGCCCGTCACCTTGCGAGATTTGCCGCTTTTCTTGTTTTTTGTTTTTACGCCTTTACTCATGCCGCCGTCTCACGTCGTTCCGGATACAAAGAAAGAAGCCCGTTGCGGGTCGCTGGCGCGACGCCGCGCTCTGTGATGAGGCCGGTGACCAGCCGCGCCGGCGTGACGTCGAATGCCGGGTTGGCCGCGGCGGTTCCGGGCGCGGTGATAGCCACCGACGCTACACATCCGTCCGCATGCTGACCATACATATTGAGCACTTCGTCCGCTCCCCGCTCCTCGATCGGTATGTCGCGTCCGGAGGCGAGCGTCCAGTCAATCGTCGAATATGGTAACGCGACATAAAACGGTACGCTGGTGTCGTGCGCAGCGAGTGCCTTGAGATAGGTCCCGATCTTGTTGGCTACATCGCCATTGGCGGCCACGCGATCCGTGCCGACAATGCACATGTCAACCTTACCATGCTGCATCAAGTGTCCGCCTGCATTGTCCACAATCAACGTATGCGGCACGCCGTGGCTCTTGAGCTCGAACGCTGTCAGCGCTGCGCCTTGGTTGCGCGGCCTCGTCTCGTCCACCCAAACGTGGACGGCGATGCCGGCATCGTGCGCTTGATAAATCGGAGATGTCGCCGTGCCCCAGTCGACACAGGCGAGCCAGCCAGCGTTGCAGTGTGTGAGGATATTGATGGGTTCGCCCGGCGCTTTCGCTTCGGCAATGGCGCGGATGAGCGCGAGCCCGTTTTCTCCGATGCGCCGGCACGTCTCGACGTCGTCATCTGCGATGGCCTTTGCCTTGGCCCACGCCGTGGCCGCGCGCGCATCGATCGGAAGCGGAGCGACGGTGACACGCACCTCCTCCAACGCCCAGCGGAGGTTGATCGCCGTCGGCCGTTGTCGCGCCAAGAGCGCAATCGCATCGGCGAGTGCTTGATCGGAGGCATCGGCGCGAAGCGCCAGCGCCAGCCCGAAGGCCGCCGTCGCGCCGATCAAGGGTGCGCCCCGCACCTGCATCGTGAGGATCGCGCGCGCTGCGTCCTCCACCGTGCCGATCGTCACCGTCTCGAACCGGTGTGGCAGCTTCGTTTGATCGATGATGACGACCTCGGCGTCGTTCGCGCTGGGCCAGATCGTCCGGTAGGGCGTTCCGTTGATCTTCATGACCAAGCATCTCAAGTGCTAATCGAGGCCACCCATCGGGGGTGGCGCCAGCGGGATGTGGATCGTTTCGTCCAGCCCGCACCCTGCGCAAGAGAGTTGGTACCACTCCGCATAGGGACGGGCCGACCGATCCACAAGTGAGAGTCCGGCCGAAGAGCAACGCGGACACGTACAGTCCGCTTCCTGATCATTGCGCCATCGCGCGATGACGTCCAGGGCTTGTCGAAGCTCGTCGGCCGAGAGTGCCATTCAATGGCCTTCGAAAGCGACCAGGGCATGACAGGCGATGTCGTGGCTCTTGAGCAGCGCCAGGCCGCCGAGGTCGGGCAGATCGATGATGAAGGTCGCGCCCACGATTTCACCGCCGCTGCGCCGCAAAAGCTTGACGGCAGCCTCGGCCGTGCCGCCGGTGGCGATAAGGTCGTCGACGATCAGGATGCGCTGCCCAGGCTTGAGCGCGTCCTCATGGATCTCGATGACGTCGATCCCGTATTCGAGCGTGTACTCCTGCCCGATGGTCTTCCACGGCAGCTTGCCCTTCTTGCGAATGGGAATGAACCCGCAGCCGAGCCGGTCGGCAATGGCCCCGCCGAGGATAAACCCCCGCGCCTCGATCCCCGCAACCGCATCGATAGGCGTGCCCTGAAACGGCTCGGCCATGAGCGTGATCGCCGCCTTGAGGCCCTGTGCATCGCCAAGCAGCGTCGTCACGTCCCGGAACAGAATTCCGGGCTTTGGATAGTCAGGAATAGTACGAATCAACCCCTCAAGCGCGCTCACGGACACCTCCCGGCCAAAATCGCGGGGCAACTTAACAACAAGTCGTGCCGGGGAACAGAAGGTGCGCACAGGGAAAGCGCCCACGCTTCTGGCAGCAACTCCCTGTATTTTTTAGGTGTAAAAAATGAGTGATGTGCATTTTCCGCTGACTGCGGACGCAGACTTTGACGACCTTCCTCGAACAGTCCGGCGCGAGAAAGAGGCGCGCGCAAGAGAAGCCCGGGCTGCTCGGGAGCGGGCGCGCCGCGATCACGATGAGGAGGCGCGGCTCGAGCCGACATTCGGCGATCTCCCGTCATACCTGTCGCGGCAGAGACCGAGTCCGCCCGCCTATGGCGATGAGCCGATCGCAGCGGCGGTGCAGCGGTTCGACGTGTCGTTCCTTCACCTCGTTACCTTCTTTTTCAAGGCGGCCATCGCGGCAATTCCGGCGCTGATCTTTCTGGCGGCAGCCCTCTATTACATCGGCAAGGGCGTGGCGATCTTTTATCCGGATCTTGCAACCATGAAGATCTTGATCGCCTTTGGCTCCTGATCTCTCTCGCGTAAAAAAGCGCCGGCGAAGAGGGTTCGCCGACGCTGAAGTTTTCGAATGCCCGGCTTTAATGCCGGATCTTTATTTAGGTTCGGGTCATCAAAGCGAGTTCGACCAGTCGTCGAGCTCCTTCTTTGCCTGATCCTTGGCGTATCCATAACGCTCCTGGAGCTTGCCCTCGAGCTGCTCGCGGCGTCCGTTGATAACGTCGAGGTCGTCGTCGGTGAGCTTGCCCCACCGCTCCTTGACCTTGCCCGAGAACTGCTTCCAGTTACCTTCAACGCGATCCCAGTTCATTGCGAACTCCTTCTCTTGGGTGGATGGAACGTGCGTAGTGAACGGGTGCCCGAGCTGTGCCGCGCATAACTTGCTACGCCGTCAATCGCGCGCGACCGGGCAGAAACCTGGGCCGGGAGAGGCAGGCCGTGCTGCTGCGAAGGCCTGCTTCTCCCTCTCGTCACGCTCGGCGAATAAGGCCAAGGACGAGCGAGATCACAAGGAAGACAATGGCCACCCAGAACAGAAGCCGCGCGCCTTCCATTGCCGTGCCGGCAACTCCGCCGAAGCCCAGGAATGCGGCGACGAGCGCGACCACGAGAAAAACAACGGCCCAATGCAAGAGATTGCCCATTTAGAACTCCCGAGCGTTCGTCGTTTATTGTTTTGTCGCCTGATCGCCGTACGCAATTGCGTCAGCCATCAAGGCGTGGGCGCTGCACAAAATTGAAACGAATTGTCAGCACCCTAGGTGCCAAAAAAACGCCGGTCCCAAAATTTGGTTCCAGGACACGGAATACCGCGAACGGGACTTTGCGGAGAAAAGCGCGTCAGCCTGCCGGGCCAATCGGGAAGCGGCTCGTCCACTGCGAACCGTTGGTGTCACGGGCGGTCATGGTGATCTCGCCTGCACCGTTGGTCATGAAATCGAAGACGATGGTCGGATTCTGCGCCAGCGTGATCGATCCGGTCATCTCTAAGACGACCGCGTCGCCCTGGCGCGCCTCGATCCGCTCCACCATGAGCAGCGGAATGTAGAGCAGCGTGACCGGATCGAGCACCATGCCCGTGTGATTGGGATGATTGAGCGCGTACCGGGCGCGGCCGACCTGGCGTGAGCCGTTGGGCTTTTGGCCCTCGCTCGCGAAATCCATCTTGCCCATGTTCGCCGCGATCTCGGCCGGATCGCCGACGGGTGGCGCCGAGCACGAAGCCTGTCCCCCGGCGAACTTGACGAGCTGCTCGGCCATGTAGAGCGCCCCGTCGTCCGCTTCCACGATGACGCGCACGTCCGATTGCTGGTCGAGACGGATGTTCGTGCCGAGATGCGCTCTGTTGCGGGCCTCGCCGAGCCGGAACACGGCTGCGACCGGCGAAGGGTTTTCATCGACGACAAACGACACCGCCTTGATCGTGCGCCCGGCCGGAAGCGTAATGTCGGCCGCGAGCGGCACGCTGCGCACGTCGTCGGGACGATAAGGCGCGGTGAGTTTTATAACGCTGCGCCCGTCCTCTATCGGCCGGTTGGCGAATGCCTCGGCGTGGATGCCGGGCCAGCTATCGCTGGCAAGTGCGGTAGTTGGCGCGCCCACAGCAACGAGCATGCACAAGAAGGCATGGAGGGCCGGACGACGGACCATGGGGCTTTCCCTTCTCGAGACCCGCGCAGCGAAACAGCAATATGCATATTACTGGCAGGACTTTCTCCTCGCCCCTGAGGGAAGTCAATCGCCGCTCCGTGCCTATTGCACCGCGCTATGGCCCTTTCGCCGGACGAAAGCCGGCTTTCGCGGCCTCTGCCTCGCTGCAGAACCAGCGCTCGCCCTTGGCGGGCTCGACGCGCACCTTGGCGTACCAGGGGCTCCACGGCATGTGATAGATGCGCCCGTTCGCCGACACGTTGCCTTTGATGGCGCAGCCTTTCGGCGCCTTGGGTTCGGCAACCTCCCACTGTCGCGCGCGGTAGGCCCAGGCCGGTTCCGCCTCGCCTTTCCAGATGCCGACTTTCGCGCGCCGCGCCTCGGCTTCGACGCCCTCATAGCGCGTCGAGTAGCGGACGAACGCCCAGGCATGCCCGGTGCGGACCATTTCGGCACTGATGTCGCGGCCGTCCGCCGCGCACCAGCCGAGGATGCGATTGTACTTGTCGCGCCCGGCCGAGTAGCAGTCGACACGGCGCCCGCCGACGAGCCAGCGGAGCTGGTCCGTCGCCGCGCGTCCGCAGGCCCAGGTGCCGAACCAGCCGCCACCGCAGGTCTGTCCGGTTTCGGGCGCGTCGATGCCTTCGAGGCGGATGCGCTCGCCGGCAATCTCGATCGTATCGCCATCGATCACGGTCGCGCGGCCGCTGATCAAGGATCCGGTGTTGCCTGGGGGAAGGGCGGCGCCCTGGGGCACCATCTGAAGCGAAAGAATCGCGGCCAGCGCAAGCGCCACGGGCCGGAGGCGGGTGGTGCGGATATGCTCACTCATAGGTTGCGGTATGCCAGAGTCGCGTGACCGAAAGCGGACCCCATCGTGACGCCATTTCGGAAATGCTGTGTTCGAATCTGTCGGCTAAGTTACGAATATTTAAAGGATTAAATACAACTCACCGCCGTGTCAGGGATATGCTCGCGAAGGTTGCGAGGGCGGCGCGAGGCCGAGTTGAAAGGTCGTGACGCTTGGGGATAAGAGGGGCCAGGAACGCACGCGAACGGCGCCGCGCTGACACAATTTCTGGCTAGGAGTTTATGCTGCGGCCGCGCCCGTTTGCGGCCGCCACGAGGTCCGGAACCTGATGACCACCAGACGACCGCCCCCGGGGCCGCCGCCCCGTTTGGACAGCTATCGCCCCTCGGACGAGCGGAGCGGCCCCCCGACGGGACCCCTGCAAGGCCATCCGATGCAGGCTCCGCCGCCGGGCTACCCGCCGCACGGGCTCCCGGGAGAGCCGTACCCGCCGAGACGCGGTCCAGGTCTTCCACCGCCGCCGATGCCCGCCCATTCGCAACGCGCTCCGGCACACCCGTATCCTGGCGGCCCGGCGAAACCGCGTCGAAAAGCAGGCTTCGGCACCATCCTGCTCTACACAGGTCTCGGCCTCGGCGCGATGGTGGCGGGCGCCGCCGCTTTCGCCGTCATGGCGCTGCCGGCTGGCTTCGTGCGCGACCGCGCCGTCGCAGCCGTGAAGGAGGCGACGGGCCGTGACCTCGTCATCGCCGGCCCGACGTCGTTCTCGCTCTTCCCGTCGCTCGCGATCTCGTTCTCCGACGTCACGCTGTCCGGCATGCCCGGATCCGGGGCCAAGCCTCTCCTGACGACGAAAAACCTCGACGTCAGCGTCGCGTTCTGGCCGCTGCTCGAGCGCGAGATCCGCGTCAACGCACTGACCCTGCGCGAACCTGAGATCAACCTCGAGGTCGACGCCGAGGGCCGCCGCTCATGGGATTTCGCCGCCGCGCGCCAAAGCTCGGGTATCAGGATGGCTCAGGCGTCCACCGGCACGGTTTCGGATGCCGATCCGGCGGCCTCCTCCGGCGCCTCTACGACGACGCTTCGCGTTTCGGATCTCAAGCTCGACAACGTGCGCGTCGACAACGGCCGCGTGACCTACTCCGACGCGCGCACAGGGCGCACATCCGAGTTCTCGGCGATCAACATGCAGCTCGCCACGCCGGCGCTCACCGCACCTCTCGATCTCGAGGGCAACGCCGCCTGGAAAGGCAAGACGGTGCACTTCAACGGCGCGCTGACCTCCCTCTCCGATGTGCTTGAGGAGCGTCCCGCCAAGCTGCGGCTCGCGCTCGGCGCCGACGTGCTCGACGCCTCCTTCGAAGGCAAGGCAACGTTTGAGACACTCTCGACCGAGGGCATCCTGTCGGCGAACACGTCCTCGGCGCGAGCCCTCTTCGGCTGGCTTGGTACCGACTTGCCGCCGTCGCGGGGCTTCGGTGCCCTGACCGCGAAAGGCCTGTGGCGCAGCGCGCCGGACAGCTACACCTTCACGACGGCCGAGATCGTGCTCGACAGCACGACGGCGGTTGGCGACATCAAGCTCGACACGCGCGGCGCCCGCCCCTTCATCGAGGCGGACCTCAAGCTTACCGAGCTCGACCTCAACATTTACGAATCAGAGGGCGACGCGCCCCCGCGCGCCGCGCCGACGGCCCCCGCAAGCTCGGGCGAAGGATCACCCCGCTCGATCGAAGACCTGATCGGGAACACGGCGCCACCAGGTCCACGCGTCAAGGGCTACACCAAGCGTGATGGATGGGATGAGGATGCGTTCAATCTTGCCTTGCTCGGAGCCGTCGATGCCAACGCGCGCCTCTCGGTCGACAAGCTCACGGTTGGCTCGCTGCGCCTCGGGCAATCGGACCTGAACGTTGCGTTGAAGAACCGCGTCATGACGACGACGCTGGATCGCGTCAGTCTTTACGAGGGCGCCGGCATCGGCACCGTCATGCTCGACGGCACGGCTGGGACGCGCGCCAACCTGGCCGTGGATGTGAAGCTCGAGGGCGTCTCCGCCCAGCCGTTGTTCAAGGACATGCTCGAAATCGACCGGCTGGCCGGCAAAGGGCGCGTCGCGCTGACGCTCGTCGGCCAGGGCACGAACCAGCGCGAGATCATCGAGACCTTGAACGGCCGCGCATCGCTCGCGTTCGCGGATGGTGCCATCATCGGCATCAACGTCCCGGAGATGATCCGCAACTTGAGCAAGGGCAATCTGGGCGGCCTCAGCACGGCCCCGACCGACAAGACCGATTTCAGCGAGATGACGTCCACCTGGACCGTGAATGGCGGCGTCGCCGAGAACCAGGACCTGAAGCTCGTGAGCCCGCTGCTGCGCCTCGCGGGCTCTGGCCGCGTCACGCTTCCAACGCGCGAGCTGGACTACACGCTGCGCCCGCGCATCGTGGCGAGCCTCGAAGGCCAGGGCAGCGCGAAGCCGGATGCAGGCGGCGTCGAGATTCCGGTCCACGTGCAGGGGCCGTGGGACAATCCGAACTTCAAGCCGGACGTCGCTGGCGCGCTCAACAACCCGAAGACCGTCGAGGCGATCAAGGAGATCGGAAAGCAGTTCAAGGGCAAGAAAACGGACGAGATCGTCAACGATCTCCTGAGCGGCGACAGCAAGACGCGCAAGGCGAAAGGCAAGGAGCTGCTGGAGCAGTTCTTGAAACAGGACTAGCGCCCAAAGGGCGAGAAGCTTACCAGCGGCGAGCCTCCGCCACGGCATCGAAATGGATGTGACGATCGAACGCAAATAATTGGTGCCGCGCGCCCATTTTTCACTTGCGACAGGGGGGCGCTTGCATCATATGAGCGGTCTCCGTTCGTCCACCTGCCCTTAAGGTCAAGGACCACAATCCCCAAACCCCCAGGTAAGGAGCGGACGGGTCACATCTGTCTGCTGGTTGGGGAGGGTCATATGGCCTTTAATGACACCCTCTTCCAATTGGGGATGGACTTGACTCGTTCAAGCCCCGCCCAAAAGGAAGATCTCGCTGCGCGCGCCGAGGGTGCTCGCGCCGCTCTTAGGAAGACGCCTGGGAACCGTGCTGGGAGCGGCAACGCCGGCCAGCACTTGAGTGTCGATATATTCGACGCACGGACGCTCGACGACATCGAGCGCGTTGAAGAAACCCTGCGCAAAGCCTTCGGCGCCGCCGAAGTGCGCGTCACCATGCAGCTTCGCGGCGCTGAGCCTGCGGGGACGGCAAAGCGCGTGGCCAGTGAGCCCGCGAAGCGTGGTAAGGCGAGGGTAGCCGCCTAGGCGCCAAGCGACACCAGCGATCAGATGGAGGCGCGTGCCGCGAGGCACGCGCCTGTTTCTGCTGACGACGAGACGATCAGGGCGCTGAGGCTTGCGTGTAGGTGGCCCGCTGGACCTCACCCTGCTCGGGGCCATCCCATTCGTAGACGGTCATGGTGTCGAACAGCATGCCCCGCTCACGCAGCGTGATGCGATCGCCAATGGCTGGAAGCACCGGAGCGGCATTGCCCACGCGAACCGCCGAGCCGTCCTCAAGCCTGACCTCGATAAAGGGATAGACGTGGCCCGTCTCGTCATTGAGCCGCCAGTCGGCGGTTTCGACGGTGCCGGCGATATGGCGCGCATCGCGGCCGGATTGATGCACGACGAACGCGCCACCGAGCGCGATGGCTGCTAAGCCAAGCGCGGTAATCACTCCACTGCGCATAAATCGATGTCTGCGGTCGAGCCGCGCGTGCGAGCTTCGCATGACCCCTCCCCCAGAGCGGTGATAGCTCTTCCCTGGAGTCGCCCCCCGACCCAGGCGATGATGTTCCTGATTCTTGGCCAAAGTCTGGCCGCGAACTGTTCCCCCAAACGCCGCGATCGCGTTCTGGTTCCGCGGCCCCGCCCGCGTTAGGCGGCTTTTTCCTGCTGGCCATCGACCAGGCGCACGATGTCGGCCATGATATCATTGAGCTGGAAGTCCTTAGGCGTATAGACAGCGGCGACGCCGAATCCCTTGAGCTTGACCTCATCCTCGGGCGGAATAATGCCACCGACGACCAGCGGCACGTCCGACAGGCCCTCCTTGCGCATCCGCTCCATGACCTCGCCGACCAGCGGCAGGTGCGAGCCCGACAGGATCGACAGGCCCACGACGTGCACGCTCTCGTCCACGGCCGCGCGCACGATCTGCGTCGGCGTCAGGCGGATGCCTTCGTAGACGACCTCCATGCCGACATCTCGCGCGCGCACAGCGATTTGCTCCGCGCCGTTCGAATGGCCGTCGAGTCCCGGCTTTCCGACCAGGAACTTGATGCGCCGGCCGAGCTTGTTGGAAACGGTTTCCACCGACGCCCGCACACCTTCGAGCTCAGTGCCCGGCTTCTCGGGAGCGGCCTGCGCAACTCCCGTCGGCGCGCGGTACTCGCCGAACACGCGCCGCAGCGTCGTGCCCCACTCGCCCGTCGTGACACCGGCCTTGGCGCAGGCGATCGAGCTTTCCATGATGTTGCGGCCTTCCTTGGCCGCCGCTTCGAGATCGGCGATGGCCTTCTCGACGGCCTTCGCGTCACGCGAGGCGCGCCAAGCCTTGAGCCGCTCGACCTGCTCCGCCTCGACGGCCGGATCGACGACCATGATCGCGCCCTCGCCAGCGGTGAGCGGAGAAGGCTCCGTCTCCGTCCAGCGGTTGACGCCGACCACGATCTGGTCGCCGGTCTCGATCTGGCGCAGCCGTGCCGAGTTGCTCTCGACGAGGCGGCGCTTCATGTAGTCGATAGCGGCGATCGCGCCGCCCATGCGCTCGATGGTAGCGAGTTCCGCCTTCGCCTCTTCTTTGAGCGCATCTACCTTGCGCGCGATCTCGGTCGAGCCGTCGAAGACATCGCCGTATTCCAGAAGATCGGTCTCGTAGGCCATGATCTGCTGCATGCGCAGCGACCACTGCTGGTCCCACGGGCGCGGCAGGCCGAGCGCCTCGTTCCAGGCCGGAAGCTGCACGGCACGCGCCCGCGCATTCTTGGAGAGTGTCACCGCCAGCATCTCGATGAGGATGCGGTAAACGTTGTTCTCCGGCTGCGGCTCCGTGAGGCCGAGGCTGTTGACCTGGACGCCGTAGCGGAAGCGGCTCTGCTTTTCGTCGGTAACGCCATAGCGCTCGCGGCAGATCTCGACCCACAGCTCGCTGAATGCGCGCATCTTGCAGATCTCGGTAATGAAGCGCATCCCGGCGTTGACGAAGAACGACACTCGGCCGACCACATCGCCGAACTCGGACGCCGGCACCTCGCCCGAGGCCTTCACGGTATCGAGCACGGCGATCGCGGTGGCGAGCGCGTAGGAAAGCTCCTGCACCGGCGTCGCACCCGCTTCCTGCAGATGGTAGGAGCAGACATTCGTCGGGTTCCACTTGGGAACTTCCCGGTAAGAGAAGACGATGGTGTCCTTGATCAGCCGCAGCGACGGTTCCGGAGGGAACACGTAGGTCCCGCGCGAAAGGTACTCTTTGATGATGTCGTTCTGGATCGTGCCGGTGAGCTTCGTACGAGCAGCCCCGGTCTCGTCCGCGGTGGCGATGTAGAGCGAAAGCAGCCACGCCGCGGTCGCGTTAATCGTCATCGAGGTGTTCATCTGGTCGAGGGGGATGCCCTCCAGCAGGCGGCGCATGTCGCCGAGGTGCGAAACCGGCACGCCGACCTTTCCAACCTCGCCCTTGGCCAACTCGTGGTCGGAATCGTAGCCGGTCTGCGTCGGCAGGTCGAAGGCGATCGAAAGACCCGTCTGGCCCTTGGCCAGGTTCTTCCGGTACAGCTCGTTCGACTTGGCGGCCGTCGAATGGCCGGCATAGGTGCGGAACAGCCAGGGCTTATCCCGCTGCGGCCCTTTGCCTACCCCATCCTTGGCCTTTTTTTCCGACATGCCTAATCCTCGCCCGCAGTCTTTTGTGTCCCCATAGCGTACCGGCCACGGCGCGCAAGGCAAAAGTCTAATTCGTCACGGGGGCGAGATATCGGGACGGCGAGGATGGCCGCCGTTTGGCTGCCGGAGATGATGCGGCTCGCAGTGTAGATGCCAGTAAGGCTACCGGAAAAATGAAGTGCGTGAAGACGGCGGCTACTCCCATCGAGCGGCGGCATGACGTGCGAGAGGGACGCCGGCACGGGCTGCGGTGCCGTCTCCGTCGTCATCGATCGCTGTAGTGTCGGTGAGAACATCGAACGGCGGGTCCGCTTGACCGCGCGCCATACTGAACGCCGCGCATCTCGTAATTCTGGCTGCGCCATCTTAACTGTTCCCGCGATCGCGGCTGCGGGCCGAAGCGCCGCCGAAGCCGCATTTTCGCGGCGACGGCTCAATTTTGCTGGGCGCGTCCCGGCTGCGGCTGTCACAAACCCTTTATTGCGCCGCGAAAAAGTGCTTGAAACGTCGCCGAAAGGTACGGGAGAGCGCCGGACGGGCAGCTCTGCCGGCCTTCAGGGGAACCGGATATTCGCGTCAGGGAGAGACGAGAGCATGTCAAGCCAAAGCGCCGCAACCGCCGCCTCGGCTGCGCCGAACGTGGTTGAGGCCAAAAAAGATCTCTACGAGATCGGCGAGATTCCGCCGCTCGGCCATGTGCCGAAAAATATGTACGCCTGGGCCATTCGCGCCGAGCGGCATGGCGAGCCGGACAAGGCCATGCAGGTCGAGGTGCTTCCCACGTGGGAGCTCGATAGCCACGACGTGCTCGTCCTCGTGATGGCCGCGGGTGTGAACTACAACGGCGTATGGGCATCGCTCGGTCAGCCGATCTCGCCGATCAACGATGTGCACAAGCACCCTTACCATATCGCTGGCTCAGACGCGTCGGGCATCGTCTGGGCTGTCGGCTCCAAGGTGAAGCGCTGGAAGGTGGGCGACGAGGTCGTCATCCATTGTAATCAGGACGACGGCGACGACGAGGAGTGCAACGGCGGCGATCCGATGTTCTCGCCCTCGCAGCGGATCTGGGGCTATGAGACGCCGGACGGCAGCTTCGCGCAGTTCTGCCGTGTGCAGGACCGCCAGCTCCTCGAGCGTCCGAAGCATCTGACCTGGGAAGAGGCGGCCTGTTACACGCTGACGCTTGCCACCGCTTACCGCATGCTCTTTGGCCATCGTCCGCACGTGCTGCGTCCGGGCCATAACGTTCTCGTCTGGGGCGCATCGGGCGGCCTCGGCTCGTTCGCCGTGCAGCTCTGCGCAACGTCGGGTGCCAACGCCATCGGCGTCGTCAGCGAAGATGACAAGCGCGATTTCGTAATGCAGCTCGGCGCCAAGGGCGTCATCAACCGCAAGAACTTCAAGTGCTGGGGCCAGCTGCCGAAGGTTGGCACGCCCGAGTACAACACGTGGCTGAAGGAGATGCGTAGCTTCGGCAAGGCGATCTGGGACATCACCGGCAAGGGCGTCAACGTCGACATGGTGTTCGAGCATCCGGGTGAGGCGACGATCCCGGTCTCGGTGCAGGTCGTGAAGCGCGGCGGCATGGTCGTCATCTGCGCCGGCACGACGGGCTACAACCTGACCATGGACGCGCGGTACCTCTGGATGCACCAGAAGCGCGTACAGGGTTCGCACTTTGCGAATCTCCAGCAGGCAAGCCAAGCCAACAAGCTCGTCGTCGAGCGCCGCATCGACCCGTGCATGTCGGAGGTCTTTTCCTGGGCTCAGATTCCGAAAGCGCACATGCGCATGATGAGAAACGAGCACAAGCCGGGCAACATGGCGGTGCTGGTTTCCGCGCCGACCACGGGCCTGCGCACCTTCGAGGACGTGCTGGAAGCAAGCCAGGCGCGCTTCGGCGCCGCCTGAGAAACCAAGGAACGACAGGAAAGCGCGGCGTCACTGCCGCGCTTTCTTATTCTGGAGCGAGGAACATCCGACTCCAGCGGATGTTGGCGAACGCGTTCGCGATAGACTCCGTCTCGCGCGGTTCGTCCGCGGAAAAATAGATCAGAGACACGCGCCCCACGACGAGGTCGGCGGGGATGAGAGCGACCTGTTGTGGGTCCCGACTGTCGACGGAGTTGTCGCGGTTGTCGCCCATGACAAAATAGTGGCCGGCCGGAACGCGAAACGGCCCGGCGGTGTCGAAGGGGCCGTCCGGCTCACTGTCGAGGACAGTGATTGTTTTGCCTTCGGGCAAGCTCTCCTCGAAGGCCAGGATCGTATCGTTCGCCCCGTGCCATGATGAGGATGCGAAGTCTGCGGACCTCTGTTTTGGCACCGGCTTGCCGTTGAGGTGCAACACGCCGCCTTCCATCAGGATCTCGTCGCCCGGCAGTCCGATGATGCGCTTGACGTAATCGATCCTGGGATCGCTCGGCAGCTTGAAAACGATGAGATCACCGCGGGCCGGCGCTTTGCCGCCGAGCCGGCCCTCGAAGCGCGCATCGATCGGAAAAGAATAACGGCTGTAACCGTAGCTGCGCTTGTCGACGAAAACGTAGTCTCCAATGCGGAGCGCCGGCTCCATGGAACCAGCCGAGATCACGAACGGCTGGAACAGGAAGGTCCGGATCGAGAGGGCTGCCGCAGCCATCATGAGCAGGACTGCAGCCACATTGGTGACCGAGCGGACAAGACCGAACTGCTGTACTGCGCCCACGGTTCGGACGCGGAGAAGGATGGCCCACAGCGACAGCAGAGCCAGGACAACGATCACGGCGTCGAGGATCGGACTCCCTAGGCCCGACACACGCGCGTAGGCGCGCAGGAACTCCTGGTGGAATACAGCGAACGTTGCGAGGATGATCAAGAGCGCCGCGACATTCGGCAGCTCTGCCCAGGCAATCGCCATGCGTAGGGCACTTTGGCTCGCCCTACCTCCCAAGGGACGGCCTGTCCACGCCAGGAGAGCGCCTTCGACATAAAGCGCCAAGAGACCGAAGACAGAACCGATCAGAACGGCGCCGGTAGTCAAGGCGAACCAGTGAAGATTGGGGGCCATGCTGCCGATGCCGATCGTCGTAGCGATTCCCGCCAGCGCGGCCAGAATCAGCGTAGTCGTTCTGACATCGCGTCGCAGGAGAGCCTTGATAGTCGCTTGAGGTCGCCACCAGATCGAGTACCAGGCGGTCAGGGTCTGTGCAGAGGATTCTCGGTTGGTCTCCATTGTGCCTTCCCCTGCATGTCTCAGCTCCGCCCCACGCTCGCGTCCCTACGTCCGCGGTTCAACGAAAGCCGATAAGGTTAGTGGTTCCCATTTGCGAGCTTCTTGAACTCCATGATGCCGCGGTTGAGCTCGGCACCCAACAGGATGATCACGGCGGTAACCTGGAAGAAGATCATCGCCACCATCAGCTGCGACAGGCCTGCATAGAAGCGCGCGTAGTTGCTGATCGAGAGATAGTAGGAATAGAAGCCCGCGATCGCGAGCCAGAGCACGACGGAGAGCGCGACGCCGGGCCACACGTCGGCGAGGCGGCGCTTGCCGGCCGCGAGCCAGAGATGGAACGCGAGAAGCTGGACGCCGATCACGGCCGCGCCAAGGGTGTAGCGAACCACCGGTGCGAGCCACGTCGAATCGAGGAGCGATCGGATCAACGAAGGCTCCACCCACGATGGCTCGAACTGCGCGGCGAACGCCGGCCCCACGACCACGGCCCAGGTCAGAACCAGCATGGAGGCGCCGCTGATCAGCACGAGCAACATGCTGAGCGCGAGACACGCGGGATAGGAGCGCGTTTCCGTCACGCGATAGGCGCCGTTGAGCGCCGCCCGCAGCGTCTCGACAGCGCTGGTCGCGAAGAAGAGCGCAAGAAACCCGCCGAAGGTCAGAAGGTCGATGCGCGTGCGGCCCATGATGGCGTCGACCTGCGGCGCCAGCGCTTCCGCCACCGCAGGCGGCAGGTTCTGGAACAGTTGCGCAACGGCCACCGCTGCCAGCTCCCGTCCACCGAAGAGACCCGCCAGTCCACCGAGAAAAATGCAGAACGGGAACAGCGAGACCACGAATGAGAAGGCCACAGCGCCCGCCATGGCAAAGCCCGAGTGCTCGTAGAGGCGGTAGATGGCGGTCAGCAGGGTTCGATAACGCTTCATCGACGGGCAATCTGATGGGGACTTGGTCAGGTTTCGGGTCGCGACCCTAAAGCGCTTCCGGAAAAGTGGAAACCGCTTTTCCGACGAGAAACGCGGTCAAACAACGCGCTAGGGTCTTTTTCGCGATACAATGAAAGCGAAAGGACCCTAGTCCAAGGCGCACCTCGAGGTCCATGTCCTGAAGGCAACGCCTGGCGTCGAAATGCCCCGAGCCGTTAATAACCTGGCGCCCGCACGGGCAACATGCTCGGTGCGCGTGCGTTGTGTCGCTGGGGCGCGAGAGTGTCTTGACGCCGGGGCTCGGAAATTTGCAGATGGCGTCGTGAAAAACGGCAGGGCAGGGCCCGCCGAGGGAAGCATTGCCCGAAACGTGGCGAGCGGAGGAGACGAAAGCGATGACGGCTGTTGAGGTCAAGGCGGACAACAACCTTCTCGAAGCCGGCCCGCAGCGTCTGATCGCGCGGACAGCCGAGGTGGTCGAGGCCGCGGACCGCATTCTCGCTCTCGCCAAGGACGGTGTTCGCGGCAAGGTCAGCGAGGCGGGCGGCGTCGACGCGGCCCAGCATGCGGCGCATGGCCTCGCCTGGCTCGCCACCACGGTAGAGGCGCTGCGTCAGATGAACCTGTGGGCCGCGAGGCTTCAGGAGGAAGGCTCGTTCGGCGAGTTCGAGCAGCTGATCCTGCTCGCCGCGTTCGGCGAGTATGGCGCCCAGGTCGCGAGCGGCATCCCCATGAGCCAGCTCGAGATCATTCGGCCCGAGGCGCTCGGCGTCCCGAAGTCTGAGATCCGTAAATACGAAGACGCCGTGGCGGATGTCGTCGCAGCAGGCAGCGCCGAGAGCGTGAAGGCCAAGCTTGCAACGCTGATCGAGCACGCCCAGGGCGCGACGACGTTCGGCAACTCCGGTCTCGACGAAACGATGTCTGCCATTCACGAGCAGATGCGCGATTTCTCGGAGGCCGAGGTCGTGCCGCATGCGCACGAGTGGCATCTCGCCAACGCCTACATCCCCCTTGAGATCGTCGAGAAGGTTGCCGAGCTCGGCGTCTTCGGCCTGACGCTGCCGGAGGAGTACGGCGGACTCGGCCTCGGCAAGCTCGCCATGTGCGTCGTCTCCGAGGAGCTGTCGCGCGGCTACATCGGTGTCGGCTCGCTCGGCACCCGCGCCGAGATCGCGGGCGAGCTGATCCACAACAACGGCACGCCCGAGCAGAAGGAGAAGTATCTCCCGAAGATCGCCACCGGCGAGTGGCTGCCGACGGCTGTCTTCACCGAGCCGAACACGGGCTCCGACCTCGCGTCCTTGAAAACGCGCGCGGTCAAGGACGGCGACGTTTACAGGATCACCGGCCAGAAGACCTGGATCACGCATCCCGTGCGCGCCGACATCATGACCGTGCTGACGCGCACGAACCCCGATGAGAAGGGCTACAAGGGTCTTTCGATGTTCATCGCCGAGAAGTCGCGCGGTTCGGATGACGAGCCGTTCCCGGCCAAGGGCATGACGGGCGGCGAGATCGAGGTGCTCGGCTATCGCGGCATGAAGGAGTACGACATCTCCTTCGACGGCTTCGAGGTGCCGGCCGAGAACCTGCTCGGCGGAGTCGAGGGCCAAGGCTTCAAGCAGCTCATGAACACGTTCGAGGGCGCGCGCATCCAGACGGCCGCACGTGCCGTCGGCGTTGCCCAGTGCGCTATGGATCTGGCCCTCAAGTACGCGCTCGAGCGCAACCAGTTCGGCAAGCCGATCTATGCCTTCCCGCGCGTCTACAACAAGGTCGTGATGATGGCGGTCGAGACCATGATCGCGCGCCAGCTCTCCTACTTCGCAGCCCGCGAGAAGGATGAAGGTCATCGCTGCGATCTCGAGGCCGGCATGGCGAAGCTGCTCGGCGCCCGCGTCGCCTGGGCCAACGCCGACAACGCGCTGCAGATCCACGGCGGCAACGGTTTCGCACTGGAGTATCCGGTTTCGCGCGTCCTCTGCGACGCCCGCATCCTGAACATCTTCGAGGGCGCGGCCGAGATTCAGGCCCAGGTCATCGCCCGCCGCCTGCTCGAGGACAAAGGCTGATCTTAGGATCGGTTGCACCAATCGGGGTCAGGCCAACCGGTCTGGCCCCTTTTTTATGGAAATGCTCGCATGGTCGCGCCTGCCTGGCTGTGGATCGTCTTCACCGTCATCGGCGCTGCCGCGCAGACGGCGCGCACGGCCATGCAGCGCGAGCTGATCGAGACGCTCGGCACCATCGGCGCGACCCACGTCCGTTTCCTGTTCGGCCTTCCATTCTCGCTCCTTTTCCTTGCGCTGATTGCCATCGTCTCGCCCGATCCGCTGCCTGCGCCGAATGCGACCGCGCTCGCCTGGATCGGCGGTGGCGCACTGTCTCAGGTCGCGGCAACCGCCTTGATGCTCGCGGCCATGCGCGAGCGCTCGTTCATCGTCACGACGGCACTGGCCAAGGTCGAACCGGTGTGGGTTGCATTCGCGAGCGCCGCGTTTCTGCATGAGCCCCTGACGGCACCGATGATGGCCACCATCGCCGTCGCGACGCTGGGCGTGCTTTTGATGTCCTGGCCGCGCGCGAGCCACGGCGGACGCGCGCCGTCGTTGCAGTCGGCGTTGCTTGGCCTCGGCGCTGGCGCTTTGTTCGGGTTCGCCGCCATCGGCTATCGCGGCGGCATCGGCGCCCTCGGCGGACCGTCGTTCCTGACAGCGGCGACCGTGGCGCTCGCCATCGCGCTCGCGTTCCAGACCGCGGTCCTCTCTGCTTATCTCGCCGTGCGCGATCGGCAGACGCTGGTGGCGATCGCACGCGCCTGGCGCCCCTCGCTGTTCGCGGGCTTCATGGGGGCCTTAGCGTCTCAGTTCTGGTTTTTGGCGTTTGCGCTTCAGAGCGCTGCGCTCGTGCGCACGGTGGCGCTCGTCGAGATCCTGTTCGCGCTCTTCGTCTCGCGCCGGATATTCGACCAGCGCCTCGGAGGTCGTGAGGCGCTGGGTATTCTTCTGCTGGTCGCGGGTGTCGCGGCGCTCCTCAACACGGTGTGAGCGCCGCCCCCCGAACAACCGCTTAGAATAGGCCCTCAATCTGGCCCGCCGCGTTAAGGCGGATGTTGTCGGCAGCCGGCACCCTCGGCAGGCCCGGCATGGTCATGATCTCGCCCGTGATGACGACCACGAACTCGGCGCCCGCCGAGAGTCGAAGCTCGCGCACCGGCACGATATGCCCGGTCGGCGCGCCGCGCTTCGTCGGATCGGTCGAGAACGAGTACTGCGTCTTCGCCATGCACACCGGCAGATGGCCGAAGCCCATATCCTCGAGCTCCTTGAAGCGCTTCTCGACGGCGGAATCGCACGAGATGTCGGCGGCGCGATAGATCTCGGTGGCGATCGTCTTGGCCTTGTCGCGCAGCGGCATCGAGTCCGCATAGAGCGGTTTGAATGCGGCCTTGCCCGAGTCCGCGACCTCGACCACGTGCTGCGCCAGCGCTTCCGTGCCCGCGCCGCCGTCGGCCCAGTGCGTGCACATGAAGGCACGCGTGCCGAGGCTTTCGGCGGCCTTCATAACTTCCTGGATCTCGGCGTCCGTATCGGTGATGAAGCGGTTGATCGCCACCACAGCCGGCACTCCGAACTTGTTCACGTTCTCGATGTGGCGCTTGAGGTTCTCGCAGCCCTTGGCGACCGCCGCGACGTTCTCGTGTTTGAGGTCGTCCTTGGCGACGCCGCCGTGCATCTTGAGCGCGCGCACGGTCGCGACAATCACGGTCGCAGACGGTGCGAGCCCGGCCTTGCGGCACTTGATGTCGAAGAACTTCTCGGCGCCGAGGTCGGCACCGAAGCCCGCTTCCGTCACTACATAGTCGGCGACTTTGAGCGCGCTCTGGGTCGCGAGCACGGAGTTGCAGCCGTGCGCGATGTTGGCGAACGGACCCCCGTGGATGAACACCGGATTGTTCTCGAGCGTCTGCACGAGGTTCGGCATCAGCGCGTCCTTGAGCAGCACGGTCATGGCGCCGTCGCCCTTCACGTCGCGCGCACGAACGGGCTTCTTGTCGCGCGTATAGGCGACGATGATGTTGCCGAGGCGCTTCTCGAGATCGGCGAGATCCGACGAGAGGCACAGGATGGCCATCACTTCCGACGCGACGGTGATGTCGAAGCCATCCTCGCGCGGGTAGCCGTTCGAGACGCCGCCAAGCGAGTTGACGATCGAGCGCAGCGCGCGGTCGTTCATGTCGAGCACGCGGCGCCACTCGACGCGGCGGCTGTCGATGCCGAGCGCATTGCCCCAGTAGATGTGATTGTCGATCAGCGCCGAGAGCAGGTTGTGCGCGCTGGTAATGGCGTGGAAGTCGCCGGTGAAGTGCAGGTTGATGTCCTCCATCGGCACCACCTGCGCATAACCGCCGCCGGCCGCGCCGCCCTTGACGCCGAAGCACGGCCCGAGCGACGGCTCGCGCAACGCACACATGGCGCGCTTGCCGATGCGGTTGAGGCCATCCGTGAGGCCGACGGTCGTCGTCGTCTTGCCCTCGCCGGCGGGCGTCGGGCTGATGGCCGTGACGAGGATCAGCTTGCCATCCGGACGCGTCTTCAGCGCGTTGATGAAATCGAACGAGACCTTGGCCTTGGTGGTCCCGTAAGGGACGAGTGCATCGGCCGGGATGCCAAGCTTGGCCGCCACCTCCGCGATCGGCTTCGTTTTGGCTTCGCGTGCGATCTCGATATCTGATTTCACCGTCACGGGCTTCCCTCCGAATGGACGTTTCTTTGACCCGGCCCCATTGCAAGGCGGGCCAAGCTGCGGGCGATATTGGCCGTTTGTGTGTGGTTCGCCAAGCGGGTCGCGAGAAGGGGACACGATGACGCGAGGCGAAGGTGGCTTCGCAGGTGCGTAATTGAATGAAGGTGAATCTATTGGCGATTGCCGCGGCAACCTGCACATCTGCGGGGTTTGCAGGGTGCGGGGTTCCGCTCTAAATGGACGCCAATCGCGAGGCCGGACATCGGGCTTCAATTTGCGAACACGTGAACACCAGAGAACCTATGAGCCAGTCCCAGAGTCCCCCCGCGAGCGCCGACCTGGAGGATCTAGTAACGCTCCGCGACTGGCTGCGTTACGCGACGAGCCGCTTCACGGAAGCGCGCCTCGTTTTCGGGCACGGCACCGAGACGCCGCTCGACGAAGCGGCGTTTCTGATCCTGACCGCGCTCAATTTGCCGATCGACCAGCTCGAGCCCTGGCTTGAGGCCCGCCTGACGCGCGCCGAGCGCGCGCGCATCGCTTCCCTGATCGACGCACGCATCACGACGCGCAAGCCCGCGCCCTATCTGGTTAACGCCGCCTGGATCAAGGGCCACCGCTTCTACACGGATGAGCGGGTGATCGTCCCACGCTCCTACATCGGCGAGCTCCTGAGCGAGGACAGCCTGTCGGCTGTCGTCGCGGACCCGGAGGGCGTCACGCGCGTGCTCGACCTCTGCACCGGATCTGGCTGCCTCGCAATTCTGGCCGCGCTGGCCTTTCCGAACGCCACCGTCGATGCGGTCGACATTTCGCCCGATGCCTTGGAGGTCGCGAAGCGCAACGTCGCCGACTATGGGCTCGGCGACCGCGTCGCACTGCACAAGTCGGATCTCTTTTCTGCCCTCGGTGACAGGGCCTACGACCTCGTCATCTCGAATCCCCCCTACGTAACGGCCGCAGCGGTCGCGGCCTTCCCGCCCGAGCATCGCGCCGAGCCTGAGCTTGCGCACTTGGGTGGTGAGGACGGGCTCGACCTCGTGCGCCGCATTCTGTCGGGTGCCTCAGCGCATCTCGAGCCCTGGGGCACGATCGTCGTCGAGGTCGGTCAGGCGCGCGAGGCGCTTGAAACCGAATACCCCGATCTGCCGTTTCTTTGGCTGGACACGGAGCAAAGCGAAGGCGAGCTGTTCGCGCTTACGGCTGACGCAGTCCGATCCCTAAGGAAACGGCGTTGACCAGAGGATTTGAGCTCCATGCCCCGCGAGATACCCGAGGACGTCATTCGCAAACAGCGCGAGCTGATGGTACGGGTTGCGCGGAGCCCCGAGTTCTCCTGCTGCTGCATACGCCTCTCAAGAGAGGATCGCCGGCGCGCCAAGCGTGTTTTTCGCGTCACGCGCCGCCTGGAGCGCGACTGGGATCGAGGGCGCAGGGTCCAGGAGAAAGCCCAGGTCGAGAGCCGAATCGTCAACCGCGAGTGAGGGAGCCCGCCATGCGTCGTGCCTTGTGGATCCTAACCAGCTTCGGGCTCGCGCTCTCTTCGCCGGCGCGTGCCGAGGCGCCGCCCATCGTCATCAAGTTCAGCCACGTCGCCGCGCCGCAGGCGCATAAGAGCCGTGCGGCCGAGCACTTCAAGAAGCTCGCAGAGAGCTACACGAACGGACGAGTGCGCGTGGAACTCTATCCAAATTCGCAGCTCTACAAGGATAAGGAGGAGCTAGAGGCGCTGCAACTCGGCGCCGTGCAGATGCTCGCCCCATCGGTCTCGAAGTTCGGCCCGCTCGGCATCCGCGCCTTTGAGGTGTTCGATCTGCCGTACATCTTCGCCGACTATCAGGCGCTCGCCAAAATCACCGAAGGCGAGATTGGCCGCGAGCTGCTCGACAAGCTCAAATCCAAGGGGCTCGTCGGGCTCGGGTACTGGAACAACGGTTTCAAGATCCTGTCCGCCAACAGCCCGCTTTACGGTCCGGACGACGTTTTGGGCCTCAAGATGCGCATCCAGGCCTCGAAGGTGCTTGAGGCGCAGATGTGGGCGATGGGTGGCCTGCCGCAGGTGATGGCATTTTCCGAGGCCTACCATGGCCTGTCATCCGGCGTCGTCGATGGCACAGAGAACACGCCGGCCAACATGTACACGCAGAAGATGTTCGAGGTTCAGAGACACGCCACCATGACCAACCACGGCTACCTCGGCTACGCCGTGATCTCCAACGCGCGCTTCTGGCAGGGTTTGCCGTCCGACATCCGGGAACAGCTCGAGCGCGCGATCGCGGACACGACACCGGTCGCCAACCGCCTCGCGTTGGAGGAGAACACGCAGGCGCTTGAGGAGATGAAAGCGGACGGTCACACGACGTTCCACGAGCCAACGCCTGAAGAACGCGCCGCCTGGATCGCGGCCCTGACGCCGGTCCACGACGAGATGGCGAGCCGCGTCGGCCGCGACCTGATCGACCGCATCTACGCGGCGACCGGCCGCCTGACCCAGTAGGCGCCGGCCGTCTTCGCGACCCTGGAAATCAGCTCGCGCGCAGTTGATTTTCCTTTCCTAAGCAATGGCTTATCATGAACGGATCGCTTCCAAGTGTTCCCCGCCAACGAGGAAAAGTTCCAATGCGCGCTGTCGTTGTCCTGGTCGCGGCGCTCTTCCCGCTCGCCCTCGCATCCGCACAAGCCCAGGAGGGACTGACGGGCGCCGACCCGTTCAAGCCGGGCGCTGGCCGCACCTGGTTTTCCTCGTGCGAGCTGCAGGCCGGTCGCTACGTGAGCTGCAAGAACGCCGCGCGTCCCATTCTCGAAGCCATCGCCAATCCCGGAAAGGGAACCGCGGGCGAGGCGCTGCAGGCCTTCATGCGCGACCTGTTTGTCTCGAAGGGCTGCACATTCGAGGTCCCCGAGGACAGCTTCCGCGTCAACGGCATCTTCTTGTCGTTCGACTCTCACGCGGCCGAGAAGATCCGCTGTTACGGACATCCGTCCAAGCTCACCTTCGGCCCCGGCGTGATGGCCCTCACGGGATCGGTCTACTTCTTCATGGGCGGCCCGCCGGAATAGCGCGCGAAAGCTTCCCTTCGCGCGGCAGCGCCGCTAATGCTGCCTCATGACACAGAAATCCATCCTCATGACCGGTTGCTCGTCGGGCATCGGCTTTGCTGCGGCGCGCGTGATGAAGGCGCGCGGCTGGCGCGTGCTCGCCACCGCACGCACGGAGCAGGATCGGGAGCGGCTTTCGCGTGAAGTCGGTGTCGAGACCCTGCACCTCGAGCTTGCCGATCCGGACTCGATCGCGCGTTGCGCGCTCGACGCTTTGCAGCTTGTCGACGCCAATCTCGACGCGCTCTTCAACAACGCAGCCTACGGCCAGATCGGCGCCGTCGAGGACATCACGCCGGATCTCTTGCGCCGGCAACTCGAGGTCAATGTGGTCGGCACCCACGACCTCACGCGCCGCCTGATCCCGGCCATGCGCGCAGCCGGCCGCGGCCGCATCGTGCAATGCTCGTCCGTGCTGGGCTTCGTGTCGGTACCCTATCGCGGGGCCTATTGCGCCTCGAAGTTCGCACTCGAGGCCCTGAGCGACGCCATGCGCCACGAGCTGGCCGGCACCGGGATCCACGTGTCCGTCATCGAGCCCGGCCCGATCCGCACGCGCTTCGTCGAGCACGCGCTCGCCAATTTCCGCACCTCGATCGATATCGAGGGCTCACCGCACCGCGAGACGTATCGCGCTCGCCTTGCCGCAATGGAAAACGGGGGCAAATCCACCTTTAAGCTCGAGCCGGAAGCGGTGGCGCAGAAGCTGGTCCACGCGGTCGAGAGCCCGCGCCCCAGGCGCCACTACATGGTGACGGTGCCGACCTACCTCGCCGCGGCTGGCCGGCGCCTGCTGCCGGGGCCGCTTGCCGACTGGCTGGTCCAGCGGATCTAAGCGCCGGACTCGGTTCACCAATCTTCAACCTGCGGCGCATATAATTCGTTAGCTGATAGTACACAGGGACGCGGGCGCTCGCTCACGCTGCGTCCCGTCATGTTGACGTGGATTTTGTCGCCAATGTCGTTTCTCGACACCATAAGGCGCGTTCTGTTCGGCAAGGAAACGCGCGCGAGCCGCGCCCGAGGCACGGCCGGGCCGGACAATCGCAGGGTGCGGCGTATCCCGCAGCGCATGCGCAGCGGCTACGTCTACACCGATAAGCTGATCACGCCGCGCGCCTGCATGTTCCGCGACTTGTCGGTAGGCGGCGCACGCGTCGAGGTTCTCGGTGAGCCGATCAAGCCGAGCCTGCTGATCGACGGCTTGAGGCTCTACTTCGAGTCCGAGAAGCACGAGGTGCCCTGCTCGGTGGCCTGGATGAAAGGCCGCATGATGGGGCTCAAATTCGAAGGCCGCCCGCGTCCGCCGTCACGCAGGTATCGCTAGGCTCGGCACCCGCGCCGCGCACCTACTGCTGCTTGCGGAACGCGTGCACTAGGCCGGCCGCGCAGCCAGCCTTGAATTCGGCATTCGAGATCTTCTTGTCCCGGTTGGTATCGACGGCCTCGAAGTCGTCGATATAGGGCTTGGCGCCATCGGCCGAGAGATCGCTGCGTCCCGCAGCGGTATTCCAGATGGCGCGGCAGTCGTCCGCGCTGAGCGCTGGGTTGGCAGCCTCGGCCAACGCGGCTCCAGCGGAAAGAGACAGCGCGGCAACGAGATAAAGCGTGCGGCTGAGCTTCATCGTAA
The DNA here is from genome assembly GCF_900117455.1 of Hyphomicrobium sp. CS1GBMeth3. Taxonomy (NCBI): domain Bacteria; kingdom Pseudomonadati; phylum Pseudomonadota; class Alphaproteobacteria; order Hyphomicrobiales; family Hyphomicrobiaceae; genus Hyphomicrobium; species Hyphomicrobium sp. CS1GBMeth3. Next base: position 1,921,845 of record NZ_FPHO01000003.1, read on the forward strand.
CCTCCCGAGTTTTTGGGAGATGTTATCACGAAACGTCGCCGGATCGCGAGCTGCGCGCCCACGAGCGGCCCGCCGGAAGAGTGGGGCTGCTCTAGTTCGCGAAGCGGAAGTGCATGATGTCGCCGTCGCGGACGACGTACTCTTTGCCTTCGAGCCGCATCTTGCCGGCGTCCTTCGCGCCCACCTCGCCGCCGGTCGCCACGTAGTCCTCGTACGCGATGGTCTCGGCGCGAATGAACCCCTTCTCGAAATCCGTGTGGATGACGCCCGCCGCTTGCGGCGCCTTGGTGCCGCGCGAAATGGTCCAGGCGCGTGCCTCCTTGGGGCCGATCGTGAAATAGGTAACGAGGTCGAGAAGCTGGTATCCGGCGCGGATCAGCCGGTTGAGGCCCGGCTCCGAGAGGCCCATCTCGGCGAGAAACTCGGCGCGATCCTCGGCCGGCAGACCGGCAAACTCGGATTCGATCTTGGCCGAGATGACCACCGTGACCGCGCCTTCCGCCTTTGCCTGTTCCTCGACTTTCGCGGAGTAGGCGTTCCCTGTCGCGGCAGACGCTTCCTCCACGTTGCAGACGTAGACGACGGGCTTTGACGTCAGAAGCTGCAGCGCCGCGAACGCGGGGCGTTCTTCGGGCGTGATGTCAGCCATGCGCGCCGGTTTTCCCTCGCGCAGCGGCGCCAGAGCCTTCTCCATGAGCGCGAGCTGCGCCTTCGCATCCTTGTCGCCGCTCTTGGCTTTCTTCTCGACCGTCGCGACGCGCTTCTCAAGGCTCTCCATGTCGGCGAGCATCAGCTCGGTCTCGACCACCTCGGCATCGGCCAGAGGATCGATGCGGTTCTCGACGTGCGTGATGTCGTTGTCCTCGAAGCAGCGCAGCACGTAAGCCACCGCATCCACCTCGCGGATGTGCGACAAGAACTTGTTGCCGAGCCCTTCGCCCTTCGACGCGCCGCGCACCAGGCCCGCGATGTCGACGAAGGTCAGCCGCGTCGGAATGATCTGCCCGGACTTGGCGATCGACGCGAGCTTGTCGAGCCTCTCGTCCGGCACGCCGACCTCGCCGACGTTCGGCTCAATGGTGCAGAACGGATAGTTGGCGGCTTCCGCAGCCGCGGTCTGCGTTAGCGCGTTGAAGAGGGTGGACTTGCCGACGTTCGGCAGGCCCACGATCCCGAGTTTGAAGCCCATGGAGAGAATTGCCTTCGATTTGTCTGGGGTCGCCCTACACCGAGAGGGCGCCCCGATCAACGTGTAAAGGGACGCGGATCGGCAGACGCCCGCATCTCAGTGCACTTTGCTGAGTTCGAAGGCGGAATAGCTCGCGGGACTGGGCAGCTGCTCCTTGCCGCTCATGGCGTCGGCCAGCGCTTCGGCGAGGACCGCGTCGTCTTCGAGCTCCTTGACGGCGATGACCATGAAGGGTCGCTGCCAGTCGGTGGTGCCGGATGCGCTCGCCGCTCGGGCCTCGCGGTATTGCCCAAGGTTCAATGTCGAGATCGGGATCTCGGCGTCGATGGCGGTGTCGACGATATCGGCTGTCCGTGCCGCGCGCCGCCCCGCGCGTGCTTTCTCGGTCGCCGGATCGCCCTCCTGCGACGCGGTGCCGACAGCGACAATCTCTTGCGCGTTGGCAAGCCCATCCCGCACCTCCTGATCGAGCACGTCGCGCGCAAGCTCGTCACCGCTGATCACGCGGCCGTCCTTCTCGAGCTGGTCGGCACTGCCGCGCACCCACAGGAACTGCTTGCGCGCCACCACCACGTCGAAGGTCCCGCGCCGGCCCGCTTTGTCGTGTCCCTCGATGGCGTAGATGAGCGTGCCGCGCGTCTGCCGCATGGGCTCGGCGAGCGGCGCGATCTCGGTCTGAACGTAGGGCTCCGCGTAGGGATCAATGACCGCATTGTGCACCAGCACGGCGGACGTCGTGATCACCGCCGTCGAACCGAGCACCACGGCTGCGCCGGCCTTGGTCTGAAAGAAGGAGGCGATCCAGTTATACCAGTCGTTCCAGCTCGCGATGCGGTCGTACCATTTGTAGGTGCCCCACGCTTGGCGAAGTCTCTTAGACTTCTGAGACTCGTCCTGGGACTCCGCTGCATCAAGAGACATGCGCCGCTCCCCCTGGCTGCTGCTTCGACAGGCCCCACCGGCTCCACATCGGATATAGCCTGAGTTTACAGCAGAGACGAGACAGCCGCCGCGCAGCCCGCGCAGTTATCAAGCGTCCGGTTTGCGGCCGGCGAGCCATTTCTTGAGATTTTCGGCGAGCGCGTTGGCGCTCTTGCCGGCCCGCTCGCCCGCGGGATGCGCGCGCGGCTTCTTGGGCGCGGCCGGCGCGTCCTTTGCCGTGTCGCTTCCAGCATCTCCTCGCGCTTTGCTCTTGCGCGGGTCAGCCTCTTCGCCAAGCGCCTTGGCGACATCGGTCAGAAAGCGGGATTGATCGTCGCGCACGAGCCGCGGCGCGGCAGCCGCGATCGCCGCGAGAAGAGGCGCCAGCCACTCCTGGTCGGCCTTGGCGAAATCGGACAGCACCCAGCGGGCCACGAACTCCTTGGTGCCGGGATGCCCGACGCCGATGCGCACGCGCACGTAATCGTTGTCGAGATGGGCTGATATCGAGCGCAGGCCATTGTGCCCGGCGTTGCCGCCGCCCGTCTTGACCTTGAGCTTCCCCGGCGCGAGATCGATCTCGTCGTAGAACACGACGATGTCCGCTTCCGGGATTTTGAGGAAGCGCGCGGCTTCGCCCACCGAGCGGCCGCTTTCGTTCATGTAGGTCGTGGGCTTGAGAAGCAGCACCTTCCGGCCGCCGATCTCGCCGTCTGCGGCGAGACCCTGGAATTTGCGCTTCCAGGGGCCGAAGCCGTGCGCGCTCGCAATCTCGTCGACGGCCATGAAGCCGACGTTGTGACGGTTGCCGGCGTATTCGCTGCCGGGATTGCCGAGGCCGACGAATAGCTTCATGGCAAAGCCTTGGATGATAAGGAAAGGCCGGCGAACGCCTCTGGCGCCGCCGGCCTGTTCTCGTTCGGCGTCTTACTTCTTGGCGGCCGGTGCAGCCTTGCCCGCGGCCGGAGCGGCACCGCCCTTGGCGGGCGCCGCAGCCTTGGCATCGCCGGCCGGAGCCGCAGCCTCTGCGCCGCCAGCGCCGGCGGCCTCTTCGTCTTCCTTCTTGGCGCCGGCAATGGTCGCGATGGTGAAGTCGCGGTTGCCGATCACCGGCCGCACGTTGTCGGGCAGCGCGATGGAGGAGACGTGGATCGAGCGGCCGATCTCAAGCCCTTCGAGGTCGATCTCGAAGTGATCGGGAATGCGGTCGTACGGGCAGAAGACCTCGATGTCGTGGGCGACGATGTTAAGCACGCCGCCGCGCTTGAGGCCGGGCGAAAGAGCGTGGTTCGTAAAGCGGACCGGCACGGCGACGCGGATGATGCCGTCCTTGCCGATGCGCAGGAAATCGACGTGGATGGGGTGATCCTTGACCGGATCCACCTGGATATCGCGGGGAATGACGCGGACCTTCCGCTCGCCGACCGCAATGTCGAGCACTGTCGAGGTGAAATGGCCCTTGATGAACTGCTTCCACAGATCGTTGCCGTTGATGGCGATGATCTCTGCGGGCTCGTTCTCTCCATAGATGACTGCGGGAACGTTCCCCTCACGACGGGCTTGGCGTGCGGCCCCCTTGCCGGCACGCGGGCGCGCCGTGGCCTTGATCTCAATGATCTCGGTCATGGCATTTTCTCCAATGAAAAAAGGGCCTTATGATAGGCCCACCTACTGCGCACGGCCTCCAAGGGTGCCGGGCAGGTCTCACGCTCATGCTTGAGATCGGCGGGTTATAGCCGTCCCGCCCCGGAATGGCAATCGAGCCGCTTTGCCCGCCAAAGAGTTAAGGCCTCCCCCCGGGCCGAGGGCGGGGTCTCTGACCCGCCTTGACCGCCTATGGTACACTTATTAAACGCGACCGCCTCGAAGGGAAACGCATGGCCCGGAAAGTCACCAAGCGCCGCCCGGCGCAGGAGCAGGACAAGCTCATTTTTGCCGCCCTGCGCGAATCCGGCCGCCCGGTCTCCGCCTACGAGATCATCGATCGGCTGCGCGATCAGGCAACGCTTGCGCCGCAGACGGTCTACCGCGCGCTGGACCGGCTGATCGCCTCCGGCTCCGCCCATAGGCTCGAGTCGTTGAATGCCTTCGTCGCCTGCGGCCAGTCGGACCACCAGCACCAGGGCGCGGCGGTATTCGCCATCTGCGACGAGTGCGGAACGGTGTCCGAGTTCTCCGAGCCGCGCGCGGTCGAGGCGCTGGCGGGCTGGGCGAAGCGGGCCAAGTACACGGTGCGGGCCATGACGCTCGAGCTGCGGGGGCGCTGCGCCACCTGCTCCGCACGGATCACGTGACGCAGCGGGCAATCCCGATTATATGACCTCGCGATAAGGACAAGGGGCTGGAACGGCCCCGCAGGGGGACGCGCATGCGCGAGGAAACGAGACGCCGGCTTGAGCGGCAGCTCTGGCTCGACCGGGCCAAGTGGGCGGCCGCCGGCCTTGCCATTCTGGTGTGCATCGCGGGCGGCATCTGGGCGACCGGTCTCGACGCCACCGTGGAGACGCGCCACGTGCCGGGCATCGTCTCCGCCGTGGGGCCGCTGGTGGGCGGCACGATCCGCGCCAACGAGGAAGGCCTCTCCGTCGACGTCAAGCTCGACGACGGTCGCCAGGTGCATGTCATGGCGATGAAGAAGACCGACCCGCACGTCGGCGATCGGGTGGAGATCGCCGAGCACGTGCACGGCACCGGCCGCGTCACCTATTCGTGGCGGTAGACGGCCGGCAAGCCCTAGTCGAGCACGAAGCCGACGAGCACGCCGACGGCAAACGCCGCAGCGGCGACGAGAGGGGTGCTCCGGTCGAAGCGCAGAACATATTCGTCGCGCCGGGCGGCGCGCGGCTCTTCGCGCGTGCTGTTGATCGGTTGCGCGTGCGGCGCGTAGGTATCGTTCATGATCGGCCTCCTTCCGCAGTGTCGGGTGGGAGGATCGATAGCGGCCCGTGCCTGACAGCCTCCTGATAAGCCGAGTGCCCGGCCGTTAAGACTCCGCTCTGGGCCGAGGATGCTGAGACGGCGTGGGACATCGCCGGGCGGCCCGAGGCAAGGCTTGCATCCCTGGCGGAGCCCGGCTAGAGGCAGAGGCTTGATGCGAGGGCCTCTGTGGCGGAATCGGTAGACGCGGCAGACTCAAAAAGATTTGCAATCTACCGCAGTTATTTCAGCGATCTTGCCACAAGCAGACTGGAAGTCTTTCGTCCCTATCTACTTAGCGGACGGTCGAACTGTTGAATTAATCGAGCAAATTTTCGTGCACCCCGCTTCCTGTGGCAAATCGTGTAGCAAACGCGATTGGTAGAGGCAGATTAACTACAGGGTTCGCGCACATGCGGATCGATTCCGTAATTCCAAAATGAAATTTGTCAGGTAAGCGACCCTGGCTTGGCAGTCAGCAAGCGTCGCTTCCGAGGTGTCGCGATAACCCGACCCATCATTGTGACCTGTTTTCATGCTGCCGCCTGCAATTCGATCCGCATAGAACTGCAATTGGTCTCGTTCGTCTTCGCACCAGCCCGCTAAGCCGTGAAGTAGATCGCGTGGAATGGACATAGCCGCCTCCATGATTCTCGTTAAAATACCACAAGTTGCGAAATGCCGCGACGGAGCGAGACGACGAAGCGTTCAAGTTGCCAGGAGGGAGGCGCAGTTGCCATGATCGATCTTTACACCAAGGCCGTGCTTACCGTGATTGCCGTCGCCCTTTGCTTGATCGCAGTGAGGGGCTCTGCCGTTTTCGGCCCCGCAATCGCTCAAGGAAGTTCGTGCGGAGAGAGCATCATGAACCCCTGCTACGTGGAAGGCACGGTGGAGATTAGCGATACCGTTGATGTGAAAGGCACTGTCGACATCGGCAACGATGTCGGGGTGGTAGGGACCGTCAATGTCACCGGAACCGTCGACATTGGGAACAAGGTCGAGATTGATACAGGTGTGTTTGGCCTGCCCGTTCACGTCCGCTGATTTAAAACTATCTACCTGCACGGTAGACCTTTTCAAGCCGTGGCAAACGCTGTAGCACTTGCCCCGCTGTGTGGAAGGCGGGCGTGGCGGAACGGTAGACGCGGTGGCCTCAAAAGCCATTGTCCTTCAAAGACATGCCGGTTCGAGTCCGGCCGCCCGTACCACGCTCGCAGAACACTCAAAATCTGTTGTTGGCAACAACGTGCCCGTTCGAGTCGGGCCAGGGGCACCACCACACCAAACGTTTTATGTAGCAGTTTGAACGGCGTCTTATTTGGCGCCGAGCGCCAGTCCGTATTGGCTGGGCTGCCTTAAATAGAGACCGGTTGCCCCCCAAAATTCCGAACCTTTACTGAACAAGCACCGTGCCAAGGCGGCGCGCAGCTTTGCAACACCCGCGAACGGTTTGACTTCTGGGCAACTCTTCATCTTTGCCCGCCGATGATCCGCCCGCTAGTCTTTCAATCTGCCTAGCAACGAATGCGGTGAAGCGTTCTGCATGTTGCCGCAAGCACCGGAGGCTGCGGAACGGAGGGGATCCATGTCTTCTGGCGTGCTGGAACTCGAAGCCCCCGATGAAAAAAGGCGGGCTGCGATCGAGCTCGCGTGTATCGCTGGCTTGGTTATTGTCTCGCTGCTGTCGATTGGTCTGTTCAACAGCTCCGTAAAGGCCTTCTACAAATTCGCGGCGACGCAAAGCGCGGCTGTCGGATTTCTGCCGATCGGCGCGGCGACCCTGATGGCCATACCTTTCTTACGCGTCCGCGGGACGCACTTCATCCCGCTCTTGAGGATAGCTCTGATTTCTTCAAGCTTGGGGATGCTCGCGTACCTTCTGTTCGAGCGGCCAGATTACACCCTCTCGGATCCGGCTTTCTCCGGCGCGGCCGCTTACATCGGCTATGCCTACTACCTCGTGGTCGGCTTGGCGGTCGCGAGCGTTGTCTTTCCCGCCCTCAACATCCCGGTCGCGATTTACATCATCTCGACGACGGCCTTGATCGCGCCGATATCCGGTATTCCCTCCTCGACGCTCGATATCCGGTACATGGTCGACATGGCCGTTTATCTGACCGTTTTTCCGATCGGCCTTCGCCTGATCGCGAGCCGTCTCGGAGCATCATTCGAGCAGCAGCGACACCAGCAAACGCTGGCATTTATCGGCTTCGGTTTGCATCTCAGCAATTATTTCTGGTCGGGCGTGGCAAAGATCGTAGTCGGCCCCTACTTCTGGACATGGCCGCTTGAAAACAAGACGCACAACCTAATTCCCTATGCGATCGACAAGGGAACGCTAGTCTTTGGCCAGTTTCCGTTTCTCGTCGATGTCGCGCATTCCGGCTCGGCGCTGATGATCGTGCCGCTGAATATCCTGATCGTCGGGTTCCAGTTGTTTGCCATCGCGTGTGTGCTGCGGCGAAGCTGGTTGGTCGTAACCACCCTGTTCTATGACTTGATGCACATCGGGATCTACGTCCTCGGTGGCATCCTTTTCTGGACCTGGATCTGGAACAACTTCACGATCCTGCTTGCCGTAAATGCGTTCAAGGAAAGAATTTCGCAAGCCGCAAAAGCCGCGTGCGTATTCACGATTCTGCTCGGCAACCCATGGGCCGGGCTCTACGGTTCGGCGCGGCTCGGATGGTTCGACGTCGCCGACGCGCGGCAGATCTATTTCGAGGCAGTCACCGACAACGGCGAGGTCCGAGTACCGGCATCGTTCTTCCTCAGCCATTCGTACGGCGTCTCGTTAGGGTACGTCGATACGCTCCCCCGCTCCGGCCACTACGGACCTAGCAACTGGAACACGGTCCGCGACTACACGCGACAGTTAACGTCGGGCACGTGCCCTGCCCCCGAAAGCGGTCCTGCCAAAGGCGAGGAGACAGCGGGACAGCGTGAGATGCGGCTGGCCAAGCTTGGGGGCTTTGTCCGCGCCCATCACGACAAAATGCTCGACCGGGCGGCGGCACTCGGAAAAAATAACTTCTATTTCCGCATTCACCATCACCCGAGCAATCCCTATCTCTTTCCCGAGTTCGGTCGCCTGGACCTGAAGGACGTTCGTGCCTACAATCTTGTAATTGAATCCGCGTGCTATCAGTTGCGCGAGGGCCAGGTGGTGAAAAGGGTCGTCGGCAGGACGGTTGAACGCTTTGATGTTGCCCACCGATAAAACCTACATCGTCTACGACGGCCAGTGCCCGTTCTGTTCGCAGTACGTGAAGCTGCTTCGGCTGCGCGATACGCTCGGACACGTCGAGCTCATCGATGCGCGCACGCCTCATGCCGCAGTCGATTACGTGGCGCGTGCTGGCGTTGTCCTCGACCAGGAGATGGCGCTCATTCAAGGCGGCGAGGTCTACTCCGGGGCAGCCTGCATCAATCGCCTGGCATTGATGAGCACGCGCTCGGGCGTCTTCAACAGGCTCAACGCGCTTGCGTTCTCATCGCCGACCGTCTCGCGGTTTGCGTATCCCATCCTCAGGACCTTCCGCAATTTGACGCTGCGCCTGCTCGGTCGCGAGCCGCTGAGCGCGTCCTAGTGCCGGCGAAACACCGGGGACGGACACGTCAGCAGGGCGATGACGGCTTGCCTCTCGTGCCCAAACATGCCTGAAGAACGTTCAGGTCTGGCGTCCGGTCGAGTCGGGCACAGACGCTGGTGTTGAAACGTTGACCGGAAGGATCGATCCCGATGGCCATCCGCCCGGGACCGCTGAACCTCATCACAGACGTGGACGGCATCACCGTCGGCAATGCGCAGTCGGAAACCGTGCGCAGCGGCGTCACAGTCGTCTTGCCCGACCAGCGCGCGGTCGCGGCCTGCGACGTGCGCGGCGGCGCGCCTGGCACGCGCGAGACGGATGCGCTCAATCCGACCTGCCTCGTCGATGCCGTCGAGGGCCTGGTACTCTCCGGCGGCTCGGTCTACGGCCTCGAAGCCATGTCCGGCGCCGTCGCTTGGCTCGGCGCACGCAAGCGCGGCTTCGCGCTCGGCGAAACGCCCGTCGTTTCCCCGGTGGTGCCGGGCGCCGTGCTGTTCGACCTGCCGAACGGCGGCGACAAGGATTGGGGCGAGACCCCGCCCTACCGCGACTGGGGCCGCGAAGCGTGCGCGTCGGCAGCACGCGAGTTTGCGCTCGGCAACGTCGGTGCCGGCACGGGCGCCATGGCCGGCAATCTCAAGGGCGGGCTAGGCTCCGCGAGCGCGCGCGACGGCGATCTGCAGGTCGGCGCGCTGATCGCGGTGAACCCATTCGGCTCGGTCGTGATGCCGGCGACGGGGCACTTCTGGGCCGCACCCTACGAGCTAGATGGCGAGTTCGGCCGCCGCGGCTGGCCGAGCGCGCTCCCTGCGGCCTCCGCCGCCGACGTTTTCCATGGCACACGCTTGGACATCGCCCCGCCCGCACCCGGCGGCAACACGACCATCGGCGTCGTCGCCACAAACGCCGCGCTGACCAAGGCAGAGGCGGGCCGCATCGCCATCATGGCGCAGGACGGGCTCGCCCGCGCCATTCGCCCCATACACTCACAGGTGGATGGTGATACCATCTTCGTGTTGGCGACCGGGACCCACGTGCTTCCCGAAGCCCCGCTCGAGCGCCTGATGCAACTCCTCCGAATTGGCGCGGTCGCAGCTGACACGGTTGCGCGCGCCGTGGCCCGGGGCGTTTACGCCGCATCCGACCTTGGCGATGCCGTGAGCTACAAGTCGAAATATCCCCTCTGACAGGCTGAGCCGTGAGCAACCGCAAGAGACCGACATCGAAGGCGAAGACTGAGGCGTCTCGCAAACGCGACGCCGCTGCCAGGCGCGCGGCGCGGAGGGTGCGTCACGTTCCGGCCGATCGCTTCACCGACGATGCCGTGTGGGCTGCGGAGGGCGAGGAGAAGCCGTTCTGGGAAACGAAGCGTCTCAAGGAGATGACGCCGGAAGAGTGGGATTCGCTCTGCGACGGCTGCGGCCAGTGCTGCCTCAACAAGCTCGAGGACGAGGACACCGGCAGGATTTTTCTCACGCGCCTCGCCTGCGGTTTGCTCGACGTCAATTCGTGCCGCTGTAAGGACTACGAGAACCGCTTTGCGCGCATGCCCGATTGCCTCTCCATCGACATGAAGGCCGTGCGCAAGCTGAAATGGCTGCCTGAGAGCTGCGCCTACCGCCGCCTCAACGAAGGCCGCGGGCTGACGTGGTGGCATCCGCTGATTTCAGGCGATCCGGAAACCGTGCATCAGGCCGGCATCTCCGTTCGCGGCTGGGCCCGCAGCGAGAAGGGCGTCAAGCAAGACGAGATCGAGCGCTACATCATCGGCGAGGTCGGCTGATCGGCGGAACCCGCCGGGACGGCAATGCGTTAGAGCCGCAGACGGTCGTCAGCAATGGGGACCGTCAGGCGCCGAAAGGTGCTGCCCCGCTCCGGCGTCGCAAGACGCCTCGGCGGGGTATGTCTTTTTAGGGGAAGCGCATAGGTAAGCGCACGTCTAGCCGGATTCGCCCTCTCCGCCCGACACGAGCCGCATGAAGGTCTCGACCATGGGCGCATCGACATACTCGTCAACGCGCGTGACCAAGCCGTCCCGTACTGTGAAGACGCTTCGCATCTGGCCGGTGAACACCTCGCCGCTCGGCCTGTGGCGTAAAACCAGCTCGATGCGCGCCCGCACGACGTTTCCATCGACGGATAGGATCCGCGGCTTATAGACGAGGTAGTCGAAGATCTTTCGGATGCCGAGCAGAATCTCGTTCACGGCATCCCAGCCCACCGTCTCCCCGCCGAGCGGCAAGGCATCGGGTGAAACGTTCAACGTATAGACCACGTCCGGCGCGACTTTCGTCTTCATTGCGCCTGCGGGATCGGCGGCCCATTGGTGCAAAAGGGCGTGTACGACGTCGTGCGGAGACTGCATCCGGCACCGGAGCGAGTGGAAAGACTGCTCCGATGCTGGCACGGCATTTGGTCTTGGGCAACCTCGTCTGCTGTCGGACTACTCTTTTTGATGGTTGAGACAGACGGAATTGATGCAATAGCGCTTGCCCGATTCCGTTGGTCCGTCTTCGAAGACATGACCCAGGTGCGAGCCGCAGTTGGCACATCGCACCTCCGTCCGCACCATTCCGTGCGACGTATCCTGATGGTACTCGATCACGCCCGGTAGGGCCTGATCGAATGAGGGCCAGCCGGTGCCGGACTCGAATTTGGTATCGGACGCAAAGAGTTGCGCGCCGCACGCAGCACACGTGAACGTGCCTGCCGCATGCGTGTTGAGGTGCTCGCCCGTAAACGGGCGCTCGGTGCCGCCCTGGCGCAGCACGCGGTACTGCTCCGGCGAAAGCTTCTCACGCCAATAGGCCTCGTCGTGGGGGTCGGTCATGGACGTCCTCGGTTCGTGTTGACGTTTCTGTGGTTTGTTCTGCGCCAGCCGTCGGCGATGCGGCAAAGCAGCAGCGCCGCCACGAAGGCGGCATAGACGAACGGTTCCGCGGGCCAAGCCTTGACTAGCATGATGAAATGCAGCGCCGCGGCGGCTGCCGCCAGATACACCCAGCGGTGCAGCCGCTGCCACGCGGCGGCGCCGAGCCTTCGGATCATGGTCGCATTCGACGTCGCCGCCAGCGGGATCAGGATCAAAAAGCTCAGAAGCCCGACCGTAATATAGGGTCGCTTGACGATATCCTTCCAGATCAGACCGGTGTCGAGCCCCTGATCGAGCCACACATACACCGTGACGTGAAACAGCGCGTACCAGAACGCGAGCAGCCCGATCGTGCGCCGGTAGGGCATGAGGTTCGGCCCGCCGAGGCGCCGCAGCGGCGTGATGGCGAGGGACGCAACGAGGAACCGCAGCGCCCAGAGCCCAAGCGTCTGCTCCAGCACCTTCAGCGGATCGGCGCCGAGCCGGTCCGAAACGGCGAGATGGAAGGTCCAAACAGCCGGCACGAGTCCGATCGCGTAAAGCGCCCAGCCGCCCGGGCCAAACCACACGCGCCACCATCCCGAACGCGCACGGCCTGGCCGCGTCCGCACCGGGTCTGCCGCAATCTGGGAGCGCTCAATAGTTGGCACGGAGGTCCAGGCCCGCGTAAAGCTGCGCCACCTGCTCACCGTAGCCGTTGAACATCAGCGTCGGCCGACGCTTGGCGAACAGCCCGCTTCCTTCGCCGATCCGCCGCTCCGTAGCTTGGCTCCAGCGCGGATGATCAACCTCCGGATTGACGTTCGAATAGAAGCCGTACTCGCTGGCCTGCGAGGATTGCCATGTCGTCGGCGGTTGCTTCTCGACGAGCGAAATGCGGACGATCGACTTGATGCTCTTGAACCCATACTTCCAGGGCACGACGAGCCGCAACGGCGCGCCGTTCTGGTTTGGCAGCGTCTCGCCGTACATGCCGGTCGCGAGAATGGTGAGCGGGTGCATCGCCTCGTCCAGCCGGAGCCCCTCGAGATAAGGCCACGGCAGCGGCTGGAAGAGCCCTTTCTGCGCCGGCATCTCCTCGGGCCGCACCAGCGTTTCGAACGCCACGTACTTCGCGCTGCCGAGCGGCTCGACGCGCTTAAGCAGGTCTGCGAGCGGAAAGCCGATCCACGGGATGACCATCGACCAGCCCTCGACGCAGCGCAGCCGATAGACGCGCTCCTCGAGCGCAACAGGCTTCAGGATATCCTCGATCGCCATCGTCTGCGGCTTGCCGACAAGCCCGTCGATCTTGACCGACCATGGGCTGGTCGTCAGCGTGTGGGCGTACGCTGCCGGATCGGCCTTGTCGGTGCCGAACTCGTAGAAGTTGTTGTAGGTCGTGGCGTCCTCGCGCCGCGTCACCGGCTCGTCGGTCGAGAAGGGACTCTTTTGTGTGGCGATGGGCGCGCCCTGCGACCGATCTTTCGGCAAGAGCGCCAGGGCCGCAAGCCCGAGACCACCGGTCAAAAGCTCGCGGCGGCGGAAATAAACGCTCCTTGGCGTAATTTCGGAGGCCGGGATGTCGCGCGCCTTGCGGATTAGCATGGGAAAAGCCCCTTACGGGTTTGGCTGATCTTACTGACTTTAGTACGTTGTCGCCGTGGCTTTGGTTACATAGGGTCGCCGATTTTCTATGGCGAGGGGGCGTTTCAATCGGGGGCGGCCGCAAAGCGGCCGGACGACATGAAGCTCAGCAAGACGAACTACCTCGTCTACCGCGACTGCGCCCACAACGCCTGGGTCAAGGTTCACAAGCCCGACGTCTATCACGCCGAGCCGCTTTCTGTTTTCGAGCGTGCGATCATAGAGGTCGGCAACGACGTCGACGTGCGCGCCCGTGACCTGTTCCCAGGCGGGATTTTGATCCGGCGTGGCGATGCGGTCGGCACGGCGCAAATGGTTTCCGAGCGCGCGTCCGTCCTCTATCAGCCGGTCTTCGAGACCGAGCGCTACACGACGGCCTGCGACGTTCTGGCCTGGAACGAGGCCGCCGGCGGCTACGACCTCTACGAGGTCAAGGCCTCGACGAGCGGCGATGACCGCAAGGCCAAGGATGATCTTTACGCTCACGACATCGCGTTCCAGGCGCTCGTGCTGCGCGCCAACGGCCTGCCGCTCGCCCGCCTGCACCTCGTGCGCTTGAATGGTGACTACGTCTCGGATGGCACGCTCGATCTCGCGCGCCTCTTCACGCGTGAGGATTTCACGGACCGCGTGACGCCTCTCCTCGAGAAGGTCGAGTCCGAGATGGATGCGGCGCACGACTTGATCCAGCTCGCAGCTTTGCCCGCGCCGCCCTGCACCTGCATCTACAAAGGTCGCAGCAGCCACTGCACGTCGTTTGCCCACATCAATCCGGATGTTCCGGAGTACAGCGTCCATGATCTCACGCGCATCGGCACCTCGCCAAAGCGCCTGCGCGCGCTGATCGACGACGGCATTCTTTCGATCACGGACGTGCCGATCGATTTCGAGCTGACGATCCCGCAGCGTCATCAGGTCGATACCGCGCGTCGCCGCCAGCCGTACGTTGATCTGCCGCCGCTCGCAGCCTTTCTCGATCAGATCCGCTATCCGATCGCGTTCCTCGACTACGAGACGTATCCTTGCGCACTGCCGCGCTTTGCAGGCTACGCGCCGTTCAACCACGTCCCGTTCCAGTTCTCGCTGCACACGATCGAGGCTCCCGGCGCCGAGCCGGTACATCGCGAGTTCCTGTTCACCGAGGCAACCTGTCCCGATGTCCCGTTCGTTGGCGCGTTGAGAAGCGCGCTGCCGGAAGACGGCGCCGTCGTCGTCTGGAACAAGCCGTTCGAACGCGGCATCAACGCCAAGCTCGCCGAGCGCTTGCCGCACGAGGCGGCCTATCTCACATCCGTCAACGATCGCGTCGTCGATCTGATGGACGTGTTCACGCAGCAGATGGTCGTGCATCCGGGTTTCCGCGGTCGCACGTCGATCAAGTGGGTGCTGCCGGCGCTGGTGCCAGACCTCTCCTACAAGGGGCTCGCGATCCAGGAAGGCGCGACGGCAAGCGAAACCTGGAATGCGATGGTGACGGGCGAACTCGAGCCGGACGAAGCGCGCGCGGCGGCGAAGAATCTTCTGACTTACTGCGGGCTCGACTCGCTCGCGATGCTGGAAATCTGGCGCGCGTTGCAAGACATCTCGGCCACCCACGACATCCGCCAAGCCGGCTGACAGCGTTACACCTTAATTGGGCCGAGGCAGTGTGGAGAAATCAGTCACTGCGCGCCGGGGCGGCAAGGGCCGCGCTCGCCCGGCAGATCCTGCGGCTTCGGTCCGAAGTTCTTCAGGTATTCCTTGGTCGCCTGATAGGCGAGGTGCTCGCCCTGGCAGTCGATCTTGTCGATAGAGCCGGTCTCGAGCGCGTCTCCGTCGCCCTGCGCCTCGACCTCAGCCGCCTCGGTCTTCCGCGAGGACGCTGTTTCTGCGCTCCGCTTCGCGGGTGCGATCTGGTCGTCCTTGAGCGATCCCATCTCGCGAACCGCCTCACGGGTGCACCCGGCCGCAAAGATCGCGACCGCGACGAGGATGAAAGGAGAAAGCCTTGGCATTGCGATCCTTGGGTAGGCTGGGCCGACGCAACACCGTCCGAGCGGGATTTGGAATGAACCCTTTTACTCATCTCTGAGTCGCACGCGCGCAACTACGGAACCGGCAAAGAATCCACAGTGTTTTTCGAGGCTTGCGGATGCGAAATTCAAGGCCTGACGCAGCAGGGCAACAACGGCGTTCCGCTCAGCCGACCCGCCGCGCCTTGACGTCGATAACCGGGCCGCGCCTGTCCCCGCACGGCGCACGTGGCCGTGCTTTTCCAGATGCGCCTTGAGCAGCGTGACGTTCTTGCGGTTAGCGCGGAACATCACGTCGAACGCGTCGCCCGCGAACGGCACGATGCCGACGACCGTATCGACAGCGGTATTGGCGATCATGCGCGCCAGCGTGAAGCGCGACACGCCGAGCTGACGCGCCTCCCAGATCAGGTAGCTCGAGATGCCTTGCGAAATGAGGTCGCCGATGATCGGGACCAGTCCGATGATCGCATCAAGGCCCACCCGGACATTCGTGCCGGGGATCTCGAACAGATCGTCCATGAGCCTCGACACGCCCTCGATGCGGGCAACGGCGGCCGCGACCGCCGGATCCTCGTAACGCTCGACAGTGTCGGTCTTCATCGAGTTGATGGCGTCGTCCCCCTTTCAAAGGGCGCTTGTGTCCGACCAGTCCGGGACCTAGGGTGAAATCCGGGCGTGGTAAACGCCCGGTTCATGTTGGGACAACGGGGGTCCCGGTCAAGGGTGGGTGGCATCGTGCGCCTATGGCGCCGACGAAGCGATGCTGCGGGAAGGACGGCCTTTTATGCTTCTGCGTCTCCTGCTGAGCACCAGCACGCTTTTCTTTTCCATGATCCTCGGCGCATTCGCGCTGGCCGTGGTGGGCTACAACTGGCCCCAGACGCTGTCCGATATGCTGGGCTGGGCGCGCGACCTCAAAAGCGTCATCACCTCGACCGGCCTCGATCCTAAATACAACATCTGGGTCGAGCTGCTGCTCGAGGAGCGCCAGCTGCTCTTCATGTTCTTCACCATCGCCGCGCGCATTTTTCTGGCGCTCTTGTTCGCGCCGTTCTCGAGCCGCTGACGCGCGTCGGCGCACCCCATCCTGGTTAACGCCCCGTTAGCGCGAGCGCCCGATAATCCCCGCGGGCCGCGCATGGTGCCGGCCGCAACGCCGCGTCAATCCGCTTCGCGCGAGGGGCCGAAAGCGCATGGGCTACGACGGCCGCGATCCACGCTTCTACCATTACCGGCAGGATCATCCGGATCCGCACTGGTACGCCTATCCGCACGCGTATCCGGAGTGGCTGCCGCCGGAGCCGCCGAGACCTGCCCCGCCCGAGCCTCCTAGGCGCCGGCCGCGCCGCGGGGTGCGCAAGCTCATCCGCTTCTTTCTCGCCGTCACGATCCGGGTGTTCTGCGTCGCCGCCGTCCTGATCGGCGCGCTGTTCGTCTACTACACCTTCACCTATCCGGACCCTCTGGGCATGCGGCCGCAGGGCACCGGACCCGTGATCCGCATCATGGCGCGCGACGGCACACCGCTCGCCGAACGCGGCGTCTCGCGCGACTACATCCCGCTCGACATGCTGCCGCCGCACGCCGCCGACGCGGTGGTTGCGATCGAGGACCGTCGCTTCTTCGATCACCCCGGCGTCGATCCGTTCGGCCTCGTCCGCGCCACCGTCGCCAACGCCCGTGCCGGGCGGGTCGTGCAGGGCGGCTCCACCATCACGCAGCAGCTCGTCAAGAACCTGTTCCTCTCCTCCGAGCGCACACTCGAGCGCAAGGCCGAGGAGGTTCTGATGGCGATCTGGCTCGAGCTCAGGCTGTCCAAACGCGACATCCTCGAGCTCTATCTCAACCGCGTCTACTTCGGCGGTGGCGCGCACGGCATCGAGGCCGCGTCGCAGCGCTACTTCGGTAAGTCGGCACGCCACCTGACGCTGCCCGAGGCGGCGGTGATCGCGGGGCTTCTGAAAGCACCCTCCCGCTATGCGCCGAGCGCAAGCCCCGTGCAGGCCATCGCCCGCGGACGCGTTGTGGTCGAGAAAATGCGCGAAGCCGGTTTCATCGGCGACGACGAGGCGGCAGCGGCTCTTGCCGCTGAAATTCGCTTCTCTCCCTTGATGCGCGTCCCCGGCCAACCCGAGATGGCCTACGCCGTCGACCTCGTGCTCGACGCCGCCTCGCGCTTCGAGAACGCCGATAACAACGAGATCGTGATCGAGACGACCCTCGATGCCGCGCTTCAGCGCCGCGCCGCTGAAACCGTCGAGCGCTCTCTGGCCGAACGCGGTGAGGCGCTCGACGCCTCCCAGGCCGCGATCGTCGTGGTGGGGCCTGACGGCGGTATCCGTGCCCTTGTCGGCGGCCGCTCCTACGCGGACAGCCAGTTCAACCGGGCCACAAGAGCACATCGCCAGCCGGGGTCGGCATTTAAGCCCGTGGTCTACTTGGCGGCGATCGAGCAGGGCCTCGCGCCCGACAGCATCGTCGAGGACGCCCCGATCACCGCGGGGTCGTGGTCGCCGCGCAACGAGAACGGCCGTAACGTAGGCCCGACGACGCTGCGCAACGCCCTCGCGCAATCGATCAATACCGTCGCCGTGCGCCTTCTGCTCGGAACGGGCGTGGACGCCGTCTTAGCCACCGCGCGTCGCCTCGGCATGACGGCGCCGCTGCGCCGAGATGCCTCCCTCGCGCTCGGCACGTCCGAGGTGTCTCTGTTGGATCTCACCGGCGCCTACGCCGCCTTCGCCAACGGTGGCTACGTCAACGCGCCCTATGCCGTACGCCAGGTGCGCACAGGAGCCGGCAAGGTCTTGTTCCAGCGTATCGACGCAAAGTCAGGGACGGCGATATCCCCCGCCGCGGTCGCGGCCATGGATGATCTGTTGGGCGCCGTCGTGACGGACGGCACGGGCCGCCGCGCCGCCATCCGCGGCCGCCGCGTCGCCGGCAAGACGGGCACCTCGCAAGACTACCGCGACGCCTGGTTCATCGGCTACACGGACGAGCTGACCGCCGGCGTCTGGGTCGGCAACGACGACGGGCGCGCCATGAAGAAGGTCGTGGGCGGCACGCTGCCGGCCGAGATCTGGCGCGAGGTCATGACGGCAGCGGTGGAAAGGACGCACCCATTTTCATCGCCGACAGGAACCGTCGGTGACGTCGAGTCCGTGACCAAGGCCCTCGATGAGGCGCGGAGCCGCAAGCGGAAGCAGGACAGCGAAACGCAGCCGGCGAGCCAGCCACCATCGGATCAGGCCCGCGGCGAATCCAGCGTCACGCCCGAAGGCCGCATCCTCGTGATGCCGCCTCCGCAATCCCAGCAGCCCTGAGCGCTCACGCCTCGTCTGCTGTCGCGCCGTAGCGGTGCAGGTCCATGCCGTAGATCTGCAGCCAGCGCTTGGCTTCCTCGAGGTCGGGCATGGTCTTTTGTACCAGCGCCCAGAAGCGCGGCCCATGGTTCATCTCGCGCAGATGGGCGACCTCGTGCGCCGCCACGTAATCGAGGATCTCGGGCGGTGCCATGATGAGCCGCCAGGAGAACGACAGCACGCCCGTCGTCGAGCAGGAGCCCCAGCGGCTGCTCTGATCGCGCACGGCGATACGCTTCGTCGTGACTCCGAGCCGGCCAGCGTGGAAGCGAACGCGCTCGTCGAGGCAGCGATGGGCTTCCTTGGCCAGCCAGTCCTTAAGCCGACGCGGCGCATGCTCGACATGGCCCGAGACGCGCAGCTCGGGATAAGGAGAAGCGACCTTGCGCTCCACCGGCCCGCGACGGCCGGGGCCGGCGAACACGATGCGGTGTGCCTCCCCGCGCAGTGGGATGAACGCGCCATCCAGAAACGGCACCGGATCGGGCAAGCTGTCGAGGCGCGCTCGCACCCAGTCGATATTGCGCGTGATGAACGAGTCCGCCTCATCGAGATCGCACTGCACGGGCAGCGTAACGATCACGGTGCGCCGCGTCCGGCTCACGCGCAACGTAAGCCGACGCGCGGCCGGATGACGACGGACTTCCACCGGAGCGCCGATGTCACCGATGTTGTCGCCGTTGAGCGTCGAGGACGCGCTTCTTCTCGTCTTCCGCATGAATGACTTTCGGAACACACGCTAGGCTAGGGACGCGGGAACGTTGAGTTGGATGCTACGGATTGAGCGGCTTCTCCTCATCCTGGAGGCAGTTAGCGCCACGCTCGATCCCGTCACCCACTTAGCAACAGAGTGAAGCGCATCTCCAGCGTGAAATTGTGACGTGGCACAAACCGGTCCCGCAACTGTGGCACGCCGGCCATGATACGGCTGCTGATCGAAAGCCGAAAAAATAAGAAGCATTTGAATGCGGCGAGGGGGCTCATCGTCGGCGTCAGTGGACACGTTGCGGAAGCGCGCGCTCCGGCGCGGTGAAGCTCGGCAGCTCCTGCATGTCGAGCGTCGGCGCGCCGGGCCCGCTCAGCGGCACTTGGGGTGCGCCTTCGATCACGGGCGGCGACGATGGCAGCGAGAACCCGCGCTGACCGGAGACCTCTGAGGGTTGCTTGGAAACCGGGGCAGAGGCCGCGGGCGGTGTCGGCAGCCGGCGCGCCTCCGGCCTGCTCATGACAAGCGACGGGACCGTGATGAGCACGGCGACCATCAAGAGCTGGATGCACAGGAACGGCACGGCGCCCCAGTAGATCTCGCCCGTTTTGACCGGAGGCATGAGCCGCCCCGTAACCTTGTCGCGATAGGGCGATCGCGGTGCCACGCTGCGCAGGTAGAAGAGCGCGAACCCGAAGGGCGGATGCATGAAGCTCGTCTGCATGTTGACGGCCAGCAGAATGCCGAACCAGACGATGAATGGTGTAACATCCGCCACCATCTCGACCACCGCGCCGGAGGCATCCGTCGAGCTGACCACAGCGAATCCGAAGCTCTTTGCGATCGCCACGGCTTCGGGCGAGACGCGGAATATCGCCTCCGCGGCAGGCTTCAGGAGCGGCACCAGGATGAAGCACAGCTCGAAGAAGTCGAGGAAGAACGCCAATAGGAAAATCAGCACCATTACGGCGATCAGGAAGCCATACATGCCACCCGGCATCGAGGTCATGAGGTGCTCGACCCAGATATGGCCGTTGACGCCGTAAAAGGTGAGGGTGAAGATTCGGGCGCCGATCAGGATGAACATGACGAAGGCGGCGAGCTTGGTCGTCGCTTCCGCTGCCTGGCGTACGATCGAGAGGTTGAAGCGCCGCGCGTCGCCGTCGCTGTAGCGCTTCACAGCGGCGAGGGCCAGCGCGCCGACTGCGCCCATAGCGCCCCCTTCGGTCGGCGTCGCGAGACCGACCAGGATCGTCCCCAACACGAGAAAGATGAGGAGGAGCGGCGGCACCATGACGAAGGTTGCGCGCTCGGCGATGGCCGACAGTAGGCTCTTGCCTGAGACAAGCTGGAGCAGGCGGTTGAGCAGCGCCGCGACAAGCGCGAAAGAAATTCCCCACGCCATAGCGAGGATGCCGCGATCGATGCCGACGTAGTGGGAGCCGTGCATGATCCAGGCCGCAAAGCCGGCCGAGAGTAGCGCCTGCACGCCAAGCGAAAGCAGCCCGCGCGAGCCATCGGGCTCGCGGTGTCCGACGTCCTCAGCCGGCAATCCAGGTGCGGAGTCGGGATAGAAGAGGGAGGCGATAAAGACATAAGCGGCATAGAGGCCGGCCAGCATCAGGCCGGGCAGTAGAGCCGCCTTGTACATATCGTCGACGGAGCGGCCGAGCTGGTCGGCGAGCACGATCAGCACCAGAGACGGCGGCACGATTTGGGCCAGCGTCCCCGACGCCGCGATGACGCCGGTCGCAAGGCGCCGGTCGTAGCCGTAGCGCAGCATGATCGGCAGCGAGATCAGGCCCATCGCAATGACGCTCGCGGCAACCACGCCCGTCGTCGCCGCGAGCAGCGCGCCGACGAAGACGACAGCATAGGCGAGACCGCCACGCACCGTGCCGAACAGTTGCCCCACGGTTTCCAGCAGGTCCTCTGCCATGCCGGAGCGTTCGAGGATCAGCCCCATGAAGGTGAAGAACGGGATCGCGAGCAGGGTATCGTTGCGCATCACGTCGAAGATGCGCCCGGGCATGGATTGCAGGAGATGCCAGGATAGCGTGATGGCCCCGTCCGAGTGAGGCGCGAGCTCGACTCCGATGAAGAAGAACGCGAGGCCAACCGCGCCGAGCGAGAACGCGACCGGGTAGCCGAGCAAGAGAAAGATGACCAGCGACGCAAACATGATCGGCGCCAGGTTTTGAGCCAGGAACGCTGTCATGGCCCCCGGCCCTCTCCGCCGCGCCCGTCGCCTACCGTCTCCCCGTTCCGGCTCATTGAGACGCGCCCCCGATATTGGGCCTGTTGGGGTTTGCGTTTGGCGCGAGATCGCTGCCGGCGGCAACGGCCGCATCATGGTAGCCGCCCTGCGAGGTCGGATCGTCGAGATCGCCGCGCATGATCGCGATGCGCTTGATCAACTCCGAGAGGCCCTGCAGAAAGAGCAGCGCGAACGCGATCGGGATCAGCAACTTGATCGGCCACAGCGGTAGTCCCCCGGCATTGGGAGACTGCTCGTTTTGCGCATAGGAGGAGGCGAAGAAGAGCCATGACGTATAGACGATCATGCCTGCCATCGGCAGCAGGAAGAGCACGTGGCCCATGAGCTCGATGATGTTGCGCTTGCTCTTGGAGAGCCGGCTGTTCACGATATCGATGCGGATGTGCTCGTTGACGGCCAGCGTCCACGGCGCCGCCAGCAGGAACACGACGGCGAACAGCCACCACTGAATTTCGAGCAGCCCGTTGGCGCTCCAGTCGAAGGCCTTGCGCACGACCGCATTGCCAGCGCTGATGACGGCCGCCACGACGACCAGCCACGCCACCGAGCGTCCGACCACGCCCGTGGCGCGATCGATGAGGCGGCTCAGCGCCAAGAGCTTCTCCATGCGTCCTCCCGTGTGCCCCGGTCTCAGTGGCGGAGCTTAGGCAGGCTTCCTATATCGCAAAGGGCGGTAGGGGAGAACTCCGGAGAACCCACCTTGCGGGTTTGGGGCGCATGACGTAGGCCTGGCCGGCCCCGCGTCCGGCATCGCCGCCGTCGGGAGATAAAGAACCAGAGGCAACGGATGTCCGATTTGAAAGCACAGGTCGTTGAGCGGCTGCGGCGCGTCAAGGGCCCGGATCTCGATGGCAACATCGTCGATCTGGGGTTGGTATCGGATGTCCTGATCAAGGACGGGCGCGTCTATTTCTCGATCACGGTTCCGGCCGCGCGCGCCGAGGAGCTGGAGCCGCTGCGCGGCGCGGCAGAAAAAGTCGTGAAGGAAATCGAGGGCGTTGCCGGTGTGGTTGCCGTTCTGACGGCCGAGGCGGCGCCGGGGCAAGCCAAATCCCCCCCTCCGCAGCCGACGCAAGCCTCCTCCGGCAATGGCCGCGAGCACCCGCGCGTGACTGAGGCGCGCGCGCGCGGCACAGCAGGCGACGGTGCCCGCCGTCCTGCCGCTGCGCCAGCCGCGGCGCCAGTGCGCCAGACGCAGGGCGTGCCCGGCGTGCGCCATATCGTGGCCGTCGCCTCCGGAAAGGGCGGTGTCGGCAAGTCGACGGTCGCGGTCAATCTCGCGCTGGGCTTCCAGGCCATCGGTCTCAAGGCCGGCATTCTCGATGCCGACATTTACGGCCCCTCGCAGCCGCGCCTGCTCGGAATAACGGGCAAGCCCACGCAAACCTCCGATAAGAAGCTCGCACCCATGGAGGGCTACGGCCTGAAAGCCATGTCGATGGGCTTCATGGTTGAGGAGGACACGCCGATCGTCTGGCGCGGCCCGATGGTCGTCGGCGCGTTGAACCAGATGCTGCGCGAGGTCGCCTGGGGTGACCTCGACGTGCTGGTGATCGACATGCCGCCCGGAACCGGCGACGTGCAGCTCACCATTGCCCAGCAGGTGCCGCTCGCGGGCGCCGTCATCGTCTCGACGCCGCAGGATCTGGCCCTTATCGACGCCCGCAAGGGGCTCGCCATGTTCCGCAAGGTCAGCGTGCCGCTGCTCGGCATCGTCGAGAACATGAGTTACTTCATCGCGCCCGATACCGGCGCCCGCTACGACATCTTCGGCCACGGCGGCGCCCGCGCCGAGGCCGAAAAGCTCGACGTGCCATTCCTCGGCGAAGTGCCGCTGACCATGGAGGTACGCGAGACCTCCGATGCCGGCCGTCCGATCACGGCCACCGCGCCCGAGAGCCCGAGCGCCGGAGCCTTCCGCGAGATTGCGGCCAAGGCATGGGCCGAACTGGAGAAGGCCCAGGGCCGTGGCATGAGACCGCCGAAGCTCGAAATCGTGCATGGCGGCGAAGCCCTGCGCGTCGCGTTCGCAACGCGCGACGAGCACGAACTACCGGCCGAATTCCTGCGCGTGCTGAGCCCCTCGGCAGAAGTTCAGGGCCACTCGAGGGAGCAGCGCGTCACGGTCGCCGGCAAGAAGAACGTCAAGATCCGCGAGCTGCGCGGCGTCGGCAACTACGCGGTGCGCATCGTGTTCGACGACGGCCACGACACCGGGCTGTTCACCTGGTCCTACCTGCACATGCTGTCGCTGCAGAAGGACAAGCGCTGGGGCGAATACCTCGGCGAGCTCAAGGCCAAGGGCCTGTCGCGCTAGAGCAAGATCCACCGACATCATCGAGCTGCATTGAGGAGTAGGATCATGGAGTATCGCCAACTCGGTGCATCCGGCTTGACGGTTCCCGCCCTGAGCTTTGGTTGCGGCACATTCGGAGGCAAAGGGCCGCTGTTCAGCGCTTGGGGCGACACCGACGTTGCCGAGGCGCGGCGCTTGGTCGACATCTGCCTCGAGTCCGGCTTGACGATGTTCGATACTGCCGACGTCTATTCGGGAGGCGAGTCGGAAAGGATCCTCGGCGAGGCGATCAAAGGCCGCCGCCAGGATGTGCTGATCTCGACCAAGGCGACGTTCCGTTTCAGCGACAAGCCGAATGACGTCGGCTCCTCGCGCTCCCATTTGCTGAAAACCGTCGATGCCCAGTTGAAGCGTCTCGGCACCGAGTACATCGACCTCTTCCAACTGCACGGCTTCGACGCTAAGACGCCGGTCGAGGAGACGCTGTCTACGCTCGACGATCTCGTGCGCGCCGGCAAGATCCGCTACCTCGGCGTCTCGAACTTCTCCGGCTGGCACTTGATGAAGTCGCTGGCCGTCGCCGACCGCTACGGCTATCAGCGCTACGTGGCCAACCAGACCTACTACTCGCTGATCGGCCGCGATTACGAATGGGAGCTGATGCCGCTCGGCGTCGAGCAGGGCGTCGGCGCCGTGATCTGGAGCCCGCTTGGCTGGGGCCGCCTCACGGGCAAGATCCGCCGCGGCCAGCCGCTTCCCGAGAAGAGCCGCTTGCACGCGACGGCCGAAAGCGGCCCGCCAGTCCCCGACGAGCACGTCTACAAGGTCGTCGACGTCATCGATGAGATCGCCAGGGAAACCGGCAAGACGGTTCCGCAGATCGCGCTGAACTGGCTTCTGCAGCGCCCAACGGTGTCGACGGTGATCATCGGCGCCCGCAACGAGGAGCAGTTGCGTCAAAACCTCGGCGCTGTGGGCTGGAACCTCACCAAGGAGCAGGTTGCCAAGCTCGACGCTGCAAGCGAGGCGACGCTTCCCTATCCCTACTGGCACCAGCGGTTCTTCGCCGAGCGCAATCCGCCGCCGGTCTAGCGTGCTGGCTCATTTCCCGCGTACCACTCGAGCACCCGCAGCGCCCGCAGCGTGTTCCAGCGGCTCGGCGCGCCGACCTCCGTTTCGAACGTGACCGGGATACGCGACTGATCTCGCCGAGCTTCGTCGAGCAGCCAGAAGCCGTCCGGCTGCCGGCGCGCCGCCACCAGACTGACGGCCTCTGCGACGCGCTCGTCGGGGGCGACGCCAGCGCTGCGCAGATAGTCGAGCCCCCGCAGCACATCGTAGTACCAGACGACCGGAAACGAAAACCTGGCCCAACTCTGATTGATCACCTCGCCCGAAGTGAGCGACCGCAGCATGTGCCGTTCGAGCAGATAGGCATGCGCACGTTCGCGTGATTGCGTCACGGCGGGCGTTGCGCCACGCGCCTGTTCATAAGCGAGCAATCCCTCGAGCACGCAGATCGTGGAGTTGAACGAGGAGCGCGTGCTGGGCGGGGCCTCGCAGTTCCACCCCCCGTCATCGAGTTGATCGTTGAGCAAGAGCGCGAGCAACCGATCGACATCCGCGCCGAAGTACGCGCCCGCAGCCAGAATGCGACCGTTGATGCAGGCTTCGGTCTCGCCGTCGAAGAAGGGACGACCGTCGAGCTGGAACCATGTGATGCGGTCTTTGACGAGATCGATCGCCCGCGTGACGTGGGCGTCCGCCGGGTCGGGCCCCAGAGTCATGAGAAGATGAAGCGCGTCCGTGGTCGGCATCCAGCCGTGCTGCGTGTCATCGTTCCAGTGACCGTCCGGCGTCTGCAGCGCCAGCAACGCGGCACCCCAGCCTTCCCTGGCGACGCGCGCCCTCTCGGCAGCAACGACCTCCTCGGGCTCGTGCAGGATGTCGCGCAGCACCTGCCACCGGATCGACGGATCCGCGTCGAGCAACCACGCGCTGACCGCAGACTGATCTGCCATGCCTCTTACTCTTACTCGGCCCTAAGCGGCGAGACGGCCTATCAAGGCACCGCAGTTCGACAGATCTTGGACGCGACCCGCGAGATCGCACGCGCGTTAACAGTATCCGTCGTCTGGTATGTGCTGATGCGGAGACCTATCTCTGCTATAAACGATTGAAGATAAATGGGAGGCACTGCCCATGATCTTTAAGCTCGAACGCGGCAAACGCTACAAGACGACAATCAACTTGGGCTTTGTCGAACGCCTCGCAAGCAACGATACGATTGCCGAGAAATTTCGCGCAGCCGGTTTCGCCGACGTCATTGTAAAAGGCGAGGGCGGCACACGGTACGCCGAAGGCGTCTGGAATGCAGACGACCTCAGAGCATCTTATCCGCCGCAAATCAGCGACGTGTCCGAAGTCGAGGCCTAACCACCTCAGAGCAACCTACCACGCATGCCGCGGAGGACGTTTCTGTGTCCGATGCGCCACGCTCCTCAGCTCGAATAGCTGTCTGCGCCCAGGACGTTGTTGCCCCGCGCCTCAAGCTCCCGTAATCCGGATAATATAACATCCAGTTGCAGGACGTTGGGGGTTGTCTGTGTCGAAGGTCAACGAGGGCAAGCAGGTAGGCCGCGTGGAAAAAAGCAAGCAGGGCGAGGCGCTTGGTTCCGCGCGCAAGCGTGACGAGGTGCCGGTCTCAGAAGGCGCGGTGAACGAAGCACGGTCGGCCATTTCTCGCGGCTCGCAGCGGAACTTATACTATAATATCCGTGAACAAGCTTCACCAACGCATTCCGGAATGGCGCCGACTCGGCATTCTGTACAGATGTCGCTGCGCTCTCCCTTGTTTCTCACGGTCGCTGCTGCCGCGCTGATCGCGGTCATCGGTAGCAGCGAGGCCCGCGCTCAGGAGGCTGGCGAAGCCGCGGCCGCGACCGAGTTGCCCGCCATCGAGGTCACGACGACGCACAGCCCCGTCCGGAAGTCGGCGCGTCGCGCCGCGCGTCCGCAAGCAGCACCCGCGGCACCTGCAGCACAAAGCACCAGCATCGAGGAAGAGCCGCTGCCCGATCTCGAGGTGCCGCCCGGCACCCTGATCGTGTCCGAAGATGCGTTTGTCGCCACCACCGTCGCCACCGAACGCGAGATCTTGGCAACCAGCGGCCAAACGATCACGGACTCTCTGCAGACGAAACCCGGCATCATCGGCTCGACGTTCGCCCCCGGCGCCAACCGCCCGATCATCCGTGGCCTCGACAGCTACCGCGTGCGCACGCAGGAAAACGGCATCGGCACCCACGACGTGGCCGCCATCTCCGAGGACCACGCTGTGCCCGTCGATCCGAACTCTGCCGATCAGATAGAGGTCGTGCGCGGGCCGGCGACACTGCGCTACGGCTCGCAAGCCATCGGCGGCGTCGTCTCGGTCGAGAACCAGCGCATTCCGACCTACATCCCGAAGGGTGGATTCAGCGGCACCATCAGGGGCGCCGGCACGTCGGTGGATGAAGGCAAGGACGGCTCGTTCAAAGCTACGGCTGGCTCGAATGGCTTCGCCGTGCACGCCGACGGCTTCTGGCGTGACGCCGACGATTACGACTCGCCGCGCGGCACGGTGGTGAACAGCTTCGTCGAGAGCAAAGGCGGCTCGTTGGGCGCGTCGATCATCGGCAGCGACGGCTTCTTTGGCGTGTCCTACTCGCGCATCGAGAGCACCTATGGCATCCCGGGCGAGGAAGCCGAGGAGGGTGTCGATCCGTACATCGGTTTGGTCCAGGACAGGATCATGGCCAAGGGTGAATGGCGCGTCCGCGACTCCGGCATCGACGCCATTCGTTTCTGGTTCGGTGCCTCCGACTACAGGCACAACGAATGGGCAAAGCACGACCATGGCCATGACGACGATGATGATCACGACCACGAGCACGAGGTAGATTTCGAGGTCCATTCGCGCTTCAAGAACAAGGAGCAGGAGGCGCGTATCGAGGTCCAGCACGTGCCCGTCGCGACATCGTTCGGCCCCGCGTCGGGCGCGCTCGGCGTGCATCTGGTCAACCGCAAGACATCGGGCATCGTGCCCGATCCGGACGCAGGTGAATCGCTGCTCGAGCCGGCCCACACGCAGAGCATCGCCGCATTCTGGTTTGAGGAGCTGGAGCTCAACCCGTTCCTGCGCCTGCAGGCCGCAGCGCGCATCGAGCACACGACCGTGGACGGCACCGGCTGGGAGGAGCTTCACGGTGAGGTCCATGGCGACCACGGCCATTTTCATCCCCACACGTTCGAGGGCGAGAGAAGCTTCACGCCGGTGAGCGGCAGCCTCGGGCTGCTCCATAAGCTACCGTTCGACACGGTTGCCCGCCTGATGGGCTCGTATGTCGAGCGCGCGCCTGACGCGGCGGAGCTGTTCTCCAAGGGCATGCACGAAGCGACGGGCACGTTCGAGGTGGGAAATCCCTTCCTCGACGTTGAGAAAGCGACGACCGCAGAGGTCGGCCTGAAGAAAGCCAACGGCGCCTTCCGGTTCGACGCCTCGGCCTACTACACGCGCTACAATGGCTTCATCTACCGGGCGCTGCAGGGACTCGAGTGCGACCCCGTATCTCACGGCGGCGAGTTCAACTGCGTCGAGGCCGGGCACGATGATGATGACGATGGTCACGACCATGACCATACCCACATGTTCGATCTCGTGTACTTCCAGCAGCGGGATGCGAACTTCTACGGCGTCGAGCTGGCGTTCCAATACGACGTGGCGCCGATCTGGCGCGGCCTCTGGGGTATCGATGGCCAGTATGACTTCGTCCACGCGAAATTTGATGGGGGTGGATATGTTCCGCGGATTCCGCCGCATCGCCTCGGCGGCGGCATTTACTATCGCGATCCCAACTGGTTCGCGCGCGCAGGAGTGCTCCACGCCTTCGATCAGGATCAGTTTGGAGAGGAAGAGATCGCAACACCGGGTTACACGCTGGTCTCAGCAGAGCTGAGCTATACGTTCCAGGCTGAGACCATCAATGGCGTGGCGCCCGTGGCGACCATCGGCCTCAAGGGCGAGAACCTGGCAGACGACGAGGTCCTGAACCACGCCTCGTTCAAGCGCCGCGAGGACGTGCTTCTCCCGGGGGCGAGCGTGCGCCTGTTCGGCTCGATCTCGCTCAACTGACAACGTGGACTGCGCGGCGCCTCGACCCCCTTCCCCGCTGCGCGCGTTGCCGACCTCTCCCCGTCCGGGGGGAGGTCGGCGCATTTATGCGCCGGCATGAAGCGCTCTGATGAGGGCGCCCTGCAGGTTCGAAGGAGAAAAGGCAAAGCCTCAGTAGAACAGGCTGGAGACGCTTTCCTCGCGCGAGGTGCGCAGAATCGCTTCGCCGAGCAGGGGCGCGATGGAAATTACACGGATGTTGCGCGCGGCCTGAACGGCCGCGGTCGGCAGGATCGAGTCTGTGATGACGAGATGCTTGAGGCGTGAGTTCTGAATGCGTGACACGGCACCGCCCGAGAGCACGCCATGCGTCACGTAGCACATCACCTCGGTGGCACCCTTCTCGAGCAGCGCGTCGGCAGCGTTCACGATCGTGCCGCCGCTATCGACGATGTCATCGATCAGAACGCAGCGCTTGCCGTCCACGTCGCCGATGACATTCATGACCTCGGATTCGCCGGGCCGCTCGCGCCGCTTGTCGCAGATGGCGATCGGCACGTCGATGCGCTTGGCAAGGGCGCGCGCGCGCACCACGCCGCCGACGTCCGGCGACACGACGACGAGGTTCTCGGTGCCGTAGCGCTCCTCGATGTCGCGCACCATGACGGGCGCCGCGAACAGGTTGTCGGTCGGGATGTCGAAGAAGCCCTGGATCTGCCCTGCGTGCAGATCGACGGTCAGCACGCGGTTGGCGCCGGCCCGCTCGATGAGATTGGCGACGAGCTTCGCCGAGATCGGCGTGCGCGGGCCGGGTTTACGATCCTGGCGCGCATAGCCGTAATAGGGAATGACCGCCGTAATGCGCCGCGCCGACGAGCGCTTCAGCGCGTCGATCAGGATCAGCAGCTCCATCAGGTTGTCGTTTGCGGGGAAGGAGGTCGACTGGATCACGAACGCGTCTTGGCCGCGCACGTTCTCCTGGATCTCGACGAACACTTCCATGTCCGCGAAACGCTTCACCTGGGATTTGGCCAGCGGGATCTTCTGATACTTTGCAATGGCTTCCGCCAGCGGCCGGTTACTGTTTCCGGCAACGATCTTCATGGTCTGGCCGTCCCTGCCACTCTCACCGCGCACATCGAATGGCATGAACGCTCCTCATGCGACACTTCGATGACGCGCCTAATAACGTGCGGGCCCGGGTGTGTAAACCACCCGAGCCCGGCATGTTTAGCAGACTTTGTTTCGGTGTGGCCGCGGCCCATCAGAACGGCCGGCCCGGCCATAGGATCAATTGACCTTCGGCAGGAGCTTAACGATGCCCTGTGCCGCTGCCGAGGCAGCCGCATCGGCAGTCTTGCCCCAGGAGCCGTCCAGCGAGCCCTGCGGGATCTCGTTCTTCTGCGAGACGGTGCCGAGCTTCTTGCCCTGCGGATCCTTGACGTCCCAGTCGATCTGGATCGGCTGCTTGCCGTTCTGACCCTGACCGACGACGACCTTGCCCTCAACCTTGTAGGTCTGCGCAGAGGGGGCATCCGTGAGCGACACGCCGCTGCGGCTGAGCTCCCGCTGGATGGCGCTGGTCAGCGCCACGCTGCCGTCGCCCGGGGCGCCGACGACGCTCGGGACCATGGCAGTAACCTTGCCCTCTCGGCCGATGCTGCCGGTGGTGGTGGCGGTTGCCGTCGGCTGAGCCGATACGGCGGCGGTCTGCGTGTAGCTGGTCGGGGCGGCGCCTGCCGAGGTCGGCTGCGCCGCCGAGGCAACGGCCCCTCCACCCTGTGACGGCAGCCACGTCGCGAGCGAGCCCGCAGTCTTGGTAGAGATCGTGTCGATGACCTGCGGCGTGACCGACGCCCACGGATCTTTCGACTGCGTACCCGACAGCACCTCTTCGCCCGTGATGCGGTTCACGCGTTTGCCGGCTGGATCGGTGACGTCCCAGATATAGGAAACTTTCGTGCGGCCCTTCTCGCGTGCCGACACGATGTAGCCGCGCAGCGTGTACTCGGCCTTCGCGTTGGGGTCCTTGGCCACGGGGATCCGCTGCGCCTCGATGGTGCTGGCGAGCTTGGCCTCGAGCTGCTTGGCGACGTTATCGGGCGCGCCGATGATGGGCGCGACGGCGATCCTGGCGCCCTGCGAGGCTGTCGCGGGGGGCTGTCCGGTTATCGAGAGCGACTCGGGCTCAGAGCTGTTCGCGAAAAGGCTGGCACCCGTCTCGCACCCGCCGAGTCCAAGCCCGGTGAAAGCTGCGACAACTGCGAACACGACTGACTTGTTTCCACGCCATGCCGCAGCAGCATCAATGGTCGTCACGATGACGTCCCCCTATGACTGATCCGCTGTTCTCCGGCGGCCGGCGTACAAACTTTGCGGCCATCCCTCTGCGTAACGCTGCCGGTACCCTCTGGATTCGTGTACCCAGAGGCCCGGCCAGCGTCCAGCCGGAATCGAGATCAAAGCGGCGACGTGGCTAATTCTATCCGCAACATCCACAACGCAGCTGTGGATTTTGCAGTTAGGTCACAACAATGGCGGAGATTTGGCGCCCGTAATCGGGCTCTTTTCGGTGCGTAGTGCGCCGAAAACTGAAGAACATCGATTCGTTCTCGTAAGTGCAGGGTGATTGCCGTTCGGAATGCTTGAGACCAAGCCGGCCGAGGCGATCCATGACGAAGCCCGGCAGGTCGAAATGGGGCGTCGCGCGCCCTTTCGGTATGGTAAAGAAGCGCGCGTTGTCGGCGCTAGCAGCCTCGAAAGCGGTGACGAATTCCGGCCCTACCTCGTAGGACTTGGGCCCGATGGCTGGCCCGAGCGCGGCAAAGATGCGCTGCCTGTCTGCCCCCAGCTCCTCCATGGCGGCGACCGTTGCTTCGAGCACGCCCCCGAGCGCACCGCGCCACCCGGCATGCGCCGCGCCGACCACGCCCGCCTCGGGATCTGCGAACAGCACCGGGGCGCAGTCCGCCGTCAGCACGCCGATGGCGAGGCCGCGCGCGCGTGTGACGAGGGCGTCGCCCTTCGGCAGCTCGTCCCGTGCCGTGAGCCGATCCACGGTCAGCGCCGTCGCGCTGTGGATTTGGTAAACCGTCTGCACGTCGTCGGAGAAGCTGCCGAGGTGCTGCGCGACTAGCGACCGGTTCTCGATCACAGACACGGCGTCGTCCTTTGATCCCGGCCCGCAGTTGAGGCTGGCGTAGAGCCCGCGCGAGACGCCGCCCTGGCGCGTGAAGAAGCCGTGACGGATGCCGGGCAGAATAGAGAGGCTATCGGCTTGCAAGGGGCTCAGCATGGATGTCTCTGCTCGGTCGGGATTGCGTTGGCTGGCATCTAAGTGGAGAGAGCCGTTATGGCAATGCGCTCATCACGCCGTTCACCGCTCCAAGCCGGGAAGCGTGGCCCCGCTTGGCGAGCGCACGCCGATCGCGAGAAAACGGGAGCCCATGCCAGTCGGCGCAATGAGGCGCAACACGCTGGCCTCGATCTCGGCCGCGCGCTCGGGATTAGCCGACATGAGGCGTGAGGCACGCTCGACGATGCCGAGGCGGCCTAGGAACTCCGCCTGCGGCACCGGCCCGTCCACGACGAGCCCCACGCCGCAGCAGGCGTCGGCGAACTGCTGGAAATCCACTTGCGCCGAGAGGTCCGTCTCGGCCGGTGCGTGAAAGGGCGAGACGTGGGATTGGCCGGCGACACCCTGTAGCGTATCGCCGAAGCCGGTCGCCGCATGTCCGTAATCGATGAACAGCGCTGCGAAGGGAGCGAGCGCCGCCCGCCGGGCAAGTACGTAAGCGACCGCGGCATGCGAAGCGCACGTTTCGAGAATATCGCCGTCGCGTGGCGCCCGATCGGTTGGGAGCGCGCTAGGTTCTGGGGCTCTTTCTGAACCAGGCTGGTAGCTGAACGCGCCTCTCTCCTCGTCTAGAGCGACCAGGCGTGTGTGCCAGGCGCCGGCAGAATAGATGAGCTGCGAAATGGGCAGCGCGTCGAGGAACTCGTTCGCGATCACCAGCGTCGGCCCCTCAGGCACGTGTTGGGCAGACCCCAGCACGTTGATGTCCTCGTGGAAAGTGAGCGGCACGCCCGCGTCCGCCAGCGTTTCGGCCTGCACCGCCCTCAGTGTCGCGTTGCTGTCGACGAGGTGCACGGCCAGCGCCGCGCGAAATCCCGGCACGACCCGCGCTGCTCTGAGCGCATCGCGCATCAGCGTGCCACGTCCCGGCCCCAACTCGACGAGGTTGAAGCGCGACGGCGACCCCATCTGCTCCCAGACAACCGCCGACCACAGCCCGATGATCTCGCCGAACACCTGGCTGATCTCGGGAGCCGTCACGAAGTCGCCTGCGGCGCCGATCGCCGCACGGCGCCGGTAATAACCATGCTCGGGATCGTAGAGGCAGGCCGCGACGTAATCCGCGACGGACATCGGGCCGTCGCAGCGGATGCGCGCCTTGAGCTTCGCGGCGAGCGCGGTCTCCGTCATCGAACGGCCGGCGCCGCCTCACGCCGCGCGCGCCAGATGAAGTAGAGGCCGAGCAGCAGCATGGGCAGCGAGTAGACCTGCCCCGCCGTGAACGGTCCGATGTTGAAGAAGTGAACCTCGTGCGGCTCGCGAAACACTTCCGAGAACGAGCGAGCCAGCGCATATCCGGTGAGGAACGTGCCCGTCACCAAGCCGGGCTGTTTGAGTGCGCCGAAGCTGTGCGTCATTACACGTAAGATAATGAACAGGACGAGCCCTTCGAGTGCCGCCTCATAGAGCTGGCTCGGGTGGCGCGTCGCAGGCTCGACGTCGGGATACAGGGCCCGGGCGTAGGGGAACACCATGGCCCACGGCACGTCTGAAACGCGGCCGAACAGCTCGCCGTTGATGAAGTTCGCGACGCGGCCGAAGAAGAGGCCGATCGGCAGCGACGCCGTGACCAGGTCCCCCGTGCTAAGCACGCTGACGCCGTGGCGCCGCGCGAACAGCAGGATCGCGATCGCCGAGGCAAAGAACGCACCGTGGAAGCTCATGCCGCCCTTCCAGACGGCGAAGATCTCGAGCGGGTTGGCGAGGTAGCTGCTGGGTTCGTACAGCAGGATGTAGCCGAGGCGTCCGCCGAGCACCACGCCGAGCGTGATGTAGAGCAGGAGGTCATCCGTCTTCGCGACGTCGAACGGTGGCGTCTCGTTGCGCCAGAGCTTGGGAAGCCTGAGCAACCGGCGAATATAGATCCAGCCGAGAATGAGCCCCGCGAGGTACGCGAGCCCATACCACTTGACGGACAGAGGCCCGATCGAGAAGGCAACCGGGTCGAAGTCTGGGAACGGGATGGCGAGAAGGCTCATGTCTCAGATCTGGTTGGAAGGGACCGGGCAGGCAGCCGCTTGGGCAGGACGCAGCCAATGTTACCTTTCGCCCCTCTTATGCTTCTAAGCGTTTGAAATTCGCCGCGGACGCTGCCGGGTATCGGGGTGGGAGTCAAGCGGCGGCGGCAGCGCGCTTGAACGCCAAGCTGCGAGCCACCATAGTCCGGTCAGATGACAAGGCGATCGCCGTTGGGCGACGCGAGCTTGAAGGAACGCTGATGACACAGACGTCGAACCGCCTGCTGGACGAGGTCGCGAAGCTGATGACCGACGCGGCGGGTGCGGCGCAGGGATTGCGCCAGGAGGCCGAAGGGTTCATGCGGGCCCAGACCGAGCGCATGCTTCAGAACATGGATGTTGTGAAGCGCGAGGAGTTCGAGGCTGTCCGCACCATGGCCGAGAAAGCGCGCAGCGAGAACGAGCGGCTCGCCGGCCTGGTCGCGGCGCTTGAGGCGCGCGTTGCGGCCCTCGAAGGCGCTACTAAGCCGCCGCAGCCCGGTCTCTGAGCCGCCAAGACTGCTTCGTGCTCGCTTGTCGAGTGCAGCGCGCAGCAGTTTCCACATTCACGAAGCTTCCATTTCGTTTTTGATTTCGGAGCGATGCGCAAATGCTGCGCGCCGCCATATTGCTCGTGGACAAGAACGTCATCGCCTTGCGACTCGTGGCCTCGTCTGTTTTCGTCCCGCCACCGGTGAAGGAAACCAAGGACAAGTCGCGTTCTGCCCCAATCCCGTCATGGACCGCGCGTGCAGTCGGTGGCTAAAAGCGGGGGCCGGTAGCGAAGCGTCGCCGGTTTTCAAGGAGCCAGAATGGCATCGTCCGAAAAGGGCCACGAGCGCATCATTCATCCGATTGATCTCGTGGAGCAGCTTGCAGCCACCTACGACTGGGCGACCGATCGCATGGGCGATGATGAGCTCACGCTGGTCGTCGGCGGCAATTGGACCGACTATCACGTGTCGCTCAATTGGCGCGACGACCTCGAGGCGCTGCACCTCGCCTGCGCCTTCGACTTCCGCGTGCCTGAGACGCGCCTTCCCGAGATGTACCGCCTCATCGCTCAGATCAATGAGCAACTCTGGCTCGGCCACTTCGACCTCTGGACCCAGGAAGGGCTGGTGATGTTCCGCCACGCACTTCTGCTCAACGGCGCCGTTGTGACGCCGGGCCAGTGCGAGGCGATCCTGAAGGCCGCGCTGGAGGCGTGTGAACGCTACTATCAGGCCTTCCAGTTCGTCGTCTGGGCGGGTAAGGAGAGCCGGGAGGCCCTGGTTTCGACGATGTTCCAGACCGAGGGCCAAGCCTGAGCCCGCGCCTTGATCTTCTCAGATTGAAAATCTGACGAACGGATCATTGTCTGAGATACCTCAGCGGGCTGTTAAACCGGTCAGGTATCGTGATGGCATTTTCGTTTGATGGACCGCTCCTTCTTGTAGGAGCGGGCAAGATGGGCGGCGCGCTGCTCGAAGGATTGATCGCGCGCGGCCTCGATCCGCGTCGCGTGCGCGTCCAGGATCCGACCCCGCCGGCGGAGATCGCGGCCCTTTTCTCGCGTCACGGAATTACCGCAGAGCCTCAGATCGCGGCGCTGTCCGAGCCGCCCGGCGTCATAATCGTCGCCGTCAAGCCGCAGGTCATGGATGCAGTCTTCCCGCCCGTCGCTGCGCTGGCCGGGCCGGGCACGCTGACGATCTCCATCGCGGCCGGCCGCACGCTTCAAAGCTTCGAAGCCCATCTCGCGCCCGGCGCGCCCGTCGTGCGTGCCATGCCCAACACGCCGGCTGCGATCGGGCGCGGCATCACCGTCTGCGCCCCCAACGCGCACGTCACGGAGGCGCATCGGCAACTCTGCGAGGCCCTGATGGCCGCCGTCGGTGACGTCGCCTGGGTCGCCAACGAGGAGCTGATGGACGCGGTGACGGCCGTCTCCGGCTCGGGCCCGGCCTACGTGTTTCTGCTTGCCGAGGCGCTGGAGAAAGCAGCCGTAAGCGCAGGCCTCGATCCGGCGCTCGCCCGCCGGCTCGCCCGCGCGACGGTCTCGGGCTCGGGCGAGCTGCTGGTGCGTTCCGAGCTGGACGCCGCCGTGTTGCGCCAGAACGTGACTTCGCCCGGCGGCACTACGGCGGCCGCCCTCGCGGTTCTGATGGCCGACGGCGGTCTGGAGGATCTGCTGACGAAGGCTGTGCTGGCAGGTGAGGGGCGCAGCCGCGAGCTGGCGAAATGATCATGGCGTGTCAGATCGCACGCCCGCGGCCACGTGACCTCATTACGAGACCCGAATGAGCCCGAAGGCTCCGGCGACCGGGTCTTCTGACCTCGGGGCGGTGGGGACCTTTCCAGGCAAGGAGGATAGCCCTTGAGGTCGCGCTGCAACCGCCCGTCGCGTCAGGGACCGGGGGCGAGTGGCGGCTCACCGATCCGGCCCCGAGGGTTTCGACGCCGCCGCAAGTGCAGCGTCACCCTCACGACCTAGTTATGCTATACTGTAACAGTTGACGCAACGCGGCATTTTTCCCACTCACGGACTTGTGTAGCCGCGGCAGCGGCGACGCTAGACGCCGCTTAACGCATTGAAACATAAAAATTATTTGGCGGATAAGAGCGCTACGACTACGAGCGCAGCCAGAGCCGCCGCGCTCAGTCCTCCGACAATCTTGCCGAGCCGAGCGCCCCCGACTCCGGCGGCCATTACGGCTTTCGAGATGGTGTTGACCCCGGCTGCGACGAGGATGGCGTAACCGGCACTTTCAAGGCTCACCTGTGATCCGGCGAAGCGCGCCATGGAAAGCGTCAGCGCATCGACGTCGGCGAGACCGGACACTGCGGCGAGCAGGTAGATCCCTGCCGAACTGGCCTGATCGGCCAGAGCCTTGGCAGCGACCATGATGAGGGCGATGAGCCCCGCGAGCTTCAGCGCCGTGCCGAGGTCGAACGGGTTGCGCAGCGTGAGCGTGGGGGCTTCGCCGCCCTCGCCGGAACTGTTTCGCAGAAGAAAGCCGCTGCCCGCCAGCAGAACCGCGCCGGCAGCCACCGCCGGCCCCAGCAGCGTAAGAAGCAGGGCCGGCTTAAGCACGACCGCAAGGGTTATGAGCCGCGCCAGCATGGTCGCGCCCGCAAGCAGGATGCCGCCGGCGAGGAGACGCGTGCTCTCCGGGTGCTCACGGGCCATCCGGGCGAAGGAGAGCGTCGTTGCCGTCGAGGAAGCGAGCCCGCCGGCTACGGCCGCGACGGCGACGCCCTTCGTCTCGCCGAACACGCGCACCGCCACGTAGCCGGCGAACGAGATGGCGGCGATCAGAATGGCGAGCAGCCAGATCTCGGCCGGGTTGAGAACGTTCCAGGGATCGACTGGACGGTTGGGCAGGATCGGCAAGAGAAGGAACGTCATCGCCAGCAGCATCAACACGCTGCGTATCTCGAGCCAGGTCAGCTTGCGCACCCAGCTGTGAAGCGACTCCCGCAGCGCAAGCAGGATCGCCATGGCAACGGCCGCCGCCACCGCCACGACCTCGTTGCCGAGCGTCGCGTAGGCGCCGAGCACGAACGTAAGAATGGCCGCCACCACGCCGGTGGCGCTGAAGTTGGATTCGCTTTTGGCTTCGAGATAGCTGAAGGACCCGATTGCGGCGGTGAGCGCCAGAAGCCCCGCGCCAAGGATAATCGGCCCGCTGGTGAGCGACAGCAGCCCGCAGATTCCGCCGAGCAATCCGGTGAGAGCGAACGTGCGCAGGCCCGCGGCGCGTTGGTGGTCGCTGTCCTCACGCGTCTGCCAGCCGCGCTCCAGCCCGACCAGGAGGCCGATGGCGAGCGCGACGGCAAGGCGGCGGAAAAGTTCTTCCTGGTCCATGTGCCAAGGTCCATCAGTGCTGAGTCGATGAACTCCTTAGCGCCTTTTGTTCGTGAATTGAATCGGGCTGTCGCGCCTCGGCCTACAGCGGCACCGAGATGATGGCGCGCAGGCCGCCCATGGAGCTTTCGCCGAGCGTGATATCGCCACCGTGGCTCTTCGCGATGTCGCGCGCGATGGCTAGGCCGAGGCCGCTGTTGCCGTCGTCCTGGTTGCGCGACCGGTCGATCCGATAGAACGGCTTGAAGACGTTGGCCCGCTCGGAAGGCGGAATGCCGGGCCCGTTGTCGTCCACCTCGACGCGGAGCCACGACCCCTCCGTCGCCGCCCGGATGACGATCTGGTCCCCGTAGCGCACGGCGTTGGATACGAGGTTGGTGATTGCCCGCTTGAAGGCCTGCCGCTTGAGCGGCAGCACGATGTCACCGCGCCGCCTGCGAAGCTTGAGGTCGATCGACGTGCCGTAGACTTCGCTCTCCTCGTGCACTTCCTCGAGCAGTTCGGTGAGATTGGTCATTGTCGCCTCTTCGCCGCCGTCGCCGCGCGCGAACGCGAGGTAATCCTCGAGCATGTGCTGCATCTCGTCGACGTCGGCCTTGAGCGATCGCACCTCGGGCCCCTCGCCGAGGAACGCTAGTTCAAGCTTGAAGCGCGTCAACACGGTACGCAGATCGTGGCTGACACCCGCAAGCATCGTGGTTCGCTGATCGACGTGCTGGCGGATTCGGTTGCGCATTTCCATGAACGCAATTGCCGCTTGGCGCACCTCGCGCGCGCCTCGCACCTCGAAGTCGTCGACCACCGGCCGCCCCTTTCCGAATGCATCGGCTGCCTCCGCAACCCTGAGGATCGGACGGATCTGATTGCGCAGGAACAGAATGGCGACGGTGAGCAGGATGACGCTCGAACCCACCATCCAGAGCAGGAAGATGTGCGAGTTCGAAGCGTAGGTCTGCGTGCGCACGGCCAGGAAGCGCAGGATCGAGTCCGCGTGCTGCACGCGGATCTCGACGTGCCGCGACTGGCCGACGGTGTCGATCCAGAACGGCCGCTTCACCTGCCGCGAGATCTCCTTCGAGAGCGCGCGGTCGAGCAGGTCGAAAAACGGCTTCTGCCGCGCCTCGGGCAGGTTCCCCGGCGGCAGGATCTGCATCGAAAGGTTGAGCTTCTCGCGCGCGATGCGGATGATGTCGTCGTATTCGGAGGTCTCGGCCTTGTCGTAGAAATCGATCAGCGCAGCGATGTCGCGCGCTGTCGTCTCGGAGAGGCGCCGCGTCACGTTCTGCCAGTGCCGCTCCATGAACACGAAGGCGATGACGCCCTCGAGCACCACGATCGGCGCGATGATGATAATGAGCGCGCGGGCGTAGAGGCCCTTGGGCATGGATTCGGCAAGCAGCCCCACGAAGCTCTTGTGCCATTCGCGAAGCTGCACGAGCACCGGCTTGGCCGCATCGGCGAACGACCGAAACGCCTGTCCGGCGCGGCCTGAGGCGTTGGTGAAGGGGCCTAGGAGATCCACGGTCCCTCAGTCGGAGTAAAGGATATATCCCTTGCCGCGCACGGTCTGCAGGTAGACCGGGTTCGAGGGATCCGTTTCTATTTTGCGCCGCAAGCGATTGATCTGGACGTCGATGGCGCGGTCGTTGCCCGTCGTCTCGTCTGTCGAAAGCTCATGCCTTTGAATGGGCACGCCCGGCTTCTGCGCGAACTGGCGCAGCAGGTCGCGCTCGCGCTCGGTGAGCTTGACCGTCTCGTCGTTCCGCTTGAGCTCGCCGCGTGCGATATGAAACACCATCGTGCCCATGCGCACCTCGTCGGACTGCGGGGCGGGGCCGTTCTGCGCCGTCTGCCCGCGCCGCAGGATGTTGCGCAGCCGCAGCAGCAGCTCGCGCGGCTCGAACGGCTTCGGCACATAGTCGTCAACGCCGACCTCGAGCCCCTCGATGCGCTGCTCCGGTTCGGCGCGCGCGGTGAGCATGCAGATCGGGATGTCGCGTTGGCTCTTGATCTCGCGCGCAAGCTCGAGCCCGCTGATGCCTGGCATCATCACGTCGAGCAGCACGATGTCGAAGTCGAGGCCGCGCAGGGATGCCTGCGCCATTTCCGCGTCCGCGGCCGTCGTGACGCGAAAGCCTTGCGAATAGAGATAGCGCGCCAGGAGGTCCCGGATCTTCTGGTCGTCGTCGACGATCAGCACATGCGGAGCGTCGTCAGGCAGCGGCTCGGCGCGTTGGCCGGATAACGAGGTCATGACCTGCTCTCCTCGCTCCCTCCCTGCTGCAGCATGCGGACGAGCGCCTCGACCTGCGCGCGGTCCTCGTCCGAAATCATCGCCAAGAGGAACTTCTTGGTCGCCATTTCCGCCTCGGGGCCGGCGGCATCGAGCGCCGCTTCGATACGCTTCACCTGCAGCGTCGTGAGCCGCTCTGCGAGCCGACCACCTTTAAGCGTAGCATAAAGAAGCCGCTCGCGCCGATCCTCGGCCCCGGCCTTCTGCGTGATGAAGCCCTCTCCGATGAGCTGCTTCAGCACGCGTGCCAGCGACTGCTTCGTGATCTTCAGAATCTCGAGAAGGTTGGCAACTCTGAGGCCGGGATTGCGGTGGACGAAATGCAGCACCCGGTGATGGGCGCGCCCGAAGCCGTACTGGGCGAGCACGGCATCGGGATCCCCAGTAAAATCGCGGTAGGCAAAGAACAGGAGCTCGACGTGGGCGATGAGATCCGCCCGTCCGGCGGCTCCGTCGCCCGCCTCGTCGGCTTCGAGGCCGGTGCGAGGGCGCCCAGGACGCCGAACTACGGAAGGGTCGCGAGTTATGTCAGTCATGTTGACATATTTGAAGGCCATTGATACTCCTGGCAAGTCATTTTCAAGGAAGGCTGCCCGGTCTGATCCGGGAAACCGAGGGGCCAGAAGCTCCCGCGCGGCCGCAGGGTCGCGCAACGCAAGGCATGCGTCGGCCAGCCCGAATACGGAACCGAATAGGACGTCATCATGGCTGAGATCGTTCCCTTTCACGATCGCGACGGTTTCATCTGGATTGATGGCGAGGTTGTTCCCTGGCGCGACGCCAAGATCCACGTCCTCACCCACGCCCTGCATTACGGCAGCGCGGTGTTTGAGGGCGAGCGCGCCTACGGCGGCGAGATCTTCAAGCTGACCGAGCACTCTGAGCGTCTCGTCGAGAGCGCTCGCATCCTCGAGTTCGAGATCACCCAGAGCGTGGCAGAGATCGATCAGGCCTGCCGTGACGTCGTGGCGGCCAACAAGCTCGTCGATTGCTACGTGCGCCCGATCGCCTGGCGCGGCAGCGAGCAGATGGGCGTCTCGGCGCAGAAGACGAAGGTTCACCTCGCCATCGCGGCCTGGGACTGGGGCTCCTACTTCCCGATGGAGCAGCGCCTCAAGGGCATCCGCATCGATTTCGCGAAGTACCGCCGCCCGGATCCTGCCACGGCGCCGACCCGCGCCAAGGCCGCCGGCCTCTACATGATCTGCACCATCGAGAAGCATCGCGCCGAACGCGCGGGCTATGCCGACGCGCTGATGCTCGATTGGCGCGGCCGCGTCGCGGAGTGCACGGGCGCAAACATCTTTCTGATCAAGGACGGCGTCATCCATACGCCAGAGGCAGACTGCTTCCTCGACGGCATCACGCGCCGCACGGTCATCGCGCTGGCAAAGAAGCGCGGTTACGAGGTACGCGAGCGCGCCATCATGCCGGAGGAGCTGCCCTCCTTCTCGGAATGCTTCATTACGGGCACCGCTGCCGAGGTGACGCCGGTTTCCGAGATCGGCCAGTACAAGTTCAAGCCGGGACAGATTTCTGAAACGCTGCTCAACGACTACATGGCGCTTGTGCAGCCGGACAAGAAGCTCGCCGCCGAATAGGGCGGGCACCGAAAACGCAGAGTTTCAATCGGGGCGTCTCTCGCGAGGCGCCCCGGTTT
The DNA here is from genome assembly GCF_900117455.1 of Hyphomicrobium sp. CS1GBMeth3. NCBI lineage: Bacteria > Pseudomonadati > Pseudomonadota > Alphaproteobacteria > Hyphomicrobiales > Hyphomicrobiaceae > Hyphomicrobium > Hyphomicrobium sp. CS1GBMeth3. The sequence goes on from NZ_FPHO01000003.1 coordinate 1,963,932, forward strand.
TTGTTTCCGCAAAGGGCCGCCGTCTTTTAAATTCCGCGCGTAATGTCGGGATAGAGATCCTACGCTCGTCCTCGGAGCGTGGCACCTGTTGGTCACACCCGCCGGTTACATACGTGGAACCACAATCCATGCTCCAGACGAGAGGAACGCCATGAAGATCACCGTCGATACGAAAGTCGCTGCACCCATCGAGCAGGTCTGGCAGGCCTACACGTCGCCTGAGGACATCAAGCAGTGGAACGCGGCCTCCGACGATTGGCACACGACCGCGGCGACCGTGGATCTACGCGAGGGCGGCGCCTTTTCCTCCCGCATGGAAGCAAAGGACGGAAGCATGGGGTTCGACTTTGCCGGAACCTACACAAAGATCATTCCGCACAAGCTCATCGAATATGCGTTCGGCGACCGCACGGCCCAGGTTGAGTTTGCACCCAGTCCGGACGGTGTCGGCGTGCGTGTTACGTTCGATAGCGAGTCGACACATTCCGTCGATCAGCAGCGCGAAGGTTGGCAGGCGATTCTGAACAACTTCGCGCGCCATGTTGAGGCGAAAGGGCGGGGCTGACGTGCGGGAGAGAGCTGGCATCCCGCAACATCTGAATTGTTGCGGGCGCCGCTTACATCCAGTCGCCGCAGCAAGAGCTGCAAGTCGCGATCGTCACGACGCGCAGCTGACGCGAAAGGTCACCACCTCTTCAAGGTCGTTATGTCTGCTGCGACAGACCTCTTCGATCTTGAGCTCGAACGGGGGCTTGTCCAGATCGATGCCGCGTCCTCGCCCGGTTCTCCAATCCCAGCGGACGCCGGGTCCGCTTGGCTTGTCGGGATTGGACGGCCCCTCGAGGAACAGGGGACGCGCCTCGGTGATGTAGACCTCTTTGTACTTGCCGAGCTTTTCCAAGACACGGCTGACGTCGGCATTGCAAAGGTGCTGCAAAACCTCCCGCACGAGAACAATGTCGCCGTCCGGCAAGTCGCCCGCGACGATGTCGAGCTCCTGGAAGGAAGCGCGGGTATCGCTCACGTTCGCCCGATGCGCTTGAACGAGCTCCGGAACGATATCGCAGCCGATGTACCTCACGTTCGCCGTGCGCTCGATCAGTCGACGGCCGACAGAAAAGTCTCCACATCCAAGATCGACCACGGCCAGTGGTCGATCGCTTTCTTTGCTGCGGCTCTCAACTATTCGCGAGATGCACTCGACATACGTATTTGCGCAGGCGCCGCGCGAGCCGGCGCCGGAGAAGAATTCCCCATCTTTTCCCTCGCCCCATTGCCGGCGGCCATAAGCACCCTGGAACGCCCGCCGCCGGTGCCACGCATCGAACCAGGCGGGGAATGTGCGTCCCGCGAAAAGCGAAAGCAACGGCCCGTTCCCGCGATACGGGTCGAGACGACGCTGCAGGTTTGCGGAAACGTGCGGAGGCAGAGTCCGCGACGCAAAAGTTTTCAAGGCACGCCTTAGCTGCATGGGTGCTGTCCTTCATGCCATCGTCAGCGTTCAAGTTCGAAGTATGTCGAGATCTGGTCGGGTAGGACGCCGTTACCCCTCCGGCGGGCGATGCCGGCTGAACGGCACCGATCCGGTAAAGTTCCGCCCACCTGAGCCGCGATCTCATGCAGCGGGCGCGGCAATTCCGATGCCGCCGTTCAGATGAAAAATTTGAACGACGATGTGCTGATCGAGCCCATATCCGCTCCGGTCGAGCTACGGCACGGAAATGTCGAAATGCAGCACATCCTCGCGCAGCCCGAGCTTCGTATAGAGCGTGATCGCCGGATCATCGACGAGATCCGCCTGCACGAAGATGACGTAGGCACCGCGGGCGTGCGCGATCTCCTTGAGACGCGAGATGAGCGCAGTAGCAACGCCCTGGCGGCGAAAGTCATCGCGCACCGCGAGATCGTAGATGTAGACCTCGCTGCGCGGCTGCTCGAACTTCTTGAGTTCGTAGGCCGCAAGCCCGCCGATCACGACGCCGTCCCGCAGCGCAGCAATGGCAATGAACGTATCGCCGCCAATGAGCTTTGTCAGATAGGCGTCATCCGGCTGCGCGCGCGTATAAGTATCCGCGTCGCCGAAAGCATCGCCGAACATCGCGAGCATCGCCCGAAATAGGTCGGCGTCATCCGCCTCGAGCTGACGGACGAGTGCGGGAAGAACCGGCGCCATTTTCGGAAATCCACTGCTGTTTCAACTGCGCCGGAATTGAAGACGCGCAGTCGGGCGGTTGTTGGGAGCCGCTTCGTGCGTCACCATCCGGTTACCTTAAGCGCGGGCATGCACCGCTCCGCACCGATGCGCGATTGCCAGCCCCTGAAAAGTGGCAGAAACTGGGCAGCGTGGATGAAGCCGAGGGCTGAGCCATGCCGATCCTGCGCAATGCCACGATGAGTGCCGCGGGCGCGATGCTTCTTCTCGCAGCGGCAACACTGACCGCCACCCCTGGGAGGACTCAGGAGGGTCCCGGCGGATCCATCAATCCCGGACGCGATTGCCAGACCATCCTCACCTGCCGCTTTACAAAAGGGGGCAGCTATCGTGGGTGCCTGTCGTCGTATAGCTGTCGGGTCTGCCGCTACGTGCCAGCCAACTGCGCGATCGGCAACACGCGTCGGCGGTGCCACACATCTGTTTGCACTTGGGGCTGAGCCCGATGTAGTCCTCTCTTCAAACGAAACGAGAGGGCGGCTTAAGTGCACGACGTAGCGATCATCGGTGGCGGACACAACGGCCTCACGGCGGCGGCTTATCTGGCAGACGCCGGTTTGAAGGTTGTCGTGCTGGAGAAGAACGCGCACGTGGGCGGGGCCGCGTACACGGAGGAGTTCGCGCCGGGCTTTCGTAACTCCGTCGCCGCCTACACCGTGAGCCTGCTCAATCCGAAGGTCATCCGTGATCTCGAGCTGCCCCGTCACGGGCTGCGCGTCGTCGAGCGACCCGTGGCCAACTTCTGGCCGGTCGACGAGAGCCGCGCGCTGCTGATGCCCTACGGGCTCGCCAACCGTCAGTGCGCTATCGCCGCGTTCTCGGAGCGCGATGCCGCGCGCCTGCCGGAGTACGACGCCGCGCTCGACCGCGCCGCGAGCGTGTTGAAGGGTCTCGTCCTCGAAACGCCGCCCAACGCCGGCGACGGTCTCGCCGCGCTCTGGAAGTCCGCCCGCCTCTCGCGTTCGATCCTGAAACTGCCGCGCGAAACGCAGCGTGATCTCGCCAGCCTCTTCACCGAAAGCGCCGCCGATTATCTCGCCCGCTGGTTCGAGAACGACACCGTCAAGGCGGCCTTTGCGTTCGATGGCATCGTCGGCACCTATGCCGCGCCATCGACGCCCGGCACCGCCTATGTGCTCTTGCACCACTGCTTTGGCGAGGTGAACGGTAAGACCGGCGTTTGGGGCCACGCCATCGGTGGTATGGGCGCCATCAGCGCCGCCATAGAAAGCGCCGCGCGCGAGAAGGGCGCCGAGATCCGGACCGATGCGCCCGTGAGCAAGATCATCGTCGAGAAGGGCCACGCCGCGGGTGTGCTGCTGGCCGATGGTACGGTCGTGCACGCGGCTGCCATCGCCGCTGCCGTGCCGCCGAAGCTCCTGTTCTCGCGTCTCGTCCCCGAAGGCGCCGTCGCGCCCGAGCTGCACCGCCGCCTCACGACGCTGAAATCGGGATCTGGCACGTTTCGCATGAACGTCGCGCTCTCGGAGCTGCCGAACTTCACCTGCCGTCCGAACAGCGGCGGCACCAATCATTTGGCGTCCGGCATCGTCATCGGACCGACACTCGACTATCTCGAGCGCGCCTGGCTCGATGCGCGCACCGACGGTTGGTCGAAGGAGCCGGTCGTCGAGATGCTGATCCCGTCAACGCTCGACGACACGTTGGCGCCGCCCGGCCGTCACGTGACGAGCCTGTTCGTTCAACACGTCGCGCCGCATTTGCCGACACCACGCTCCTGGGCCGACCCGACGGAGAAGGAGCGTTTCGCGGATCTCGTCATCGATACCGTGACGCGCCACGCGCCGAACTTCAAATCAAGCGTCCTTGCGCGCCAGATCCTGTCGCCGCTCGATATCGAGGAGCGCTTTGGCATGATCGACGGTGATATATTCCACGGCGCGTTGTCGCTCGATCAGCTGTTCGCGTTCCGCCCCGTGCTTGGTCACGCGGACTATCGCATGCCCCTGCCGGGCCTCTATCTCTGCGCGTCCGGCGCCCATCCCGGAGGAGGCGTCACTGGCGCGCCCGGCCACAACGCGGCGCGCGAGATTGTCCGCGACCTCAAGGGCTTGTGGCGCTGAGAAGCGGTCTTCATCTTTTGCTAATCGACACCAAGCAACTGAAAAATCGCCAAAAAATAAACAACCGCGCCGCGTCCCGAAACGGGCCGCAGCTTAACCTTTTATAAAGCGAATGGGTCGAGCCTGTATCCAAATGAATCGGGACGATTCTGAGGAGCGGCGAGATGGGCAAGCTTTCCGTCTACATGGCCATGAAGCGCGATCTGGCCTTCGAATTCGAGCGCGAGCTGCGCGCGGTGCGCAATCTGATCCTGGGCGTCACCCGCCTGTCCGGCTCCGAGTACACGATCGAGATGGTGGGCAACGAGGGCTTCGTGGCGGGCAGCCGCGCACGTGCCGCTTTCATCGAGGCGTTCCATGCCGCCACACATGAGGCACTGGTCAAATACGCGCACGACCTTGCCCACGAGTGCCTTGAGCACGGCATGGACCAGGAAACGGTGAGCAGCGCGCTCGGTGGTCACGCGCCGTTCCAGAACATGCGTCCCATGCGCGAGCCGCAACCGCAGCAGCACGTCCAGCCGCCGCATCAGCATGTTCCGATGCCGGATGCCGGCAACAGCGTGCGCCTTGCCTTCTCCGCCTGACGGGATTTGTAAGGATACGCGGCGCGGCTTTCCCGGAACCCCGGCCGAGCCGCGCCGTTTCATTTTTGCGTGGCGCGGCGATGCCCCCGATCATCGCATGGCCACGAACCTGTTATGATGTCGTCTACCCCGCAACTCCGGGAGAGTCTAGAGTTCGATGCGGTTGCTGATTGCCGGTTGGCACGGACAAGTCGCCCGCGCGCTGATCGAGGCGGCGCCGTCGCGCGCGGAGATCAGGGCCCTCGCGGCCGGTCGCCCGGCGCTCGACGTCGGCGATCCGCGCTCGATCGAACGCGCCTTTGGCGATCTCGAGCCGACCATCGTCGTCAACAGCGCGGCCTACACTGCGGTCGACAAGGCCGAGACTGATGCAGAAAACGCCTTTGCGCTGAACCGGGATGGCGCGCGGCTCTTGGCCCAGGCCGCGGCGCGCCGCAACGTTCCCGTCATTCACCTCTCGACGCACTACATTTTCGACGGCACCAAATCGGAGCCCTATGGCGAGCAGGATTCGCCATCGCCGGCGACCGTCTACGGCCGCTCCAAGCTCGCAGGCGAAGAATCGGTCCGCGAAGCCAACCCGCGCCACATCATCATTCGCACCGGCTGGGTGTTCAGCCCCATGCGGCAAACGTTTGCAGCTCGCATTCTAGATGCTGCAGCCGGCGACGCGCCGTTGCGCATCGTGGCGGACCAGCACGGCAACCCCACCTACGCACCGCATCTGGCGGCGGCGATCCTTGATGTCGCGCGCATGCTGACGGCGGGTGAGCTGGGCGAGAGTGTGTGGGGGACCTACCACGCGGCCGGCACGGGTGCCGCGTCCTGGCACGGCCTCGCGGATGAGATCCTCGCCCGCGCCGCCGATCGCGGCCGCCCCGGCGCCGAGCTGACGCCTATCGCTTCGGCGGATTACCCGGCCAAGGCACCGCGTCCTGCCAATGCCAAGCTCGACTGCAGCAGGTTCGAGGACACGTTCGGGTTGCGCCTGCCGGCCTGGCAGCAAGGAGCGGCAGCCTGCGTCGAGCGGTTGATCCCGGCGGAGACGCGCCCCGCATGAAAGAGAGACTGACGCTCGAGATGGTGCTGGCCTTTGCTGTGCTCGCCCTCGGCATCTTCGCCTATGGCGAAAGCGCTTCGCCCGCGTGGTGGTGGATGGTGCTGCTCGGTGCCGCGCTCGCGCTCGTCGTATTCGTCGATGCCTGGAGCGAGCGTCACACACGGTATCAACGGCCGGTTACCCTTCGCACGTCGGCCTTCATCGCGGCCGAGCTGGTGTTGCCGGTTCTGGTGTTAGCCGCCTCTGCGTTGGCCCTCACCGAGGGCGGTGAAGTCTGGTACGACGCCGCGATCGTCCTCGCCGTCGCGTTGGCCATCTTCGCACTTCTTTAGGTGGGGTCGCCTTTCGCAGCCCGGCGGGCGCGCCGAACCTTCAGCGCGGCCCACGACCACAGCACAATCACGGCCAAGAGCAGCACCAGAAACGGAGCGTTGATCCAGTCGATGATCTCCGCCGCGCGTTGAGGAGAGACGGCCCCGAAATGCGCTGCGAGCTTCGCGATCGCGCGCGCGCAGAGCGTGAGCAAAAACAACCCGCCGACCAGGCTCAGGAGAGGCTGGGCCTTGTAGTAATCCGCAAAGACGGTCTTTTCCGCTTGCTTGGGGCCGGCAAACAGCGACACGACGGTGATGGGCAGAAGAACGAGCACCCAGAAGCCATAAATGACGAGTTCGAAGGGCGACAGCATGGCTGAACCTCGTGGGGGGTGATCCGGCGGAGGAAGCAAAAATACGGCGGGGTTCCCCGAGCGTCAGTTCCCGCCGGAACGCGGAAGCGGGACACAAGCGCCACTGTATGAGCCCGCGAAATCTGCTACATCCCAGCCATGCTGGAGATCACGGACAAGATTGCGATTGACGAGCGCGAGCTCGAGGAGCGGTTCATCCGCGCCTCGGGGCCAGGCGGGCAGAACGTCAACAAGGTTTCGACAGCGGTCGAGCTGCGCTTCGATGTGCGCCATTCCGGCAGCCTGCCGCTGGCCGTCCGGGATCGGCTGGTGCGCATCGCCGGCCGGCGCATCACCGACGAGGGCGTGCTGGTGATCCGCGCCGAGCGCTTTCGCACGCAGGAGCGCAACCGGGAGGATGCCCGCGCGCGCCTCATCGAGCTGATCCGCGAAGCGCTGCATGTGCCGAAGAAGCGCGTCGCAACCAAACCGAGCCGCGCTGCAAGAGCGCGCCGCGTCGATGCCAAGGTGCGGCGTGGCGGAGTGAAAAAGCTTCGTCAATCCCGCCCATCCTTCGACTAAGCCTCGTTCCACACTCCCTAAGCAACCGGACGACCGATGCCGCGCTTTGACGCAAACTTGAGCTTCCTGTTCACCGACCTGCCGTTCCTCGATCGCTTCGAGGCCGCTGCGCGCGCCGGCTTCAAGGGCGTCGAGTTCATGTTTCCGTACGCGGTGCCCGCCGACGAGATCCGTGCCCGCCTCGACGCGACGGGCCTCGAGCTCGTGCTCTTCAACCTGCCGCCGGGCCACTGGGACAAGGGTGAGCGCGGCTTTGCCGCTTTGCCCGGTCGCGAGGACGAGTTCGCCTCCGCAGTCGATCTCGCGCTAACGTACGCCGAAGCGCTCGGCTGCAGGCGCCTGCACGTCATGGCTGGCCTCGCGACACACGGCGCCACGCGCGAAACCTACATTGCCAACCTGCGCCTCGCAGCCGATTGGGCAGCACCATCTGGTATCGACATTCTGATCGAGCCGATCAACACGCGTGACATTCCGGGCTACTTCCTGACGCGCACGGCGGAGGCGCGCGATGTGATCGCCGAGGTCGGCGCACCGAACTTGGGGCTCCAGTTCGACCTCTATCACCGCCATCTGATGGAAGGAGACATCGAGAACGCCCTTGCCGAGTTCGGCCCGCTCGCGCGGCACTACCAATGCGCCGACCCGCCCGACCGCGGTGAGCCGAGTATGTCGGTGCTCGATTACGCGCGCATCTTCCGCCTGATCGACGCCTCCGGCTACACGGGCTGGATTGGCTGCGAATACAAGCCGCGCGGCGCGACCCTAGACGGCCTCGCGTGGACCGCTGCGTGCGGCGTCACGCTGGGATGAGCATCAACAGCGCTTTTGACCCTCAGAGGAATCAGTGTGGTCAAGGTCGTCACTAAAGTAGCGACCACTGTCGTGTCGCGACCGCCCAAATTATGATCATGGCATTTGAAGCCATATGGGCCGCGATAGGATCGGACAGTCGCTTTGTTCGGTACATGAGCAGAGCGTAGACGGCGCCAGCGAGACAAGCAGCTACCCAGCGTTCATGCATGAGTCCAAATGCCAGCGACGATCCCACGAACGCCAACAACCGAAACTCGCCAATGCCAACGGTTTCAAACCGTGTAGAGATGAGCGCTCGGCTGAGAAAGCCGCGGAAGGCTAGCTCCTCGGCAACGGGTACGAGCACAGCTCCCCCGACTACACGCAGTGCCAGCCACACGCCGGCCAGCCAAACGGGCAGTGACGTGATCCATGCGCCAAGCGCTGTATCAGTTCCCTGAACTGGATCAGTTGCGATCCAGGCGATCCCGATTCCAACGCCGGCGGCGATCGAGAGCGGAGAAACGTTCGTAACCATCGAGACATATGCGTCGCGGAACCACCACAGCGCTATCGCAATAGCCGCAACCTTGATCGCGTACAGCCCTTCCTCGTGTGGCGCGAAGGCGGAAGCTATGACACTCGCCGCCATGAGCGCTAGGAAGGGAGCCAGATATTCGAGAGTAATTCGCGCTCCAGTATTCTCACTCGCCGCTGCCACGGGACTTGCTATGGGGACCGCCGTGGCGGTGAAAAAAGATGCGCTCCTTGAGACCCAGATGACCGTTAGCGTGACGATCAGAAATGCGATCCATCCACCCTGTGAGTGAAATCCTTCGAGAGCGATGGCCGGGGAGATGTGTCCGCCTATGCTTACAAGCACAGCGATCCGGGCGGCATTCAAAATCCAGATTGCGGCGATACCGATCGGAAAGAGCAGCAGCGCATTCGGAAACCGTAATTCACGACGGAACACCCAAGTGTAAATCGAGAGAAAGGCAAGGATGAGCGCTATCCCCTCGTAGCCGGAGCAAGGCGCAAAGATTTCGACTCTAAAATCGTTCACCTCGAGAATGTGATGCTCGCTGTCGAGCAACACATTAGGTTCGTAGAGGGTGAGAAACCAATACGAGAGCGTAAGTGTCGCAAAAGAGAGGGAATTCCAGCCGTCCTGGCTAAAACGGCTCGCGGCAAGAATGAAAGCTGCGCCGGCCGCCGCCAGCGCGATCTCCATTGGGGCTAGCTTGACGAGCGGTCGCCAAAACGACATGGGCGCGGCTACCAGGGCCAGGGACACGCCAGTTGCCAGAAGAAGCCCGCTGTATGCCGACATGATGTAGGGAGACGGCTGCTCCATGCTTGACAGGGCATGCCGGGTTAGAAGCAACGCAGCGAATAGAGCGACGTTCGCCGAAAGGCACGCGCGCCAAGCGTGCTCGGTCGCTCGCGTCTGATATATCGCCAAGATTTGCGTGCGTATTGGCCACGCCATCATGACAAACAAAGGAAAGGCGAGAAACGCGAGTTGCGCAAACGAGTTTGCGTAAAAGTGAGGGCTTCGCCATAAGGGAAGCCCCGTATCAAAACCGAAGAGAAACGACGCGAAAAAAATCTCGCTCGCGGCGATTAATGCAAAGAGCATGAATCGGCGCGCCAGCTGGAAATCGCGCGCACCGGGGATGGCTGGGACCGATCTCGGCACAACCACCTCGAAATGAGATGGCTGTGTTTTAATGGCGCTCCCAGCAGCCTCGTCGGGCATCCGGCCTAGTTTCTAATCTTCCGGTAGATAATCGCGGCAATACCGGCCACGAGGGCCATTGCAGCAAGACCTGCTCCGCCATCAATCTCAGGCGCGCCGGCTGTTCCGCCGCCGGTTCCGCCACCGCCACAACTGAAAATGCCACAGATGATGTCGCCGAGTGGGCCCGCAGCAGCAGGGTACGACCAGGTCGAACTCACCAGAATTGCGCCTATTGCAACAGACGGTGTGAACTTGGTCTTCATTGGGTCATCTCTCCCGTCATCAATGGCCTAGTCGCGGTGCACTTATCGCGATTTGGTCTGATGTCTGAACGTAGCACCGAAGACGACGAACAGGTAAAATCCGGTTAATTAATCTTAAAGTTTGCCGCGGCAGCGGGCCCAGCCGCGGCAACTTCTGGCCCGTGGCCAACACACCTGCAGACGGGGCAGCCTTTGCAGCCCGCGCCGCTCAAGCCGGCGGCGCGATGTGCCCGGCTTCCACCAGCGCTCTCAACATCACGGCCGCACCGCACTGCTTCGAGACGGCATTCGGATCCCACACGTTGTCGCGGACGAACTTGCCCTTCGAATAGTGGTTCGAGAAGCTCCAGAGGTACGGCGTGTTGATCTTATAGAGCAGCCGGCTACGCCAGCCGTTGTAGCCTTCCCAGCGATAGAGCATGCGCGGCAGGCTCCAGTCGGCCTGCTCGTGCAACTTGTCGTAGCGCAGCGCGTCGACGGCGCTCGATACCCAGTCGGATGGCGGCAGCCACGGATTGGGGCGGCCCTTCGGCACCTGCACGGTCTTGGCTTTCAGCGGATCTCCGTTGTGCAGATGCGACGTCATATCGAAACTGCATTCCATGCCGTGGATGATCGCCACCGCATACCAGGGCACGCAGGTTTCTTCGAACACCTGCTCGTAGGATTTGCGCCGCGCCGCATCCACGATCTTCGACACGTACCACTGCACCGTCGAGCGGTTCTCGGAGCGGATCTGGCACGTCTCGAACAGCCGGCGGTAGTCGTCCGCGACGTCCTCGAACTTGGGCGGCGTCACGGCGGCAGCCTGCGGACCCTCCGGAATGTCGCGCGGCGGGCGCTCCGCATTGCGCGACGTGCGCAGAAGCTCGGATGCGCGATCGAGCAGGCCGTCGATCTCGACGGACGTCGCGCCGGGCGCATCGGGCGCCGACGCCGTGATCGCATCCATGAAGTCGACGATCGCGGGCTGCAGCTCGGTGAAATCCTCTTCCGCCGCCGCCGGCGCGAGCCCCATGCGCGGCACTGAAAGGCCGAGCCGCTGCGCTTCCTCCGAAAGCGAGTAGAGCTGCGACCACGTCCCGCGCACAATCTGCGCCGTGGCTTCCGTCGTGTTGAACCGGAGCACGTAGGGCATGGCCAGCGCGGCAGCGACACCGGTGCCGAACTGCCGGCGCGTGAGTGTGACCCGTTTCATGCTGTCGTCCCCCGTCGTCATGACGCGCCTTCCCTTCACTTGATCGCTCAGCTCGAAGGTACTTCGAGCCCGACCGCCCGCTGCGCAGCGACCACCTGATCACAATTCGGAAGCGTGATGCCGGCGATCTCGCCGCTCGCGAGCTCATAGCAGCTCTCGACGAACGCATTCGCCGCGTGCGAGAGCGTTGAGCTCTGGTTGAGCCCCACGGTCATGGCGCGGTAGGTGATGCGCGCGAGCTTTGCCCGCCCGATACCGGTCACCGTGGCGCCCCGGTGCGTGCCGCCTTCCGAGATTAGGTAAGCGAACTTGTTCAGGATCCCGCTGTTGAAGTGCACGCAGCCGTTGTCGTTGTAGGCCGTCGAACCGCACATCGCGTCATCCGGCGTCAGCACTTCGGAATAGTGATCGGGCTGGCCCCGGTTGCTGAGCGAGAAACGCGCGGCGCGGTCGAACATCGAGCGGCCGTTGGTATCGCGCAGGTTGGGATCGGCGAGGCTGCGCAGCGGCACCGTGACCGAGAAGCCGGGCGAGGCCTCTCCGATCAGCCAATTGCCCGCATCCCCGCGCGCATCGAGTTCGATCAGCGCTCCGAAGATATCGGCAAGAGATTCGTTCACCGCGCCAGGCTCGTTGAGATAGAGCAGGTTCTTCTCGTGCGCGATGATGCCGTGCGTCATCTCGTGCGCCACGATGTCGAGCGCGCCCGCATAGCCCGGCCCGTAGACCATGACGTTGCCCTTCGGGCAGTCATAGGATTTGCTCATGCACCAGTAGGCGTTCTGCGTGCGGCCGTGGCGCACGTAGGCTTCCATCGGCGAGCCACCCTCGCCTTCGTTATCGTCGAAGCCGTCGCGTCCGAAGTTGAGGAAGAAGTAATCGCGTACGATGCCCGCGTTGCGGAACGCGATCAGCGCCTCGACCTCGAGTTTATCCGCGCGCTGCCGCTTCTCCTCGTCGATGCCCAGCGTCCCCGGGAAGGTTGTCGCCTGCCCGAGATCGTAGATCCGCCTTAGCATGCCGCCCGACGGCTGATCGCGGTAGTAGTAGAAGGCCTCGCCCGTGACCGCGTCGACGAAGATGCGGAACGAGTCGATGGAGATGAGCCACGCGAGCCGGGTCTTGCCCGAGGGCGCCTTGCCGATGAGCGCCGGGTCGAACACCACGAGCGATGGCTTGCCGACCTCGGCCTTATCCGGGTTCGGGGCCAGGGGGAACGCGCGCGAGGCGTCGGGTGAGCTGCGCAGAACGTCTCCGAGCTTGAGCCGGGCCGCTGCGATGGCCTCCCCTTCGGCGATCTTCGGCGTCGTGTCGTCGATCGACACCGACGAGACCGTGCCGCTGAACTTCGTGACGCCGAGCACGCTGTCAACGCTGAGCTTGGCCGTCGACCCGAACACCGGCACCCCGTCGACGCGCTGCTCCACGTCCGCGACATACCGGTTCGGCAGATCGGGATCCTTGCGCCGTCGCACGTATTCGGGCTTCGCACCCTTGTTCCTCGCGGGATAGAGCGATCCGAGACCGCCGCTGCCGAAGAAGGCTTCGACCGCGCGCTTGGTCTCTTCCTCCGTCTGCTCGCGGCTCGCGCCGGAGGCGCCGATCGAAGGGGCGCCCGCTCCCGGTTGCGGGGAGATTCCCATTACCGACCCCGGCATACCTGTAGCGGGATTGATCGTCACGCGCAGGTTGGGGTGAGTTTTGCGCAACTCCTCGACGGCACGCTGGACTTCCGCCCGCGTGCTCCCGGCCTCGGTGCCGCTGGCCGTGGTCGCCGCGATGGGTGAGCGCGGCTGACCCGCACCGCTGCCGCTCGCGCCGGATGGCTGGGCCCCCGCGCCGTCGGCCACATTGATCACACCGGGAGCGAGGCCCCGGCATTGCCGGATCGGCGCCGGCGCCACATCAGAAGCCGCGATCACCTCCGCTGGAGTCGAAAGGCCCGCATAGGCCGAGGCGATCGGGAAGGGTGTCGCCGTCTCCGACCAGAAAAGCTCCATCGCCGCGAGATCGGTCTTATCGGCTCCGCGCACGCGCCGTGCGTCGGTGGCCGACAGCGTCCCATGCCCGCTGCCGTTGAGGTCGATGCGCGGCCAGAAGCACTCGTTGTCGTCGATGACGCCGTCGCCGTTGAGGTCTTCGGTGAAAGCTGCATTGGCAGTGGCCGCGGCCTTCAGCGTCTCAAGCTGGCGCGCGAAGATGGCGAGGTCGCTGGCATCCACCGTGCCGTCGCCGTCGAGATCGCCCAGCAGCTTCATCTGCTCGGGCGCCACGGCGGCCACGGCTTCCAGCGCGTCGACCGTCGGGGCCTGACCCGTCGTGCCGCCCGGCGCGTGGGCGCTTGCGCGTAGCACCTCGGCGATCTCCGCCGGCGACTTGTCGGGGGCAAGCTCGAACAGGATGCCGGCAAGCGCTGCCACGTGCGGCGCCGCCTGCGAGGTGCCGCTGCAGACACCGAGCGGCAGCTTGTCGGCAGCGAGCGTGCTCATGATGTCGACACCCGGCGCCGACACGTGGCCGCCCGTGTTCGAGAACTCGGCACGCAGCCCGTCGCGGTCCACGGCCTCGACGACGAGAATGTTGGTCGGGCTGTCACCAGCCGCCGAAGGCTGTGTGCCGGCCCACGCGAACGGCGAAGCCCATTTGGCCGCAATCGGTGATTCGCGGTCGTCGGAGTCGTTGCCGGCCGCTACGACGAACAGCACATGATCCTGCACACGGCTCGCCATCAGGCGGATAAGGTTCGCTTGATGCATGATATGCAAGGCGAGCCCCGGCACTTCCTCCGGTTCGTCGTCGCCGAGCAGGTTAGATGCCACGAAATTGTAGCCGAGGCTGATGTTGATGACGCGCAGGTTATCGGGCGTGATGAGGTTCGCATAAACATAGTCGAGCGTCTTAGCGAGCACGTCGTCGAACAGAAGCGCGTGTACCTGCCAACCCTCATCCACGCCGACGATGCCGGAATCGCCCACGATCGCGTCGTCGACGGCAATGGCATCCATGCGCGCGTCCGGAATGATGCCATCGATGCCCGGCTGCGACCCTGCGGCGGCACCGATGATTCCGGCCACATGCATGCCGTGGTGCGTGCCGCATCCCGGCGTATGGAAAATGCGCGGCTTGACGTTCTCGACCGACGCGAAGGGCACCATGGGATGGGTGGCGAAGCCGCTGTCGATGACGGCGATCTTGGGACGCGTCACGCTGGGGTTCGCCTGACGATGCCGGTCGAGGATGGTCCACACCGGTGGCAGGCGGATCGCCTTGAGACCCCAGTTTCCGTCCAGGCTGTCGCCGGCATTCCAGCGCCACGCGAACACTTCGTCGTCGACGGTGATCGCCGCGCCGGTCGTCTTGCGGAGCTGCTTGGCCTCCATCGTCGAGTTGACGAACGCACCGTCGACGATCTTCTCCTCGCGGAGTTCGCGAATGATCGGCGGCTCGAGCACGTTCTGTAACTGCGCCTTGCTGTCCTGAGCCGCCGCGGCTGGAGTGGGCTGCACGCTACGCTGCCGTGCCGGATCAGCCTGCTCGACCGTGATGACGCCGAGCGGCGCGATCATCTTGGTGATCGTAAGATTGTACTTCTTGAGCAGCGCCTCGATGTCGGATTCGGTCGCGTTGGGGCTGAGCTGGATCACGAAGCTGTTCGGCTTGGCGACGGGCACCGGCTTTCCGGCTCTGTCATGCGGTCCTTTGCCCATGCGGGCACGCCGCCGCTCACGGCGCCGCTCCTTGATGCGCGCGAAAAGGTCGGCTTCCGTCGCCGCCCCGCTGAACGCCCCGGCTGGCTCGGTCGTCGGAGGAGCCGGCGTGCGTTTTAGCGCCGAGGTGATGAACGTCGAGATGGACTCGCTCCAGGAGGCGTCGGAGCGCTTTGGCGTCGGTGTGGTGGTTGTCTTGTCGCCCTTAGGATCGACGAAAATGAAATCGTCTTTCTGTCCGCCGCCCGTTCCGCTGCCCGTGCTGCGCGACGGTTTCGGCGGGGCTGGCTTGGGCGCGAACTTGTCCTCGAGCGTGCGTTGCAGCCGGTCGTACTGCGATGGCGGCAACTGGGCCTGCGCCACAGAGGTGAGCGGCGGGGCAAGTGCAAAGAGCACCGCCGCGGCAATTGCTGGCGTATGTCTCGGCATCATGACGGTTCCTCACTCGTGCAATAGGCGCAACTGAACATCAGCTTCACGGCGGATCTTTGCAGGCTACTGCCACCAGTCGTTCCATTTGCTCTTGGCCCAATCCCACCACCCCTGTTCGGCCTCGGGAGCAGGCTCCGGCTGCGGAGCCGGCGTAGGTTCCGGTTCAGGCTGAGGCGTGGGCTCTGGCTCGGGCGTAGGAGCAGGTGCGGGCTCCGGCTCGGGCTGAGGCGTCGGTTCGGGCGTAGGAGCAGGCGCCGGTTCAGGCGTCGGCGTGGGAGCCGGAGTGGGCTCCGGCGGGGGCGCGGGTTCCGGCACGGGAGCGGGTTCTGGCGTCGGCGTCGGCTCGGGCTGTGGCTCCGGCGCGGGCGGTGGAGTCGGTTCCGGTTGCGGGGTGGGCTCCGGTGCCGGCGGTGGTTGCGGCGCGCCGATTTCTAGGCCAGCGTCCACGATCAGATTGCCGTCGGAGCCGATCCCGGGATCCACACCTTTCTCTCGCCGCAGCGCCGCGATCAACGACGTGAACGTCGGCACGTAGACCTGCAGCGTCTTGTCACCAACCTTGACGCGCTGACGGACCTGCAAATGCAGATGCAGGCTCGTAGCCACCTTGCCACCCATGTAGCGTGACACCTTGCCGAGCACCTGGCCCTGTTTGACCTTGGCGCCCGTTTTCACGGTGATCGATTTCGGGTGCATGTGGAGGTAATAGTAGTCGGTGCCGTCATTGGCCTTGAGCTGCACCGTGGTGTTGCTCGTCACGTTGACGATCTGCCCGTCGGCGACCGCCACTGCCTCCCAATGATTGTCCTTCCAGGAGGGCGGACGGATGTCCTGGCCTTGATGGCCCGCGCCGCCGGGGCAAAGCGGCATGTCCCAGCTTCGGACTTCGCAATAGTTGTCGCGTTGCTTCAGGGGATCGAAGTTGCGTGGATCGTTCTCGCTGCCGCCAGCCGCACCTTTGCCGCCGTAGCCGCCGCCGCCGTAGCCCCAGATCTGCGAGTTCATATGCGGGAACAGGCCGTCGCTGAGCTTCAGCGGGAAGATGATGTTCGGCATATAGACGTAGCGGTCTTCGCGGCCGCGGCCCTTGTCGCGCTCGAAGAGGTCGCCAGGCGGGTAGTAGGCGAAGCCCGCTTTCGCCGGATCCGTTATCGTGCCGCCGCCTGTTGCCGGCGGCTGTTCCGGGGTCGTCGGCCCTTCGCCGGTCGTCGGCTCTTCGGGCGTTGGCGTCGGAGCAGGCCCTTCCTCGGGAAGGAGGCTGCAACGCGCCAGCTGGATGAGATTGCCCCCCGCATCGCGGCTAAGACACGACGCGTCGGGCATCGTCCCGCGCCGGTTTGCACCGGAGCCGAGGCTCGGGCCGGCGAGACTTCTGACAAAAGCGTAGGTGGCGATGTCGCGCCCGATCAGCGGCGAAGCCTGAGCGAGCTGAACAGGCTCCTGCGCGGAAGGATGGGGGGCGTTTGCGAGGAGACCGACGCCGGCTGCGATAACGGCGCACGACGCCAGTAGAGCAGCTTTTTTCACGCCCACACCCCCGTATCCGTTGCAACGCACTGTGCACCGGGTCCCTGCCGGATAATGCCCAACGGGGCCCTATCTGGCAACGAACCCGCCGAGCATAATTACGGCGCCGTCTCCCGAGGGAGCAGCGACTCCAACATGCTGCGCGCTTCCGGCGTCAGCCGGCTTTGCGGCAGATCCGCATCCAGCACGCGCCGGATTGCCGCCTGCACGTTCGCCGGCGGCGGCTCCGGCGCCGCAGCAAGAGCCTGAGGTCCGCCAACGCTCGGTCCCGCCGAGAAAAGTCCCCACCAGTCGATGCCGACCGACGGCTTCTCCCAGCTTCCCGAGATGCGCACCGGAATAGGAAGTGCGGTCGGCGGCGGGATCGCCTTAACGCGGATTTCCTGGTTGAGCTGCCGGCTCGGCACGCTGACCGTGCCCTGAGAGTCGATCTCGACTTCGGATCCGCCAAGCGAAAGGCCAGGCTGGCTGCGCAGCACGCCCTTCTTGATGTCGTAGCTCGCCTCGAGTCGCTCGAAGCCCGTCTTGTAGGCAAGGTCGAACTTCCAGCTCTTCCACCACTCGAAGATCATGCGCCGCACGTCGAAGCCGCGCAGTGCGCCCTGTCCCATGCGGAAATGCGCCTTGCCGTCGAGCGTCTGCGCGAGCTGGCTCTGATTCTGTCCCGCGGCCGTCGCCGTGATCTCCACGTTGGACGTGCCGGCGAGCAGCGGCCTGCCGGTGAACTCGGTGACGATCGGCTCGGCGGCGACGTTGGTGAGCGTGAGGTTCACGGCAGCGCGCGGCGGCTCTGCTCGGCTGTCGACCTTCACCGTGCCGACCGCCGCACCGGCCCCGACCGCCAGCTGCTCGATATTGGCGTCGAGCACCCCATCGGCGACCGCCGTTTTGACGCGTCCCTGCTTGAGATCGAGGCCGCCATACGTGATAGCCGCGGCCTGGATGATGAGATCGAGATCGAACGCCTGCAACGCCTTGAGATTGAAAGGCTGCTCGCTCCAGCCCGGCGCGGCGCTGGGGCTCGCCGCGGCCGGCGCCGGTTCAGGCGCCGCCTGCGCGCCTTTCTCGAGCGCCGTGAGGTCGCCGAGCAGCTGCTCCCAGCCGGAGGTCACGAGAGGATCGAAATCGGGAGCCGGCGTCGGCGCGAACGAGGTCCGCGGCACGGCGCCCGCAATGCGCGCAAGATCGAGGTGCTCGCTTGCCACTTCTCCGGCGAGCTTCGGCCGCACTCCGCCGAGGTCCAGGGTGCCATCGAAGCGCCCGCTGGTGGTGTTGACCTGTACGTTGGTCTCCGAGAACGTCACGTCGCGCGTGGTGGCGACGATCTTGCCCTCGAGAGAGCTTCTGAGCGGCGTGCCCTGCTCGGCGATGTCCGAGCCGAGCCAGCGCGCGAGCTGGATCAGCGAAGGTGATGAAGCCGTGAGCGCACCTTTGAATTCAGCCGCTGCTGCAAAGAGCGCATCGCCATCGAGGCTCGCCCGCAAGGGCCGCGCATCGACAGTCGCCTTGAGTGTGGTCGATGCCCCGGACGTAATGGCGTTGAAGTCGCCGACGGTCGCGTCGAACGTCACCATCTCGCCCCCTGCCGCCAAGTTGCCCTTCGCGACCAGCGCACCCGACACGAGATCCAGCGTTTGTGCGGAGTTGATGGTGCTCGCCGCGTACGACGCCCCCGTGACGGCACTCTGGAACGTCAGCGTGCCGTCCGCGATCGTAGACACCGGCGGAAGGCTGAATTCGGCCGGCACGGCACCGGAATCGGCCGCTCCCGCGGTATCGAACACCCAGTTCTTCGTTCCGTCCGCACCTTCCTCGAGCGCAATCGTAGGCTTGATCAGATCGAGAGCCTGGAGGCGCAACCGGCCCTTGAGCAGTGGCAGCGGCTCGACCTGGACTTTGACCGTTTCGGCACGGAACACGTCACGCGCCGGCAGGTTCGGCGGATTGGAGACGGCGACCGCGTCGAACGCCACTTCGAGCTTCGGCCAGTAGCGGATATGCATGCCGCCGATCGCGACTGTGCGCCCGATGGACTGGCCGATGCTGGCGGCAAGCTGATCCTTGATCAAGCCCGTCGGTGGAAACGCGATGAGAAGCGCCAGCGAGACGGCGATGCCGATCAGCACCAGACGGACCGTCCGCCAAGCCGTGCTGCGCCGTCGAGGCGGTTGAGCCGGCGTCCCAGGATCCGTTGCCATGCGGGTCTCCACGCAACACGTCTGACCACGAGATCGTCTGGGAAGGAACTGTCTGGAGTATGACGGCTCCGTCCACAGGTCGTGGTCCTCCCCCCACGGGAGCAGGCTCCGAGCGGAATACTATCGGAAGGCACACTGTTCAACCCGCACGGCATCCCCGACGCGCTTGCGCCTAGGTGCGTTGCGCGTGTGCTACGCTTGGCGGGAGTGGACTTGATTGGCTTGCGCGGCGCCGGGTAAGGTTCCGCCGCAATCATCAGCTAAAGTCGTTTCAGATCGCACCGGGTTGGCGAAGATTGGCTTGAGAAACAAGGATGTGTTCCATGTCGCGTTCGGGCCTGTCCTCTCTGGCGGCTTCCCACTCCGCGCTCCTCGCAGCGCTTGCTGTCCTCTCTGCTTCACCCGCCGCGGCGTCGGAGAAGCTCATCGAGGTCCAGTGGTCTGATCCCGAGATCAAGAACTTCGTCGCCTCGAGCGCGCCGCCGCGCTCTCTCGGTCCGACAGCCGACGATCAGCTTTCGAAGCTGAAATTGCCTGTGCTCGCTTTTGAGGCAACGCCCGGCGTTGTCGAGCAGACGTTCCGTCTCGGACCGCGCCCGGCGACCGAGCGTGACGTCGTCATGGATGAGGAAAACCCGGTCTGGTACCAGATTGTGGAAAACTACGGTGATGTCACGGTTTCGGTCTCAGCCGATCTCCGAGTGCAGCACGAGTTTGCGGTGGATAAGTTCCCGATCTACGAGAACAAAACACGCGGCGCGGCTCCTCAGGCCGGCCCCACCGTATCCGTCTTCGACGATCGCGAGTCCGGTGGCGAGGAGGGCTATCTCGCCGAGTACACGGTCGTCAAATATGGCGTGCCCTACACGGTGACGGTCGAGTGTAGCGAGGTCGCCAAGGCCGAGTGCAAGGACACCACGCAGATCGCCAAGGACAGCGAGCTCCTGAAGCTGATCCGTGCCACGCCGCCCGCGCCGTAAACCCCAGAAGAGTAGCGTCCTCACGCATCCGCGCGCGGTCGGCCCCTGACGTGGCGGCGCGACGGCGGCGGCCTGCCGAGGCACGTGCGGATGATCTCGAGACCGCCGATCAGCGCCGTGCCCCAGTCGAACCGCATCTCGCCCGGAGTAGCCTGCGACTTGAGAAGCGCCGGCGGGATCGAAGCCGGGATGTGCAGGAACCCGACGGCCTCGGGTTCCGTGATCTGCTCGGCGAAGATCAGCGAGCGGTAGAGGATGGCGTTACAGAGATAGCTGCCGGCATCGCGAGAGAGCACGGCCGGCACGTTGATCGCGTGCAAACGCTCGACAATCTGCGTTGCAGGCATGCGCGCGCTGAGCTCCTCCGGACCGCCTTTGACGACGACATCGTCACGCGGCAATGCCCCCGACGCATCCTGAGCAGACTTACGCGTGTTGCGTGCCAGTGTTTCAATGACATAGGAGTTGGCGCCCGCCGAGACGCCAAAATGCAGGACGAGCTTCGGCCGCTCGCGCTCATAAAGGTCTTGCAGGCGGGCCGGCGCTCGCTCCCATTCCGTCGGCAGGATGCGCGACACGACACGGTGCGCGCTGAAACGACGGGCAGCGAGATGCGCAAGCTTCGGCACAAGCCTCTCGCTGGCGTTCTCGGCAACGCCCGGAAAAGGGCCGAAGCCCGTCAGGAGAATGGTGTCACGCCTCCGCATCACTCGAGTGATAGCCAGTTGTAAAAATGCGCCGTGCCTCTGCTTTCTGGCTCGCCTCGAGGGGTAGCCGGGCCGCACGATTTCGCCACAGAATGATACCAGAAATTCGCGAGCGGCCTCGTTGATCCCGCTCAGGATCGGAATTACGCTTCGGCCGCCTTTGTACCATTTGGAAAGTGGGAACGCCGGAGCGCTCCTTCAATGGCGCATGGGAGGCGATCGGGGGAGGCGAGAGTGCGTAGGGTCTGTCTGGTTGCGCTCTGCTTTACGGCAATGGCGCTGGCCTCTTGTGGGGAAGCCCCTCAAAAGAGTGGACAAGCGCCGTCCGCCCCCGCACCTCAGGAAGAGGTGCCGTCGGCCGGCGCACCTCCCGCGGCCGCGAACGGGGACGGCGCGCCCGAGGAGAGCGCGGCGCCTGGATCCGACACGTTCGAGTACGAAACTCCGCCCGCGGCGGACGACGGGCGCGCGCTGGAACGGCGGCGCTACGGCGCTCCGCGCTCCGCTGCGCCGCCACCACAGCCTGCTCCTGCGCCTGCTCCCCCGCCAGCCGCGTCCGCGCCCGATGCCGTCGGCGGCGGTGGCAGCGGGCCTCCGGCCGCGGCAGCGCCCCCTGCGCCGCGCGGCGCGTGGGATGTCGTTCCGGTATATTACGGAACCGATCGCGCCAGGAAGACGGACGGCAATCGGCTCGATTACGGCAGCGATCGCGGCCGCCGGCTGGAGCTTGGCCGTGCGCTCGTCACGGTCCCGAAGGTACATCAGGTGCCGGCCATCGAGCGGCCGTGGGCCATCCGCGTCTTCAACATCACGCTGTACGAGGAGAAGGAGGATCCGAACCGTCATTTCACGATGGAGGAGATCAAGTCTCTTTCCGAGGATGAGTTCCTGACCCTGGTGCGCGATCGCCTGGCGGTGTCCGAGCGCTACAAGAACCATGCCTTCATCTTCGTGCACGGCTACAATACGAGCTTCGACTACGCCATCTATCGCACGGCGCAGATCGCCTACGACCTGAAGTTCGACGGCGCGGCCTTTTCCTACAGCTGGCCCTCTGGCGGCGGCCTTGCGAGCTACACCTATGATCGCGAAAGCTCGGGTCAGTCCGAGCCATACCTCAAGCAGTTCATGGAGCTCGTCATCAAGAAAACCGGCGCCCAGTCGGTCAGCATCATCGCCCACAGCATGGGCAACCAGCCGACGCTGCAGGTTCTGCGCGACCTGCGCCGCTCGACGCCCGACAGCGTCCGCATCAGCCAGGTGATCCTCGCTGCACCCGACGTCGATCGTGATAACTTCGCCAACATAGCAGCCGACATAAAGGGTCTCGCCGGCGGCGTGACGCTCTATGCCGCCGGCAACGATCGCGCGCTCATCGTCTCGCGCAACTTTTACGGTGGCATCCCGCGTGCGGGCGACGTGCCGGTGACCGGACCTCTCGTGCTACCGGGCATCGACACCATCGACGTCTCGGCCGCGAGTATGGACAGCCTGGGGCTCAACCACTCGGGATATGCTGAGAACAACAAGCTGCTCGAGGATATTGCCGCGCTGATCGCGACCGGCGTCAGGCCGCCCAAGCTGCGTACGCCGGCCCTGGAGGAAGTCGTTACCGACCACGGCGCCTATTGGCGCTACCCTGCCTTGGCACGTTAGGGCGTCCGGAAGAGCGCGAACCGGCTTTGCGGGCGAGGGTACTGTATCGCGCAAGCCTTCCTTAACTCCACCTTGCGAATGTCCGGGTTCGCAAAGCGTTGTGGCGTGGGGGAAGTCATGCGTGCCGTCGGAATTCGAGCGTCATTGCTTGCGAGCCTTGGCGCGCTCGTCGTTCTAGCTCTCGATTGCAAAGAAGCCCGCGCCGAGCCGGTGTCTGCGGCCCGAGCAGACACCGCCGACTATTACACGCGCCGCGCCAGGACCATCCTCGACAGAGAGAAGGCCAGGCTGGCAAAGCCGCATCCGCTCGCGGCTGCGCATCCCGATCAAGATATCGTCGTTTGCGAGGCTGGTTGCGCCGATGGCTCAGGCGCACTGGTCGTATTCTCGCGCGAGCGCCCGGTCGCGACCGAGGAACGGCAAGCCATCATGGTGCCGACCTCCGCTTCGCTGTCGGACGCGAGCCAAGCGGCCAGCATCACCTGCATCGCCGGGTGCTACGGCGAGAAAGCCGCAGTTTATGCCGCGCCGTCGCCGCGAGCAAAGGTCGAGGTCGAGCGCATGGACCCGCCAGTCCGCGACGCACTGTCCCCCGTCCGGTAAGAGCCGCTGACGCGCGTTGCGCTAATCCTGCAGAGGATTGAAAAATTTGGGCTCGCCCGAAATGCCGACCGCAAGGCTTCGACACATTAGCCCATGCGCGCATAGGGTAAGGTTGCGTCCTTAAAGGCCGCCATATGTGCGAGCCGCACAAGGTGCCTTCCTTTCTTTATGGGATTCTTATGTTCGCGCCGGTTTATCCATCTCGAAAACCTATGGCGTTGACCCGAAATATGCACCGAGCGAGCCGACTGGCCTGATCCAGCGACGGCTCCACCCGAAGGAGCGGTGTCATGAACTATCACGGAAACCCTGCCGCCATGCGTGATTACGAGGCCGGCCGGAAGGCAAGCCGCGAAGGCAAGCCATTTCAAGAAAATCCCTACCAGGGCTGGTTTCGCCGGTGCCGCTGGGAGATGGGATGGCAGGACGAGCAGCGGCTCATTGCCGAGTGCAAGGAGAAACGGTCAAAACGACTACCGCGGCGCGACCGTAGCGGCGTCTGACCTGCCCCCTCAACTGCGGAGCGGCCAACGAAGAGCGAGCTGGATTCCCACCGTGTTCCGACAGCCGAAGCCACGGCGCAGCCCTCACGGGGTGCGGCCTTACGAGCTCATGACGAGCCCGCCAGCGCCGCGCGCACCTTCTCTGCGTTGGCGGCGAGCACGGCTTGGTCTTCCATCTTTCCGGAATGGGGCTTCAGCGCCACGCCCTCGAAGCGCGGCACCACGTGGATGTGGAGGTGAAACACGCTCTGCCCGCCGGCTGGCTCGTTGTACTGGAAGACGCTGACGCCATCCGCTGCGAAGGCGTTCTTCACGGCAGCGGCCACCTTTTGGACAACGGGTAGCAGCTTTGCCAGCACAGCGGGGTCCGCATCGAGCAGGTTCCGCGACGGCGCCTTCGGCACAACAAGCGTATGGCCCGGCCCCTGCGGCATGACATCCATGAACACGATCACGTCGTCGTCTTCGAGCAACTTGTGCGCCGGGACCTCCCCGCGCAGGATCTTGGCGAAGACGTTATTGTCATCGTAGGCCATGGTGCGTATCCCCGTCTGCGGTTGCCGCCTTCTAAAAGCATTGCATGCCGCAGACGGCAAGCTCCTTGTCCGACTGTCACATCCGCCGAAGTTGGACGGCGGAAGTCAGCCGTCCTTCTTGAATGGGGCGTGGTCGCGCAACAGCGCGTTGATCTCCGCGACCTCGCCGCGCTCCTCCGCGAGATAGCGCGCCACCGCCGACTCGAGCCGCGGGTCGGCGAGCCAGTGCAGCGAATAGGTCGTCTCCGGCAGATACCCGCGGGCAAGCTTGTGCTCGCCCTGGGCGCCTGCTTCCGCCCGCGCAAGCCCGTGCGCGATCGCATAGTCGATCGCCTGATGGTAGCAGAGCTCGAAATGCAGGGACGGGTGATGCTCGGTGGCGCCCCAATAGCGCCCGTAAAGGCAGTCGCCGCCGATCAAATGCAGCGCGCCAGCCACGAGCTCGCCCGCGCGCCGCGCGAAGACGAGAAGACAGCGATCCGCCATCGTCGCGCCGAGCAGCGAGAAGAAGCGGCGGTTGAGATACGGCCGACCCCACTTGCGCGAGCCGGTGTCCATGTAGAACGCATAGAACGCGTCCCAATACGCTTCCGTGATCTCGCGCCCTGTGACGGAGAAAATCTCGACGGCCGCCTGCGCCTCCGCCCGCTCCTTGCGGAGTTGCTTGCGCTTGCGCGACGCGAGTGTCGCCAGGAAATCGTCGAAGCTCCGGTAGCCCTCGTTGCGCCAGTGGAACTGCTGGCCCGTGCGTTGCAGGAACCCGTCGGCGCCGAGCCGTCGCCACTCGCCCTCGGTCAGAAAGGTGATGTGCACCGACGAGGCTTCGATGCGGTCGGCAAACGCCACGGCCGCGTGCGCAAGCAGCCGTTCCGTCTCCGTCTCAAGCAGACCAGGCCGCGCCAGCAGGCGCCGCCCCGGCACCGGCGTGAACGGCACCGCGCTCTGCAGCTTCGGATAATATCGTCCGCCCGCTTGGTGAAGCGCTTCGGCCCAGGCGTGATCGAAGACGTATTCGCCCTGGCTGTTGGTCTTGGCGTAAAGCGGCATCACGCCGAGCACGTCGCCGCCGGGCGCTTCGAGCACCAGATGCTGCGGAACCCAGCCCGTTCCTTTCCCGACCGCACCGGACTTCTCGAGCGCATCGAGAAAAGCATGGCTTAGAAACGGATTGAACGTCGCGGGATCGGGGTTAGCACACGCCTCCCACGCTTGCGCCCCGACAAGATCGATACGCGGCACGACTTTGACGATGGTCTGTTCGGCGTCGCCCAGGTGTCTGCTCCTCGTTACGCCTCCGCCGGCTCCCGCTCGGCGAGCCATTGATCGAGGTCCGCGAGCGCGCGCCGCGACATGAGGCGCTTCTTCTGCTGGCCGCGCTCCTTGCCCTTGAGCCGGCGTCCGTCTGCGCCCGCTGTAGGCGTCTCGTCGAGCGGTGGCAGCAAGCCGTAGTTGATGTTCATGGGCTGGAACGAACCGGCGCCCGATTCAATATGTCCGCCCGTGATGTGCGCGAGCAGCGCACCGAGCGCCGTCGTTGGAGGCGGCGGCCCAACCGGTTCGCCCTTGCACTCCTGAGCCGCGAAGCGCCCCGCAAGCAGCCCGATCGCCGCGCTCTCGACATACCCCTCGACGCCGGTGATCTGGCCCGCGAAGCGCAGCCGCGGCTCGGCCTTGAGGCGCAGTGCGCCGTCCATGAGCTTCGGCGAGTTGAGGAAGGTGTTGCGATGCAGCCCCCCGAGCCGCGCGAACTCGGCGTCCGCGAGCCCCGGGATCATGCGCAGCACCCGCACCTGCTCGGCGTGTTTCATCTTGGTCTGGAAGCCGACCATGTTCCACAACGTGCCGTGCGCATTGTCTTGCCTGAGCTGCACCACGGCATGGGGCCGCCGCCCGGTGCGCGGATCGGTGAGACCGACGGGCTTCATTGGCCCGAAGCGCAGCGTATCGCGCCCGCGCTCGGCCATCACCTCCACAGGCAGGCAGCCATCGAAGTAGGGTGTCGAGGCTTCCCAGTCCTTGAAGCTCGTCTTCTCGGCCGCGATCAGCGCGTCGATGAAGGCCTCATATTCCTCTTTCGACATCGGGCAGTTGAGATAGTCCGCGCCCGTGCCGCCCGGCCCGGCCTTGTCGTAGCGCGATTGGCGCCACGCGATCGACTGGTCGATGCTGTCCAGATGTATGACCGGCGCGATGGCGTCGAAGAACGCGAGCTCGCCTTCGCCGGTGAGTTTCTGCACGGCGTCGCTGAGTGCGGGCGACGTCAGCGGCCCCGTCGCCACGATCACGCTGTCCCACTCGCCGGGAGGAAGCCCGGCAACCTCGCCACGCTCGATGCTGACCAGCGGATGCGTGCCGAGCCGTTCCGTCACCTCGGCCGAGAAGCCGTCGCGATCGACGGCAAGCGCGCCGCCCGCCGGCAGCTTATGCAAGTCTCCGGCCTTGAGGATCAGCGATCCCAGCCGGCGCATCTCGGCGTGCAACAGGCCGACGGCATTCGTTTCCCACTCGTCGGAGCGGAACGAGTTCGAGCACACGAGCTCGGCGAGACCTTCGGTCTTGTGCGCATCCGTCATGCGAGTTGGCCGCATCTCGTGCAGCACGACGGGAACGCCCGCTTCGGCGATCTGCCAAGCGGCCTCCGAGCCGGCGAGGCCCCCGCCGATGACGTGGATGGGTTTTATGGTTGTCATGGGCCGAGCCTATCACAGCCCGCGCCGGGATACGTCAAGCGGCGCCCCTGCGACAGACCGCCCGCTCCGCAAGGCCGGCAGGTCAGTGATAGCCCTCGCCGTGCCGTACCTTGCCGCGGAACGTGTAATAGACGAACACCGTGTAGGCGAGGATGATCGGCAGCAGGATGAGCACGCCGACCAGCATGAAGAGCTGTGAAGACGGATGCGCCGCCGCCTGCCAGACATCGAGCGTCGGCGGCACGATATACGGCAGGTTCGACACCGCGAGCCCGATGAAGCCGAGCAGGAAAAGCGCGATCGTCGCCACGAACGGCGTCGTGTCTTCGCTCTTGTGTAGCCCAGACCAGCAGCGCCACGCGGCATAGGCCGTGAGCAGCGGCACCGGCACCAGCCAGAAGAAGTTCGGCAGCGTGAACCAGCGCTCGAAAATGCGCGGGATCGCGAGCGGCGTCCAAACGCTGACGATAGCCAGCGCCGCCAGCACCACCGGCAGCAGCCACTTGGCGTGTTCTCGCGCCCGAGCCTGCACCTCGCCGTCGGTCTTCATGACGAGCCAGGTCGCGCCGAGCAGCGCGTAGCCCGCAACCACCGCCACGCCGGTCAAGAGGGCGAACGGCGTCAACCAGTCGAACGTGCCCCCCGCGAAGGCGTTGTCGACGACCATGATGCCTTCGAGGATGTGACCGAGAATGATGCCCTGCATGAATGCTGCCGTGATCGAGCCGCCGGCGAACGCCAGATCCCAGATCTGGTGGCGCGGCTTCGCCACCCAGCGGAACTCGAACGCGACGCCGCGGAACACGAGCGCGAGCAGCATGATCAGCACCGGCAGATAGACGCCCGGCATGATGATCGAGTAGGCAAGCGGAAAGGCGACCAGCAGCCCGCCACCGCCGAGCACGAGCCACGTCTCGTTGCCGTCCCAGAACGGTGCCACCGAGTTCATCATCTGGTCGCGATGGGATTCCTCCGGGTTCGCGGGAAACAGGATGCCGATGCCGAGATCGAAACCGTCGAGCACCACATAGAGCGCCACCGCGACGCCGAGCACGACGACCCAGACGAGCGGCAGCCAGTAGGCCAGACCTTCCATGGCTCACCTCGTCCCTTCGATGGCTTCGTGGGCGGCTTCCTCGGCAGCCGAAAGCGGCCGCGACGGCACGCCTTCCGACGGCTTCACGGAGGCGCCTGTTGGTCCTTTCTCGATCAGCCGGTTTATGTAGTAGATACCCATCGAGAACACGATCGAGTAGACGACCACGAACAGGATCAGCGTCGTCAGCACGGCGTTGGCCGACACGGGCGAGGCCGCGTCCGCCGTGCGCAGGATGCCGTGCGCGAGCCACGGCTGCCGGCCCGTCTCCGTCACCCACCACCCGGCGAGGATGGCGATGAAGCCCGCCGGCCACGAGAACGCGAGCGGCGTGAGGAACCAGCGCGAGCTGAAAAGCTTGCCGCGCCACCAAAGGAAGGCGCCGATCAGGCCCGCCGCGATCATGAGCATGCCGAGGCCGACCATGACGCGGAAGGCGAAGAACACCGGCTTCACGGGCGGACGGTCTTGAGGCGCGAAATCCTTGAGACCCTGAATGCGGCCGTCGAGCTGATGCGTAAGGATCAGACTGGCGACGTTGGGGATGGAAAGCTCGTAGAGGTTCCGCTCCTCGCTTTCGGAGGGCCATGCGAACAGCACCAAATCTGCGGGCTCGCTGCCGTCCCAGTGAGCTTCCATCGCCGCGACCTTCGCCGGCTGGTGCTCAAGCGTGTTGAGTCCATGCTGATCGCCGATGAAAAGCTGCAGCGGCGCCAGCACGGCCACCATCCCGATGCCCATGCGCAGCATCGTCTTCGCTTCCACGGCGTAACGGTTCTTGAGCAGATAGCGCGCCCCCACCGCCGCCACGACCAGCGACGTCGTGAGGAAGGCCGCCGTGAACATATGCGCGAACCGATAGGGGAAGCTCGGATTGAAGATGATCTCGAGCCAGCTCACAGGATGCACGATTCCGTCACGGATCTCGTGGCCCGCAGGCGTGTGCATCCAACTGTTGGCCGACAGGATCCAGAACGCCGAGATCGAGGTGCCGATGGCGACGAGAACCGCCGACGCCACATGCAGATTGGGCGGCACGCGATTCCAGCCGAACAGCATGATGCCGAGGAAAGAGGCTTCGAGGAAGAACGCGGTCAGCACCTCGTAGCCGAGCAGTGGCCCAAGCACGTTGCCGACCACGCGCGAAAATCCGCTCCAGTTAGTGCCGAATTCGTAGGAAAGCACGATGCCCGACACCACGCCCATGGCAAAGGAGACGGCGAAGATCTTCGTCCAGAAGCGGGCCAGCCGGTGAAAATGATCTTCCCCTGTCATGCGCCAGCGAATGAGCAGCGTCGCAATGAAAGCGGCGAGCCCGATTGTGAAGCTCGGGAAGATAATGTGGAACGAGACCGTAAACGCGAATTGGATGCGCGCCAGAAACGTTGCGTCGAGATCCATGGAGCACCATTCTTGACGAAAAGTTATTGATGCAGCGCAACACGGAGCATCATCGATCCGAAGCGCATTGTGGCGTGCGTCGCCGCTGCCGTCGAGCCCTTCCGGACGATAAGCATTTATGCTGCGTTTCTGGCTTGAAAGTACAAAGCATGATATGACCCCCGCTTCGTGTTGTTCAGGAGCACGAAGGAGGAAAGAAAACCCATGGATACAAAAGTCGTCGTCGCAATTGCAGCTGCGATCGCTCTGGCGGTGATCGCTTATACGGCGTTCTCGCCGGCACCGGACACTACTACGACAACGCCCGAGGCGACATCGCCGGCTCCGTCGGTGGCCCCGTCGCCTGCGCCCGAGCCAACACCAGCACCGGAGCCCGCTCCGACCCCTGCGCCGGAAGAAACGCCGTCGCCAGAGACACCGCCGTCGCCCAGTCCCTGATCTTTTTCGAGGGAATGGATTGAGATTTGGGCTGTTCATCCCGGTTTACGATTCCGGGACGCGGGTAAGTATACCTGCGTCCCGGTCATGCTCATGACATAAATATTTCCGGCGATTAGGTTCGGTCGGATGCGTCCCATGAGAGAGATGCATCCATGAGAAGAACGCAGACCGCCCACCTACGACGCTAGCCCAGGACCCCTTCCCTCCATGTGGAGCTACCGCAAACGCATTGACCAAGACCTCACGCGCTGGCGCGAGGCCGGTTGGATCACGCCCGAGGGCGAAGCAGCAATCCGGCGCGACGTCGAGAAGGGCGGCGTGCACACCATCGGTCTCGCCAACGCTTTGGCGATCCTGTCCGCAGTACTGATCGGCTTCGCAATCATGAGCTTCGTCGCCGCCAACTGGCAGGACATGCCGCGCATCATGCGCCTCGGCATGCTGGTCGCGGCGCTGTGGGCAGCCTATGGCTTGGCGGGCTTCCTTGCGCGGCGCGGTATGCCGGGGTTCGCCAGCGCGGCGATCTTACTTGGCGTCGCGATCTTCGGCGGCTCCATAATGCTGGTCTCGCAGATGTACCACATGGACGGCAACCCGGCCGATGCGGTGCTGCTCTGGGCCGGCGGCGCGCTGCTCGCGGGTGTCGTCTTGCGCTCCAATCCATCGCTCGCCTTTGCCATGGTGCTGGTCGTCTATTGGGGCATCAGCGAGGCGATTCGCCTCGAGCGAGTGTTCTGGCCGTTCCTGATCCCCTGGGCGCTGATCTCGGCCGCATTCTATTGGCAGCGCTGGCGCCCCGGCGTGCATCTGTCCGGCATCGCGCTCACCGGCTTCATCATCAGCCTCGGCTATCGGTTGAATGACGGCCACGCCCACGGCCTTGTGGTGGCGGCAGGCCTCGTCGTCATGGCAGCCTCCGTCGCTGGCGAGCGTTTGAAGCCTGAGCTGCCCGCACTCTGGGCCGGCGTCTTGAACTACGGCTTGATCATCGCCTTCGCCGGCCTGCTGGCGCTGCAGTTCTTCGAGGAGCCGAAGCTCGACGTTTTCATCCTTCTCGCCGTGCTGGCGCTCGCGCTGCTCATCGCCACCATCTGGTGGGGCCTGAAGGCAGGCAACCGCGGCGCACTGTGGCTCGGCTACACGGGCTTCTCGATCGAGGTCATGGCGGTTTACACAAAGACCATCGGCACGCTCTTGAATAGCGCGCTTTTCTTCCTGGTCGCCGGCCTGATCGTGTCCGGCCTTGCCGCCGTCGCCTACAGGCTAAGCAGCCGTGTCGAGCCGCAGGGGGCCACGCCATGATCAAGCTGTCTCCCCTGTCCTGGATCGCAATTGCCATCGTCGCGCTGGTGCAGACCGTGGCGCTCGCCAGCATGGTCTACGGCCGCATCGCGCTGCTGCGCGACGGACGCGAGATCGTAGCCGAGGTCATCCCTGTCGATCCGCGCGACCTGTTCCGCGGCGACTACGTCATCCTGGGCTATGCCTTCAGCCGCACCAACGTGCCGGTGCCGGAGGGCGTCGTCCAAGGCGACACGATCTACGTCACGCTCAAGGAGACGGAGCCTGAAAAGTGGGAGGCGCAAAAAGCCGCCACCCACTACGAGGCGACCGCAAACCCATCCGAGGTCGTGCTGAAGGGCATCGTCGACTACATCTATCGGCCCACCGGCGACGCCCAGCCCACGGCCTCCGTGCGCTACGGCATCGAAAGCTACTTCGTGCCGGAAGGAACGGGCCGCGAGCTCGAGACGATGGTCCGTGACAAGAAGATCTCGGCTGTTCTCGCCGTGGGCGATACGGGCAACGTCGCCATCAAGGCCCTCGTCGTGGACGGAAAGCGCGTCGCCGTGGAACCGCTGCTCTGAGTGCCGATCACGCGCGCGCACTGGCGCCACGCGCTCCGCTCTGTTAAGCGGACGGGCTTTCACAAACAAAAGGAGCCCGCCGCGCCATGAGCATCACGCGTCACGAGGAAACGGAAATCTACTCCAAGGCCGCCGAGGCCAACGGCTTCGTGTTCACGGCCGGCATCGTGCCGTCGGATCTCTCCCGCGACGTCAAGGGCCAGACCGAGGAGGTGCTGCGTGAGATCGATCGGCTGCTCGCGCTCGCCGGCACCTCGAAGTCCAAGGTCGTGCAGGCGACCATCTGGCTCAACGACATCCGCCACCGCGAGCAGATGAACGAGGCCTACAAAGCCTGGACCGGCGGCAAGGACACGCCTGTGCGCGCCTGCGTCGAGGCCAAGCTCGTTGATCCGCGCATGCTGGTCGAGATCAGCGTTGTCGCCGTCAAATAGGCGGTGCGCGAGGGGGGGGGCGAATTTCCCGACTTCCTGACTCCAGTTAACCTTCCCTGTAACTCGTTTGCCGCGGCGGCTCATGATTCGCAGCGCTGCGGCGCGACGCCTATCGAGGCTTGTCTCTGAATCGGGCAGAATCCGCGCGCACGGCTGAATGCGAACGAGGCTAACATGTCGGCAATCGGAATTCTGAAAACGGCGGCTGCAGCTGCTCTGCTGGTCGCTAGCGTGGCACCTGTGTTGGCGGATGATACCGGCTTCGCCTATATGCACGACCTGCGCCGCGAAGGCGGCAGGACGTGCTTCACCGACCACTACCACTACGGCAGTGGCTCCGGGAAAACAAAGGCGGCTGCGCAGAAAGCGGCGATCGGCTCGTGGGCGAGCTTCACCGATTTCGAGTACGGTAGCGACTGGGCACGGTTCTCGCGTGCGGCAAGCAAGGGGATCAGTTGCTCGCAAGGCGGCGGCTCCATTGATTGCCAGATCCAGGCACGCCCCTGTAAATAGCTCGGCCGGATAGCCACCGTTCGGAAGCGTTTGAAGCGCAGCCACGGAGTGGGTTGCGTACGATCTTTGCTGGGCTCTTTGGGGGGCAACGTCAGGCATAACGAAGACGCGAGGCAGCGGTGTGTATAAGCCGCAGCACGCGTCTTCGCCTTTTTTACCTCCTGTGCCTGTGTTGCAACGCCTGCGCTCTTTTGGCATGGTCCCGCGCGCGTCTCTGAATCGGGGCGAGACCGCTTTGGGCTCTAAGCCGCGAGCGGGCGTACACACGAAGGCCGCAGCCAAAGCTGGCCAAACAGGGGAAGGATCGATGACAGAGGTACTCTGGGGGATTATCGCCTGCGGGGCGTTGGCGATCGTCTACGCCGTTTTCACAATCCAATCCGTGATGAAAGCCGACGCCGGCAATGCGCGCATGCAGGAGATCGCCGGCGCTATCCGTGAAGGCGCGCAGGCCTACCTCAACCGCCAGTATCAGACCATCGCCGTCGTCGGTGTCCTGATCTTTATCCTCGCGTGGGTCCTGCTCGGAGCGGCTGTCGCCGCCGGCTTCCTCCTTGGCGCCGTCCTCTCGGGCCTTGCCGGCTACATCGGCATGAACGTCTCTGTGCGCGCCAATGTCCGCACCGCTCAGGCCGCCAGCGTTTCGCTCGGCAAGGGCCTCGACATTGCTTTCAAGTCAGGTGCTGTGACCGGCCTGCTCGTTGCCGGCCTCGCACTGCTCGGCGTCTCCATCTACTATTACATCCTGACGCAAGTGTTGGGCTACGCTGCGTCCGACCGCACGGTGATTGACGCGCTCGTGGCGCTGGGGTTCGGCGCTTCGCTGATCTCGATCTTCGCCCGTCTCGGGGGCGGCATCTTCACCAAGGGCGCAGACGTCGGCGGTGATCTCGTGGGCAAGGTTGAGGCCGGTATTCCCGAGGATGATCCGCGCAACCCGGCGACGATTGCCGACAACGTCGGCGACAACGTCGGCGACTGCGCCGGCATGGCGGCCGACCTGTTCGAGACCTATGCGGTGACTGTTGTTGCCACCATGGTGCTTGCCGCCATCTTCTTCGCCGGTCAGGCCAACTTCGAGTCTCTGATGGTCTACCCGCTCGCCATCTGCGCCGCTTGCATCGTGACCTCGGTCATCGGCACCTTCTTCGTCAAGCTTGGCGCCAACAACTCGATCATGGGCGCGCTGTACAAGGGCTTCATCGCCACAGCCGTGCTGTCGATCGGCGGCCTCTGGATCGCGACCGAGTACGTGCTTGGCACCTGGGGTGAGGTCGGCACAGCAGCCGGCTTCGCGATTACGGGCCAGAACCTGTTCATCAGCGGCCTCGTCGGCCTCGCGGTGACGGGCTTTATCGTCTGGATTACCGAGTACTACACGGGCATCGGCTATCGCCCCGTGCGCTCGATCAGCCAGGCGTCCGTCACCGGCCACGGCACCAACGTGATCCAGGGTCTCGCCGTCTCGCTCGAGGCAACCGCGCTGCCGACCCTCGTCATCGTTACCGGCATCCTGGTGACCTACAACTTGGCGGGCCTCTTCGGCACCGCCATTGCCACGACGACCATGCTCGGCCTCGCTGGCGTCGTCGTTGCGCTCGACGCCTTCGGTCCCGTGACCGACAACGCAGGCGGCATTGCCGAGATGTCCGGCCTGCCGAAGGAGGTCCGCCGCTCGACCGATGCGCTTGACGCGGTCGGTAACACGACCAAGGCCGTCACCAAGGGCTACGCGATCGGCTCGGCCGGCCTCGGCGCGCTGGTGCTGTTCGCCGCCTACAACTACGACCTCCAGCACTTCATCCAGAAGGCCAACGAGGCAGGCTCGACGTCCTACCAGTTCTTCAAAGGCGTGGAGACCAACTTCGGCCTCGACAACCCATACGTCGTCGTCGGTCTGCTGCTGGGCGGTCTGATCCCGTATCTGTTCGGCGGCATCACCATGACCGCCGTTGGCCGCGCGGCGGGCTCGATCGTCGAGGAGGTGCGCCGCCAGTTCAAGGCCAAGCCCGGCATCATGAAAGGCACGGAGCGGCCGGACTATGCCCGCGCCGTCGATCTCCTGACCAAGTCGGCGATCAAAGAAATGGTCATCCCGTCTCTGCTGCCGGTGCTGTCGCCGATCGTTCTGTTCTTCGTCATTGAGGCCATCGGCGGACGCGGCGCAGCTTTCTCGGCCGTCGGCGCCATGCTGCTTGGTGTCATCGTCACCGGCCTGTTCGTCGCCATCTCGATGACCTCGGGCGGCGGCGCCTGGGACAACGCCAAGAAGGCATTCGAGGACGGCTTCGTCGACAAGGATGGCGTGAAGCACGTTAAGGGCTCGGAGGCGCACAAGGCGTCCGTGACCGGTGACACCGTCGGCGATCCTTACAAAGACACCGCCGGCCCAGCCGTCAACCCGGCCATCAAGATCACCAACATCGTGGCGCTGCTGCTGCTCGCCGTCTTGGCCCACGGCTAAGCGCGCGCACCAGGATCGCCCTGACAAGCGAAAGGCCCTGGCAATTGCCGGGGCCTTTCTTTTCCTACGATGCAGCGCGATCCTATTTTACGACACGGATGACGGCCGAGGCCGGGATGCGGCGCTGCCAGTCGAGGCGCACTCCGATGCGCTGCCGGATCGTGCCGTCCCAGTCCGTTTCGAGCCCGGCTTCGCGAAGTGCGGCGACGATCGTCCGTCCGATCGCGACGCTGTTGGCTTCGTCGCCGTCCACGTGGCCGTAGGTGAGGTAGAGGCCGTGTCCTTCGGTGGCACGATCCGTGTCCTGCGCGTGGTAGAACGTGAACCCCGACACGTCGAAGCCAGCGTTGACCGCGGCCTGGATCTCGTCTCCGATTTCGGCAAGCCCGCAGTTCTGGCAGCAGGTGAAGTCCTGCCGCGCGACGATGCCACTGCCGTTCAGCGCATCAAACGCGCGGTCAAGCCGGTCGCAGTCGGTAACCTGAGGCCACGTCGCCTGCGCTGCGAGATGCGCGGCGAAGATCTTGTCGATTTCCGTCTCGCACACGCGTTCCACCGCGGTCGGATCCGCGTCTTCGTTCTCCTCGAGGAGGTGTTCCACCGCCTCCTCGACGACCTCCGCGAATGTCCGGTCACCGCGCGCTACGAGTGGCCGCGCGAACGCCTGAACTTCCTCGATGAACGCTGCGTCGTCTTTCTCGTCCATTCCGTACTCTTCGAGCAGACGGCGCTGCGCACCGCCGCGCGGCCTCCGCTTAGTCCTCGCCGAAGATCTGCTTGGTGCCGAGGTTGCGGAACAGCTGCTTGAAGATGCCGTCCTCTTTTCCGCCCGGCGCCGGCGTCGTGCGCGACACGAAGTCGAACACCTTGCCGTCCTTGAGACCGTAGTTGGCAACCCGGTCGACGGTGGCGTTTGGCGAGAAATAGACCGCAAGCACCTGCCGATCGACCTCGTTGCCCTTCATGAAGGCGGTGCGCTTCGACGTGCTCGAGATGTAATAGTAGGCCGAGCCGTTGCCGTAGGTCGTAGTGGTGGTCGGCGTGCCGAGGATGAGTTTGACCTGCTCCTGCCCCATGCCGGGCTGTACCTGGGCGATATCGGATTCGCGGAACAGGTGGCCGTGCTTGGTGATTTGCTCGCTGCAGGCCGATATGCCGACCATGACGGCCAGCAGAACGGGCATCAGCGCACGGAGCGCCACGTCGCGGGCGCGCGTCGGCTCGCCATCTCTCCCTGGCGCATGGTGACGGCGCATGCTGCGATGACCCCCTCGGAGACTCATGAAACCCCTGTGCTCAAGTCCCGCCCTTAGCTAAAAGGAGGCCGCAAGGCAACGCCGGGATCGTCCCAATCCCCTTTCGTAAGAGGTTGAAAAACCCGCGTGCTCTCCTGGTTTAGACGCAGAGCCGAAGATCGGCGCACAGCAATCGACCTTTATGGCGCGATCGTGACCCGCGCCCGCCAGCCTGCGTTTTTTGACGTTCATGGTGTCCAGGATACCCCGGAAGGCCGCACCGCCTTGATCATCCTCGCGATGTTTCCCGTGTTGGAGCGCCTCCAGGGTGCCGGCACGGGAGAGCGTCACGCAGCGCGTCTATTGTGCGAGACGTTCATCACCGACGTCGACGATAGCCTGCGCGAGATGGGCGTCGGGGATCTGTCCGTGCCCAAAAAGGTCAAGCGCGCCGCGCAAGCGCTCGGCGAGCGGTGCCTCGCCTATAGTCGCGCCGTCGCATCCCAAGAGCCCCCTGAGGCGCTCAGCCACGAGCTCGCGATAACCATACCGGGGCTCGACTCGCGCACCAGCGGCGCCGAGGCTATCGCCCACGCAACGCTGAGCTTTAGGGCCGCCCTGCAAGGCATAGAGACCGAGAAGCTGTTGGCCGAGCCAAGCGCGTTGCCCGATTTTCCCGGCATGACCAGAGAAGAGATTGGAGGTGTCCGATGACAGCCCTTCGCGATTGGACGCACCTCGTAACGGACATCCCGGAGCGTGGCCTCAGCGAGCGCCGCCAAGCGACGGATGAGGAGCGCGTCGAGTTGGCGCGTGAACTCGATATCCCTGCTTGCGAAGCTTTGAGCGTCGCCTACGAGATCAAGGGACTCGGCAAGGGCCGCTATCGCCTCTCCGGCACGCTTGATGCCGGGATCACACAGGCGTGCGTGGTGACGCTCGAGCCGGTTCCCGCCCGGCTTTCCGAGCCGTTTTCCGTCGAGCTGGCCCCTGCTGGTGACCTTGAGGACGAGCCATCGGTCGCAGGCGATCGCGTCGTGTCCTCCATTCCGGACATCGAACCCATCGAGGACGGCCGCATCGATGTCGGCACGATCGTGTTCGGCGTCCTGTCGTCGGCGCTGCCCCCCTATCCGCGTAAAGATGGTGCCGCCTTCGATTGGGTCGACCCCAAGATCGAGGCTGGCGCGGAGGCAACCAACCCCTTCGCGGCATTGGCCAAGTTGAAACCTGGCTCTTGACCGCCCGGCCACAGGGCCTTCTTGTCCCCGGTTGCGACGCGGAAGCCTGTTGTTTCAGCGATCCAAACGGGTATTTTCCCGTCGGCTTGCCTCCGGGGGGACGGCAGCCCTATTCCTCTTTGGAGACGGGAACCTTTGTCGACAGGTTCAAGAAGGGCCACATGGCTCAGCCGCGGACATTAGCGCTCGACGCCATGGGAGGCGATCACGGCCCGGAGGTCGTGGTGCCTGGCGCTGCGATCTCGCTCGAACGCTATCCGGCGCAGAGCTTTATCTTTTTCGGAGACGAGGCGCGCATTGCGCCGGTGCTTGCTGCCCATCCTGCTCTCGCCGCTCGCTCGCGCGTCGTGCACACCAGCCAGGTCGTCTCCATGCAGGAGAAGCCGAGCCAGGCGCTGCGCCGCGGCAAGGGCTCCAGCATGTGGCTCGCACTCGAAGCCGTGCAGAAGGGCGAGGCCCACGCGGCCGTCTCGGCCGGCAATACCGGCGCCCTGATGGCAATGGCAAAGCTCATCCTGCGCCCCATGCCTGGGATCGAGCGTCCGGCCATCGCGGCTCTATGGCCCACGACAACGGCCGAATGCGTTGTGCTCGACGTGGGCGCAAACATCGGCGCCTCCGCGCGCCAGTTGACCGACTTCGCCCTCATGGGCGCCGCCATGGCGCGTGCGCTGTTCCACGTTGAGCGCCCGACGGTTGGCCTGTTGAACGTCGGCGTGGAAGAGATCAAGGGTGCCGAGGAGGTCAAGGAGGCCAACGCCCAGCTCAAGAAGGGCGAGGAACTGCCGCTCGATTATCGCGGCTTCATCGAAGGCGACGAGATCGGACAGGGCAAGGTCGACGTCGTGGTGGTCGAGGGCTTTGCCGGCAACATCGCTCTCAAGACCGCCGAGGGAACCGCCAAGCAGATTGGCTACTATCTGAAAGACGCCATGATGCGCACGACCTTATCGAAGCTGGGCGCGTTCCTTGCGCGCGGAGGCTTTCGGGTTTTGAAAGAGAAAATGGACCCGCGCCGCATTAACGGTGGCACGTTTCTTGGCCTAAACGGGCTTGCGGTCAAGAGCCACGGCGGCACCGATGCCCTGGGCTTTGCGAGCGCCGTCGATCTCGGCTACGAAATGGCGGAAAGCGGACTGATCGAGCGGCTTGCCGCCGATCTAGAGACCTTCCACCACCGGCTCGGCGCCGATACGCACTCATCGAGCTAGCGTACGGGCTCAAAAGGGGCCGCAATAAGCAGGAAAGAAGAGGCCACCTTGGCAGTCATTCGATCGGTCATCCGCGGTGTCGGCGCGTATCTGCCGAAACGCATCATGACCAACGCCGACCTCGCGAAGATCGTTGACACATCCGACGAATGGATTGTCGAGCGCAGCGGTATCCGCGAGCGCCATATTGCCGCCGACGATGAGCTGACCTCGACGCTCGGTATCGCTGCATCCCATCAGGCCCTGGTCCGCGCTGGCATCGACCCGGTTGATATCGATCTCGTTGTCTGCGCCACGGCAACTCCCGACCGTACATTCCCTTCGACTGCCGTTCGTATTCAGTCGGGGCTTGGCATTACTAAGGGTGCGGCTTTCGACGTCCAGGCGGTGTGCTCTGGCTTCGTCTACGCATTGGCCGTCGCCGACAACTTCATCAAGACGGGCCAGTCGAGCCGCGCCCTGGTAGTTGGCGCGGAGACGTTCTCGCGCATCCTCGACTGGACGGATCGCGCAACCTGCGTCCTCTTCGGCGACGGCGCCGGCGCCGTCGTGCTCGAGGCGCAGCCTCAACACGGCGCGCGCGACGATCGCGGGGTTCTGACCACGCTGATCCGCTCGGACGGCCGCTTCGAGGATCTTTTGTACGTGGATGGCGGTCCCGGCTCGACGAAAACCGTGGGCCATTTGCGCATGAACGGGCGCGAGGTATTCCGTCATGCAGTGCAAAAAATCTCCGGCGTGATCGAGGAGGCTTTGGTCGCGTCGGGGTACACCGCAGACGAGATCGATCTGTTCATTCCCCACCAGGCCAACATCCGCATTCTCGACGGCATCGCCAAGAAGCTTGGCATCGAGCAGGACAAGATCGTCAAGACGCTGGAAAAGCACGGCAACACATCGGCTGCGTCGATTCCGCTGGCTCTTAACCAAGCCTTTGAGGAACACCGTGTGCGGGAGGGTAGCCTCGTGCTGATGGAAGCCATGGGCGGTGGCTTTACATGGGGTGCTGCGCTGGCCCGCTGGTGATCTCGCAGATGCGAAATCGCACATAGGTGCGCCGCACAAATCTGCCAACTGAACGTTGCAAAACTTGCGGTTAAAGGTAGCGCTAATTCCTTGTGCGATTTCAGGCGGTTGTTGCGATCTAGCATTGACCGCGCGCTCATCCCCCGGTAGCATCAGGAACAATACCTAGCTACGGGGAGGCGTGCGTTATGAGCGGGAAAACACTGACACGTGCCGATTTGGCCGAGGCAGTGGTCCGTAAGGTCGGTCTGCCGCGAAACGAGTCTCAAGAGCTCGTTGAGCTGGTGCTGAACGAGATCTCGGACAGCTTGGCGCGTGGCGAGCAGGTGAAGCTCTCCTCATTCGGCTCTTTCGGTATCCGTCAGAAGGGCGAGCGCATCGGTCGCAATCCGAAGACTGGCAAAGAGGTGCCGATCACGCCGCGTCGTGTTCTCGTCTTCCGCCCCAGCAACATCATGAAGGACCGGATCAACTCCGGTCGCACGCGCCGCGCCAGCACCAAGGCCGCCGAGTAGTTCCCTTCATTTCGAGCATTGAGCAGCGTAGTCGGCGCTGCCGCGCGCGCAACCACGCGCACTGCGCGATGCGATGAGCACACAGACGAAAAAAGTTCTCACGCAATCGGCGCGTCGCCGCGAAAAAACCGCGAGACAACAGTGAAGCTTTGATCGGTGCTGTGTGGGAGTTCTGCACAGCGTCGAAAAAAAAGCTGTGGCCTTTCACTCGGATTGATCGAGACGGCGTGCAGTGTTGGCGGTATGCTTGTTGAAGCAAGCTGTAGCGTTGGCGTTCGCGCATCTTCACTCAGTTCGAGATGCAGAGGGGGCTCGGTTGTGCCGTCCGGCCTATCGGGCCGGCGCCGTACATCAGCGAAGCGCAGGCCGGAGCGATCCGGATCGTCGATGGCCATGGCATCGAGGGGTAACGATGAGCAAGGCAGCGGAGGCTTTTCGAACCATCAGCGAGGTCGCTGATGAGCTCGATGTGCAAAAGCACGTTCTGAGATTCTGGGAAGCGCGCTTCCCGCAGGTCCGGCCCATGAAGCGCGGTGGCGGCCGTCGCTACTATCGGCCGGAAGACATGGAGTTGCTGCGCGGCATCCGTCATCTGCTGCACGCCGAGGGCTACACCATCAAGGGTGTCCAGAAGATCCTGCGCGAGCAGGGGATTGACCACGTCAAGCAGCACGGTCGCGTCGCGGTTGAACCGCGCGCTACCACGCGCGGCGCCCGGCCGGATGCACGCGCTCTGCCGGCAAACGTTCCGGCGATCGGAGCGGCACGGCCTTCGGGTCCCGTTCCCGTCTCCTCGCGCCGCGGCGGCGCACGCGCCCGCGCAGGTGCCATCGAGCACCTCGCCGTCGTCGAGGCCGCGATCAAGGAGCTTGAGCAGTGCCGCGCGATCCTGCTGGAGACGCTCGGCAAGGCCGAGCCCGTTCGTGCCCCACGCCGCGCCCGCGCCGTTGGCGCCTAGCCGCGCAGGTCTGATCGCCCGAGACGAATCAGCTTGGGCGATCTTGGCGCTTCGACGCGTGCCACCGTCTTCTAACTTCGGCAGTTGCGCGCTAAACCACGCGCGTCTGTTGCGAGGCCCCTAGGGCAGGTTGGTGATGGCGACGGAGCTCTGGCTCGTTGATCTGGACAGGACTGAAGGTGCCCTCGAAACGCTCGAGGCAGCGACACCGCGCCTGTCCATCGATGTCCAAGAACGCATCGACCGCATGGCCGACACTGCAACGCGCCGCGAGCGGCGGCTCGCGCACATCGCCCTGCGCATCCTGCTCGAGGCGCGGCTCGGCCCCGGCATTCGGGTGACGCCCTTCATAAGAACCCCGCAGGACAAGCCCCTGCTGGCCGGCTGCGAGACCGCCTTTAGCCTCTCTCACACACGAGGGTTGGCCCTGATCGCGCTCGCCGACCGTGACCCGCTCGGCGTCGATATCGAGGTGGCGAGGCCGGTGCGCATGCCCACCCATCGGCGGGCTCCGATCGAGGCGGAAGCCATTGCCCTGGCCGGAGGCGCCCCACTCGACGGCGCTGGTCCGGACGCGCGGTTTCTGAGAGCGTGGGTGCGCCTCGAGGCGGCGGCCAAGGCCCAGGGCCGCGGTATCGGCGCCCTTCTCGAGCCTCTGAGGCCCAGCCGTGCAGCGGCGATGGCAGCCAGCGCAGCCGCGCCGAAAAAGAACAGTCCGCCGTCGGTCATCGTCCACGACGTACCGACCGAGCGTAACGTATATGCAGCCTTGGCCCTCGCGGCTGGCGTTTCTCCGCCGCCGTTGCGTCATCTGCCGGACACCGCGGCCGGCCTCGACGGCCTTCTTTTAGCGAAGCAGGGAACGAGGCGTTGACCGGAGCCCCGTTGCCGGACATAAGGGGGGCCGAAGTCGGAGCGTAGCGCAGCCTGGTTAGCGCACCAGTCTGGGGGACTGGGGGTCGGAGGTTCAAATCCTCTCGCTCCGACCAATATTTTCAAGGCTTTGATCGATCTCCAGGGCGCCGCCGGTTAGGCTAGGTGCCAACCGAGTGCCGCAAACGGCCGGTTGCACGCGCATTGTTGGGAACGTAAGCCGGCAGCTGAGATCTCAACGATGCCGTGGTTGTCGAGGAGCCTCAGCGCGGGCGGCCATCAGTGACGGTAGCTGCTGAAGTATTGTTCCTATCTCGTTGCGAGTAGCCATAGGACAATCAGAACCAACCCGCCGGACAGCATTTTCCAAAACAGCAGTGGATTGCGCTCGATAAGCGGCGTGACCGATCGGCGTTTGGGGGCTTCCCTTGGCCGGCGCAAATCGGCAACAAACTCCGAGATGGCCTCATAGCGCCGCGATGGATCGATGCTCACGGCCTTGCGGATCGCCAAATCCATCCATTCGGGCACGCGGGACGAAAACTCGGAGGCAGGAATGTAGAAAAGCGATGCCTGCGCCTTCGGCGTCGTCGCGCCGGCCACGCTGTCGCCGTAAGGCAGACTACCCGTGAGCAACTCGTAGGCGACGAGACCAAGAGAAAAGAGGTCGGACTTTTCGGTGCCCGGAAGACCTAGAAAATATTCGGGCGCTGCATACTGATGCGTTCCGAGGATGTCGCCCGTTTCGGTCTCGGGCATGGCCTCGCGGACCCCTGCAACACGCACCGAGCCGAGGTCGATGATCTTCACGGTGCCGGAGGCGTCTATCATGATATTGTCGGGGCGGATGTCCTGATGCAGCATTTCCATCCGGTGAAAGGCGCGCAGTCCCTTCGCGATCTGCTCGACGATGTCACGCACCGTCTCCAAACTAGGCTGCGGATTGTCATGCATCCATTGCCGCAACGTTTGCCCCTCGATCAGCTCGGAGACCGTGTACAGGCTGTTACGCTGGCGTTGCGCCTTTACCGATCTGACGACGTGGGGCGAGTTCAACCGGCGCGCAACCCACTCTTCCATGGCGAACCGACGGCGAGCGCCCAGGTTGTCGCGCAGATCCGATGACAGGACCTTGAGAGCGACACGCTCCCCGGTTTCGCTATCTATCGCGACGTAGACGATGCTGCGGCTCGTGGCATGGATCTCGCGCACGATGCGAAAGCCATCGAGATCATAGGGGATGCGCGGCACCTCGGCTGCCAGCGCCTGCTCGGCACCCAGGAGAACGTCCTGCGCGCTCTCTTCAGGAAGGCTGTCGACACGTACGATTTGGAACGTCAGATTATCGTCGCTGCCATTGGCGAGGGCGTGGGCCACGATTTCGCCGGCAGCAGCGTCGAGGTTATTAGCCGAGGTGATGAGGGCCGCCATCTCGCGGGGGCTCACAAACTCGTGCACACCGTCGGTGCTCAAGACAAAGACATCGCCGGGATGCAAATCGACGGCGAGATAGTCGATCTCCACATTGGGTTCGACGCCCAAAGCGCGGTTGAGATAGCTCTCGGTCTTCGAGACCGCCATGCGGTGGTCCCGCGTCAGCTGCTCGAAGTTGTCGCCGGAAACCTGACAGATGCGGCTGTCTCC
This sequence comes from Hyphomicrobium sp. CS1GBMeth3, assembly GCF_900117455.1. Lineage (NCBI taxonomy): Bacteria > Pseudomonadati > Pseudomonadota > Alphaproteobacteria > Hyphomicrobiales > Hyphomicrobiaceae > Hyphomicrobium > Hyphomicrobium sp. CS1GBMeth3. Next base: position 2,007,583 of record NZ_FPHO01000003.1, read on the forward strand.
GATGTGGAAGATGTGCGCGGTTCTGCCTTTGAAGATGATCGCGCTGAGGGTGCAGATGTAGCCCTGATTGTCATAGAGCCAGTTGCGCTGGCTTTCAGCGTAGAGCCATGCATTCACGGCACGGATGACGCGTTCGCCGGCCGTCTTTGCTGACCAGGTATCAGAGGTACAGTAGTAATCTGTCAGGATGCTCTTGACGGCGATCTCCGCCGCGACTTGGCTGACTTTGCTCGATGAGATGCCGTCTGCCAAAGCAACTGCAATCCCCTTCAAAGCGCGGTCGGTTCCGTCTGGAACAAGTGCTCCGTGGAAGTCTTGATTGGTGGGTTTTGCCCCGGCTTCGGAACACTGACCGATCGCCAAAGAAAGTCCGGCAGCGGAAGATCGAGTCAACATGAAGCTCCATTTCGAGGCAACAGGCTGGGCTCCCGCAATGTGACAGGGTGCTGTTGTTCGTCAATGAGGCCTTGTCTCCCGCCGCAGGCGAACTCAGCGTCCGCAGGTCGGTTTGTTGACCGAAACTGAAGCACCCCTGTTCGTATTAATTAGATACTCTCTGGGGCACTGGGGGGGCAGCGACTCGCCGCGCGACAGCCTCAACTAGCGACGTTGCGCACCTGCCCGGGCTTGACCACCTTCAATCCTTCGAAGCGTCCCCGAACGTGCTGCGCCCAATGCTCGACATCCCACGTCCGCACGCGCTCTTTCATCTTTGCAAGCCTCCGCGCGCGCTCGTCCTCCCGCATGTTGAGAGCGGCATCGATGGCCGCGTCCATGCTGCGCTCGGAGTAAGGATTGACACTGACGCTCTCGGTTAGCTCCACGGCGGCGCCGGCGAATTCCGAAAGAATGAGAACCCCCGGATCGCCGTTCTGGGCGCCGATGAACTCCTTCGCAACGAGGTTGAGCCCGTCGCGCAGTGGCGTGATCCAGCAAACATCCGCGGCCCGGTAGTAGCAGACGAGCTCGTCGAATGGCACGCCGCGGGTCGACAGCATGATCGGCGTCCAGCGCAGATTTCCATATTTTCCATTGATCGCACCGACCAGACGCTCGACCTCGCGCTGCGCCGAGCGATAGGCGCTCATGCCGTCGGCCGGAGCAACGCAAATGCAGAAGAGCTTGACCTTCTCTTTGAGATCGGGGCGCCGCTGAAGCAGTCGGTCGAACGCTTCGAGCATCTCTTTCGTGCCTTTGACGTAGTCGACACGGCCCACGGATATGATGAGGCGGCGGTCTCCGATCTCGGAGTGGATCTCCGCCACGCGTTGCCCGGCTTCGAAGCTCGAGAGGTGCTTTTCGATGACAGCCGGATTGGTGCCGATCGGCCAGGCATCGATTTCGACGAGTCGGCCCTTGTACTTGAGGGCCGTCGTCACCTGCGGTTCTGACAAAGCCGTGCCTGTCGGACTGAACGGGCCCTTCACGTCGCGCACGTGGTGGCGCTCCGCGCCCATCAGCGAGCAGGCGACCGACGCAAAGTTCTCGGCATAGCGAGGGATGTGAAAGCCCACGATGTTGCAGTCGAGAAGGCTGCCCAGAATCTCCTCACGCCAGGGAAGCACGTTGAACGCGTCCGGTGACGGAAACGGCGTGTGATGGAACAGCGCGATCCGCGCATTGGGCTTTATCTGACGAATGAAATGGGGAACGAGCCACAAGTTATAGTCGTGCACCCAGATGAAGGCGTCGTCGCTGGCCTGCTCGCATGCGGCTTCCGCGAACAGACGATTGACGTTGCGGAAGTTGTCCCAATCGACAGGCGCATAATTGAACTTGCTCGGGAACGAATGCAGGATCGGCCAGAGCGCCTCCTTCGACGTCACGTGATAGAACGCCTTCACCTGCTCGGCTTTGAGCGGCAGCCGCACGACGTCGTAGCTTCCATAGGAATCGTTGATCCGAACGGAGCGCGGGAAGTCGTGTGAGCCTGAAGAGGGCACCTGCTTCCACGCCACCCACACCGCATCTTCGGCGCTGCCCAGAAACCCCTTCAGGGCAGGAACGATGCCGTTCGGGCTCTTGTTCTCCTTGTAGACGACTTTGCCGTTCTCCACGGCCTCCTCATAGGGCTGCCGGTGATAGACAATGACGAACGACGATTTTTTGATGGATTGAGCCATGCAGCGTGTTCCCTTTATCCCGGCCCAGGGGAAAGGAGCTCGAAATGTTCGATTGCCTCGAGAATCCCCCCGGCTCCCTCTCGCGTTGCCATGTAGACGTTGGTGAACGCCTGAAGCGCAGCCTTCAGATACGGCTCGGAGTTCGCGACTGCGACACCCCTGAGGCCGGTCGAAAAGAGTGAAAAATCGTTCAGTGTGTCGCCGGCGCAGAGCACGCGATCGTGCCCGATGCCTTCATGCGCCAACAGCTTGAGCAGCGTTTGCCCCTTGTCGACGCCGCGCGGCAGGACGTCGAAAAAAAGATCGGCCGACATCAACGCAGCGTAGCCCGCCTCTTCGATCTCGCGAGCGGCTGCGCTGGCCAACATGCGATCGCGATAGAAGTAGGAGAGCCGCCGTCCGCCGAATGCGGTCTGAAGCTCGATCTCCGGCCGCTCGAGCATGATCTTGCTGGCGCGCTCCGGCCCCGGCCAGCGGCTATCGATCCAGCGTTCTATCTCGGGATGGGGCTCCCAGCCCGGAGCGACAACGACGGACGTGCCAACGTCGCCGACGATCAGGTCTGGCTGAGGCGTGCCGAAGAGGGTCGGCACATTGGAGGCGAAGGGGATGTCACGGCCGGTCACAAACACCAGCGCGATATCATTGCGTCGCGCGCTAATGAGGCCGTAAAGCGCCTGGCGATCGGAGTCCGAGCCCCCAAGGAAGGTGCCGTCCAGGTCAACGGCAAGAAACAGCCGTCGCGACGCGAGCGTTCTGATGACGTCCGATGTCATTTCGAACGTGCGACCAGGTGTCGGACGACCTCGGGTGGAAACCTGCTGGATGTGGGGTCCGGACCAGTTTGAAAGAGCGACTCCCATCGGACGCGCGGGGGAGTGAGCTGCGAGTCTCGTGCAGAGCGGGGAGCTGCTGCTGCGTCGATGCCGCTGACCGTCTTGGTCCAACCGGTAAGCGTGATTTCTGATGATCGAGTGCGAAAATTTCCCGTCACGATGCGCCTGTTGCCTCTCAATGCGCGAGCACCTCTTTGTCGTTGGGAGAGATTGAAGACGCTATCCAGCTCAAGCGGATAGCGTCGGATGATCTAGACCGTGAGCGTGCCCCAAGTGGCAAATGATTACAACCCCTCGAGCAACCACAAATTGCGGCGTTCGGCGGTCTCGTAAGCGAAAGCGTCACGGATATGAATGATCGCATACGGACAAGATCGGCGCATTCAGCTCTGCGCACGAGGAGAGACCATCACATTCTGCGCGATGGCTATGGCGTCTGTCGTTGGATGAGAAGCTGCTACGGATATGTCCGCGTCGGTGCGCGAAACGCGCTCGTGAACCGCAGCGACAGAATGTTGTTGTCACGCCCTGTAACCACGCAGTCGGCCTCTTTGCGATCGGAACTCGTGAAGAGCTTGAGCGGACGAGCCAGGAGTTGCGGTTTGATGTCGTCGTGCCAAAGCACGATCTGCGCCGTGAGCGGAGACACGTCACGGATCGTGCACGGGCGCGGCATGATCAGGCTCTCGCCCCACAGATAGCCCTCTTGCATGCGTCGCGGCGTGCGGAAGTCCGATGGCGTGAGCGAGCGCGCCTCGTGCCTGCGCGGCGCCTCCCCGGATAGGGAGGACACGAGCGTCTTCCATAGGGCCATTGCCTTCCCCTCCTTTGACAAAAAGCCATCGGGAGGATGGCTGAACGTGGTGAATAAACCGCTAAGTCCAGGCCCTCACCCCGGCCGGAATCCGGAACTCAACCCGATCGGGCGGCGTTCACAAATCAAACTCACGAGGAGGAAAAAGGTATGTCTGATCGCAAAACCGTAAATCCGACGGAGTCGCGTCAGGCTACGCCGCAGCGCACGAACTATCGCGTCCTGACGCGATCTCTGCTCATTGCGATCATCGCGGCCGCGATCGTGTATGCGTATTTCTACCTGCAGACGCCGGGCTGACGTGCCACGCAACACGTCCCTCTATCACCTGGATCGACGCGATCCCTTTCGAGCTTTGAGTTCTCTCGCCACGTGAGCAAGGTCGTCGTCGATCAGCGGCGCGTACTTCTCGCGCAAACGCGCGAATTCGCCGTGCACATGCTCGAGTTCCTCATCGGACAACTGCTCGAGGTCGACCATCGACGTGCGTGCTCCTTCGATGCTGCGTAAAAGCTCGTCCAGCTTGAGCGACACCACGCGGGCGTCACGGTTCTGCGTGTTCTGGATCAGGAACACCATGAGGAACGTGATGATGGTCGTCCCGGTATTGATGACGAGCTGCCACGTGTCGGAGTAGCCAAAGATTGGCCCGGACGCGGCCCACACGACGACGATTGAAAGCGCGGCGAGAAACGACCAATAAGAGCCGACCGCGTGCGCGGTGCTCTCTGCAAATCGACGAAAAAAATCATTCATCGCATGCTCCCGAAGCTGCCGCTGGTCGCGGACCTGTTTTTCTGGGCTGGACGGCAGCCGGAACGGGCGCCGCCGTCAGCCAGCTCATAAGTACAACGCGGGGTGCCGGGTTCCCGCTGCCAAGGGGGGCGTAGATGTCGGTCGACGGGGTACAGATCACGCTTTGCGTGGTCGGGGCGTTCTATGCCTTTGCGGGGTACGTAGCGACAAGGGCAGCGCTCACCTCGCATATTCTGGATCGCGCCATCGCCGCCATCGCGAGCACCAGGCCGAGCAACAGAGAAACCGCACAGAGCATGTGGTTGCTAGCGGCCGCCACGGTGGTGCTGGCCGGCGGCGTCGCGCTGGTTTTTCTGCTCGACATCGCCGCGTGGCTGTTCCTCGCGTCGGCCATCGGCCAGGCGCTTTATCTGTTCTACGTCGCCCCGAGGTACTTCGACACCGAGGACCCGCCGGATCCTCGGGGCCGCCGCCAGTCGACGAACGCGTTCGTTCTCTATGTACTCGCAACCGCGTTCGTCCTATGGGCGTTGTCGACCGACAGACTGACGAACTGGCAGGACGCGGGCTGGCTTCCACTCGCAGGGCTTGCCGTCGTCCTGGCGGCGCATGTGGGCTACGTGATCCGCATCCTGGTCGGTACGCCTGCGTCACGCGCGTCAAAGTCCGCGGGTAAGGCGACGAGCGGCGATACACCCCCCGGGCTCGACCCCTCCAAATCGAAACGCGTCAAGGTCATGACGGATTATTACGCACATCCGCTTTGGACGCTCGACGAGCATTCGTACGGCGACTTTCCGCCAGAGGCCCTCGGTCTCTCGCCCGAGCTGACGCGAGACCTCAACGCATGGGCCGAGGATTACACGTCTTCTCTCGATCCGGACGATCCCGCCGCGAGCCTATGGAGCGCAGACCAGAACAGCGCCCATGAGGCCAAGGCACGGCCGCTCGCTGTCCGCCTCGCGCGCGAGCGGCCGGATCTGATGATCTACGTGATGGATGCCGCCGGCGGCGTGGTTGAGGTCCACGCCGATGAGGAAATCTGAGCGCCCGCGCGCAACGACGAGCGGACGACGCGTCAGGCGCGGGTTCCGGAGGCCGGTACGGAAGACGTTGCCTCCGGATTTTTCGCCGAGGCAACCGCCGTTTCGAGGTGCGCGACGAGCCCGTCTTCGAGGCCGAGCGTAGCTGCCAGATAACGCAGGTAGGCCTGCTCGGCCGGTGTGTCGGCTTCGATGGCGACCAGCGACGCCAGGTAGATCTCGCTCTTGACCTCTGGCGTCGCGGCTGCAGCCGCGAATTGCTGCGGAGACCAGGGAGCGGCAATCTCGTGTTCCAGGAACGACTGCTCCTCCGAGCCGACACCGAGCGCCGAAAGCCGGCCAACGATACGATGGCGCTCGTCGGCGTCGATGAGGCCGTCGGAAAGAGCGGAGGCGATCATGGCGCGCAGAAGCAGCAAGGCATGCGCATCCGCGGGCGGTGCGCCGGGAACCGTTGCGCCTTGGCGCGCGGCAGCGAGAAATTCGGCCGCGCGCGTGCCGAGCACCGGCTTGCCGTCTTTGTAGTTCGTATACGCCTTATAGGCGAGGCCGCCGATCACGGCAGCGGCACCGAGCTTGAACACGTCGCCGGCCACTTCGCGCCCATCCTTGCTGCCGAGCAACAGCGTCGCCAGAGTGCCCGCCGCCGCACCGCCGGCAAAGCTGCCGGCGCGGCCGCCGAGGAAGCTCTTGGCCTGTTCGAGCAGGTCGGGAGAGGCGCCCTGCGGCGCAGCGGTGTCGCCCGGCGCCACGTCGCCCGACGCCACATCGCCGCGAGGGTGCGTTACAGGCACTGAGCCCGTCGTTGGTGCTGCGGCCGAGCCTCCCACCAGCAAGTCGAGAAGCTTTGAGGCATCGATCATTGAGGTCTCCAGCCAAATTGAGTTGATCTCCTGAACGCGCCGTAGATGGGGATCGGTGCCGAGAGCACAAGGTGCAGTGCAAAAAATGGGCGCAGCAATGATCACTTGTGAGGCGCACTGCACAACGGCATGAATGAACGCGATCATCCGCTTGTCTCGCGTCGCGAGGTAGGCTTTAAGGCACTGGCCTCAACGAGGGTTGAGATTATCATAAAAAGACGACAGAACGCCCATGCGACCCCCCAATGCGATCGACTTCTGGCGCGGCGTCGCACTCGTCATGATCTTCATCAACCACATTCCGGGACTCGACTACTCGATCCTCACACTGCGCAACTACGCGATCTCCGATGCTGCCGAGCTGTTCGTCTTCCTGGCAGGCTGCTCGGTGGCGTTCGTCGCCAATGGACAGGCGACTGTGAAGCCGCTCGGCGCGGTTGTGATGCGTCTCCTGGTGCGCGCCTTCGAGATCTGGCAGGCGCAGATCGCGACCATTTCGGTGGCCATCGCCATTCTGGCCGCGAGCGCCATCTACTTCACCGACCCGCTGCTGCTGGACTGGCATGGAGCCGGGCCGGCATTCTCCGATACCGTGCGGTCATCGATCGGCCTCGTGCTGCTCACCTATCAGATCGGCTATTTCAATATTCTGCCGCTCTACGTGGTCCTGATGCTGATGGCCGTCGCGCTCGTCGTCCTCTCGCGGTGGTCGCTGCTGCTGGCCGTTGCGGCTTCGGTGGCGCTTTATGCTGCGACGCTCGCCTTTATGTGGAAGTTGCCGAGCTGGCCCGTCGGTGGCGCGTGGTTCTTCAATCCGTTGTCCTGGCAGATCCTGATCATGCTGGGCTTCGTTTCCATGGTTGCGAAGCGCCGTTACCCGGCTTGGGATGCAATGCTGCGCCGTCTATGGCCGTTTTCCGTCGCAATTGTCGCCATCGGCGCTGTCATCGTATGGATTGGCTACCGTCCGGACCCGATGCGCGTCCCGCAGCCCCATTATTTCTTCATCTTTGATAAAGAATTTCTCTCACCTGCACGTGTTATAAACATGCTGGCGATCGCGATTGCATTCTATCCAGCCTTTCCTGTACTTTCGGAGTGGTTAGGATCCGCCGTGCGTTATTTTAGCTGCTTGGGCCGCAACTCGTTGCCTGTGTTCTGTGTCGCATCGTTGCTCGCGCTGACCGGCCAGATCATTCGCTATATCGGCGAGCCCACTTTTTTACTCGACACGGCGATCGTCATATTCGGATTGGTTGTGTTGAGGGTTACAGCATGGGTCGCCGAGTATCAGTATTCTCCGCCGTCATCTTGATCGGCCTGTCGGCCGCACTGGTGACGCATGCTGGGGCAGCCGAGCAGGCAAAGCCGATTGAGGGCGCTCGGAAGGAAACGCCAGCGCGCGTCGTGCCGCTCGCCGCACCCGGGTCGTCGGGTGCTGCGGCGCAGACGGTAAAGCGCAATGCGCTGCGCGTCGCGACGCGCCATACGTCCGTCGAATGCAAGGTCAAGGGCCCGGCTTACGAAGGCCGCGCACCCCTGCGGGCCGTACGTCGCGCCCTGCTACAGAAACGGCCTGTGCGCGTGATGGCGCTCGGCGCGGTATCGACCGCGGGCGCAACCGCCACATCCTCGCCGCGCGCCAGCTATCCTGTCCGACTTGAGAAGGATCTTGAAAGCACCATCGAAGGCCTGCGCGTCGAGATGTTCACGCGGGGCCTGCCTGGCGAGGTGGCGGAGGAAGCCGGTGAGCGTATCAAGGCAGAGGTTGCTGCCATCAGACCCGATCTCGTGGTCTGGCAGGCCGGCACCAACGATGCCCTGGCGCGGATCGATGCCAAAACGTTCGGCGATCTCCTGCGTGAGTCGCTGTCATGGCTCGCGAGCCATAAGATCGACGTCGTGTTGATCGACCCGCAGTATGTCGAGCGTCTCGCGAAAGACACGCGCTACACCAGCATCGTGAACGAGGTGGCGACTGTCGCTAGCGAAAAGCGCGTACTGCTGGTCAACCGCTATGACGCCATGGCGGACCTCGCGCGCCAGCATCCTGGCTCGTCGTACCTGTCCAACGACCGCTTTCATCTGAACGATCTCGGCTATCGCTGCATGGCCGAGTACGCGGCCCGCGCCATCGTGGCCGGCGTGTTGCAGGCTGACGCCGAGAACGGCGCCACACACTGACGCCTCGCGATCAAGCGAGGCGTCCGTTTCTTGTCTCCGATGTAGTAGGAGCCGCCGAAGCTTAGGCGAGGTGGACGACGGTCATGATGACGATGGCCGAAGCCACTAGGAACAGGTCGAAAAGCTTCGTACCGGTCGGCATCGCTAGACGTCTCCGAATGGCCATGACGAGGTCAGTCTGCGCGCAGCAGGTCATCGAGCGGCGCGCGGGGCGCAATCTCGATCGCTGCCGAGGGCAAACCCAGCTCAAGATCATCATCCGGACCGCCGAGCGGGCCAGGATCATCAGGATTGATGGCCGTCAGGATACGGACGTGCGCAAAGCCTTGCGAGGAAGCTGCGGGAAGCCGTTGCTCAAGCTCGCCCCCGGACGTGGAGGGATGGTCGATCATCGTGTCCTCCGTTAATTTTCTATTGCCAGAGGTATGTTTGCGACACGGAGGACATTGCTGCGATTGCCCCTGGGCGGCAATTGGCATGAGTACGTAGGAACATCACATACGGTAAACTACGTATCGCCCCCGCTCCGCATCGATGGAATATGGCCAAGGCCTTGTCGCCGTTGATCAACTTCGGCGCACAGGGCGAGCAATAAAGGACGGCCCGATCCCGGACCCCATGACGGACGCCCGCCTCTACCGCCGGATTCTGATCGGCTGCGCGTTCGTCGCGGCCTACGTGGCGATGGATTACCTGAGCTACGTTAAGCCCTACCGCGGCTTGGGAATCACGCCTTGGAACCCGCCGCCGGGCCTCAGCATCGCGGCCGTGTTTCTCGGCGGATGGATTTTTGCACCGTTCGTTTTGGTTGCGCCCGCAGTCGCGGATTTGATCGTGCGCGGCGGCGCTCTCGGCCCCAAGCTTGAGATCGTTCTGTCGCTTGCGCTCGGTAGCACCTATCTCGCGGGCGGGCTCGCGCTGCGCCGTATTGCGAACTTCGATCCGCGCTTCCGCTACGTCCGCGATGCGTTGACCTTGATCGGCGTAGCGATATCGGCCTCCCTGGTGGCCGCCGCGCTTTATGTGGGTATCCTGCGCTTCTCCGGCACGATCTTTCAGAATGAGGTCGTGGCCGTCGCCTGGCGCGCTGCCGTGGGAGATCTGATCGGCATCCTCGTCATCGCGCCGCTCGTGCTCATGGCTTTCACCTTCAAGCCCTGGCCAAACCCCGATACCATGGTGTTCGTCCAGTTCGCGGCCCTGTTCGGCGCGCTGGCCGTCGTCTTCGGATATCAGGAAGCAACGGCCTTCCAGCTTTTCTACCTTCTGTTCCTGCCGTTGCTGTGGATCGCGCTGAGCTACGGGCCGCCCGGCGCCGCGGTCAGTCTGCTGTGCATCCAGGTCGGTCTGATCGTCGGTGCCGAGATCCGATTCGGGCCCGATCCAGGTCTTGGCGCCCTGCAGGTTCTGATGATCGCGCTCGCCATCACCGGGCTCATCGTCGGCACCATCGTTGCCGAGCGTGAGGACGCCGCGGCCCGCCTGCGCGACCAGCAGGCGTCGATCAATCGTGCGTTGCGCATCCGCTCAGCGGGCGAGGTCGCAGCGACCATTGCCCACGAGATCAACCAGCCGCTGACGGCGCTCAACACGTATGCTGGCATAGCAGCCAAGGCCCTCGAGGATGGAAAACCGGATCTTGTGAAAAGGGCCATCGACAAGATCGGCACCGAGAGCATGCGCGCCAACGAGGTGCTGCGTTCGATTCGCGAGCTTCTGCGCCAAGGCACGCTGTCGAAGCGCTATGTCGACCTCAAGGCCAAGCTCGAAGAGCTCGAGGAGCTGCTCCGCGAGGATCTCCAGAAGAAGGGAATCCGCCTCACCGTCGACATCGCGCCGGGTTTTCCCATCATACGTGCCGACGGCGTTCAGCTGCAGCAGGCGATGCACAACTTGATCGTGAACGCCGCCGAGGCCATTCTGGGAGCCGACCGCGTCGGCACAGTCGCGACGCACCTCCGCCTGTCTGGAGGCGATGAGGTGCTGATCGAGGTGCAGGACGATGGCCCCGGATTTCCGCCTGGGTTCGACGTCAACGAGCCGGCACCGTTCACGACGACGAAGCCGGAAGGATCGGGGCTTGGCCTGGCGGTTGCGCGATCGATCGCCGAAGCGCACGGAGGCAGCCTGTCCATCGCGACATCGCCGCGCGGCGCGCGGGTTGTCCTGAAGCTGCCGATCGAAAGGGAGGACGATGAGCAAGACCGTAAGCATCATTGACGATGAGGCCTCGGTGCGCGATGCCGTCGCGATGCTGCTCGAGACGCACGGACTTGCCGTCTCCTGCTATGAGAGCGCGAAGACCTTCCTCGACGCGCCGTTTGCGGCCGGCTGCATCGTCAGCGACGTGCGCATGCCGGAGATTTCGGGGCTCGATCTTCTGCGCACGCTCAGAAGTTCGGGCGATCCGCGTCCGCTGCTTCTGATGACGGGCCATGGCGACGTCGAGCTCGCCGTGCAGGCCATCAAGCTCGGCGCCTTCGATTTCGTGGAGAAGCCGTTTTCCAACGAGCGCCTGATCGCGAGCGTAGAGGATGCACTCGTGGCTTCGGAGAGTTCGCTCAAGGAGCGCCTCGAGCTCGACGATCTGAAAGCCCGGTTTGCAGCGCTTTCCGAGCGTCAGCGCGACACCATGCAGCTGCTTGTTCGCGGCCTCTCGAACAAGGAAATCGGCCAGCAGCTGGGCATCAGTCCGCGAACGGTCGAGATCCATCGCACGTGGGTGATGACCAAGATGTCGGCCCGCTCAATCGCCGATCTCGTGCGCATGGCGATGGCGCTCGGCATCGAGTGATCTCCACCGCATTTCCGCAAAAACACAGCTCCTGCCCGCCGAACCCAGAAGGGTTTTTCCTGAGGGTAACGGCGCGCGCGTGAACGGTGTGATGCGATTACCTCTCCTGTGGGCATTTCTCTCGAGCGCCGTCGAGAGCGCGATTTGAATCTGCCAAAATGAGCCCGGAAAGATGGAGGAGTCGACATGACAAAGGATGCGGCGTTCCGCCTGGGCTTTGCCGCGATCGTGCTCGGCGCAGGGCTTGTTCCCGCGCTGGCCAGCACTGAAACCGGCTTTGCATCGATGCACAATCAGGCGCGCGTCGGAGGGAAGCTGTGCATGACAGATCACTATCACTACGGCAGCGGCACGGGCCGCACCAAGGCGCTGGCGCAGCGTTCCGCCATCGGGTCGTGGCAGAGCTTCACCGACTTCGAGTACGGAAGCGCCTGGGCGCGCTTCAGCAACGCGGCCGCTAAGCGCGTGAGCTGCTCGCAGTCGGGTGGCAGCTATAGCTGTCAGGTCGAGGCGCGTCCCTGCCGCAGGTAGCGGCGACTAGCTGAGGAGCTTACCGGGATTGAGGATGCCCTTTGGATCGAGCGCGCCCTTGATGCTCTGCATGAGCTCGATCTCGACCGCGCTCTTCACGCGCACGAGTTCCTCACGTTTCAACTGACCGATGCCATGCTCGGCGGAGATCGATCCGCCGAGCGAAACCACGACATCGTGTACCGCGCGCGCCATCTCCTCCCACAACGCCAGGAATGCATCGCGTGCCATCGGCGGCGGTTGCGAGACATTGTAGTGCACGTTGCCGTCGCCAAAATGTCCGAACGGAACCGGACGCGCACCGGGGCATACGCGCTGCACCACCGCGGCAGCCTTCACCAGAAACTCCGGAATGCGGCCGACGGGCACCGAAACGTCGTGCTTGATGGAGCCGCCTTCGCCTTTCTGCGCTTCTGACGCGGCCTCACGCAGGCGCCACAGCTCCGCGGCTTGATTGAGCGACGTTGCCACCGCCGCGTCGCTGATAAGACCGCCCTCGGCGGCCTTCACCAGCAATTCGTCGAGCAGCGGCGAAGCGCGCCCGGCAGCACTCGAGATTTCGAGCAGCACGTACCATGGCACCTCCCCGGCAAGCGGCTTGCGAGTCCCCGGGATGTGCCGTGTGACGAACGAGAGAAGCTCGCCGCTCATGAACTCGAACACGGTCAGTGCGCCGCCCGCCTGCGCCTCTGCGAGCTGGAAGAACGGCAAGAGCTCATCGAGGCTCGGCAGCGCGACGAACGCAGTCGCCCGCTCCTCGGGCTGTGGAAAGAGGCGCAGCGTCGCCGCCGTGATGATTCCGAGCGTTCCTTCCGATCCGACGAACAGGTCGCGCAGGTCGTAGCCGGTGTTGTCCTTCTTGAGCGCGCGCAATCCATCCCACACACGGCCGTCGGCGAGCACCACCTCGAGCCCGGAGACAAGCGCGCGCGCGGTGCCGTAGGCCAACACCGCCACGCCGCCCGCATTGGTCGCAAGCGTGCCGCCGATGGTGGCGCTGCCCTCTGAGGCGAGGCTCAGGGGAAACAGTCGTCCGGCGGTTCGTGCTGCAACCTGAGCCTCGGCGAGTGTGAGCCCCGCTTCCACCGTCATCGTGCCGCCGGCCGCATCGACGGAGCGGATGCGCCGCATGCGTGTGAGCGACAACACGATCTCGTGTCCGCTCTCGCGTGGGATCTGCCCACCGACGAGACCCGTGTTGCCGCCTTGGGCAACCACACCGATACCTTCTGCGTTAGCCAAAGCGAGAAGACGCGCGACCTCTTCCGTAGTCTTGGGCTTCACGATCAGTGGCGTACGCCCCACATAGAGGTCGCGCCATTCGCGGAGGTGCGGGGCTTGCTCGGCAGCATCCGTGATTGCATGGTCGGCGCCCACGATTGCCGCAAAGCGGGCGATCAAGTCGGCGTCGGGCATCTTGGTACGGCGATCGGAGGTCGACGTCATGAACGGGCTGCCGCTGGCATCGGTATGGGGCGCAAGCATCTTCGCGTCCGGCTGTGCATATCAGGCTTTCGCGCCATGAAGCAAAAATCGCAGTTAACGGGACGCGCCGGTTGGCTGGCCTTCTTCGGTGTGCTGGCCGTTGCCGCGATTCTGGGCGCACCGGTCGCCGCGCAAAGACTTGAGCCGGTGGTTCCAGGCGTCCGCCCTCCGCCAACCGGCATCGCGCCCCAGAAAATCCCTCCGAGGCCCGCGCCCGGCGTCATCCCAAGGCGCATCCCGCCGGGCGGTATTGGCATCGGCCCTTCGATGGTGTGCCCGGGCACGAGAGGCCCCAACTGCTACTCCAGCTGTGGCGCGCGCTGTCAGATGGTGGACTGCTCCGGTCTCAATGTATCTCGCTGCGCGTCCATTCGGCAAAACTGCCGTGCCTCCTGCTCCTCTCGGTGCTGAGCCCACTAAGGGCGGGGCGCGGCGGCACGGCGCAGCCTGTCGTTGATCGCTTCGCCGAGCCCGTGCTCCGGGATCGGCATGACGGCAATGGTCCTGACGCCCGTGCGGTCGAGATCGCGCAGCGCCGCAAATAGCGCTGCCGCCGCCTCGGCGAGATCGCCGCTCGGGCTGAGGTTGAACGACGGCCCGTCCGTCACCGGCGCTTCCGAGCCGAACGCGAGCAGCGCCTCTCCGGAACGAACGTCGGAAGCGTTGAGCCGCAGCTTCGCGTTCGGAGCATAATGGCTCGCAAGCTGCCCTGGCGACGTCGGATGCGTGTCGTCGCTAAGAGGCTCATTCGTTAGCGACGCACCGAGCACGGCTTCGATGTCCTGCCGTGCAACGGCCCCGGGACGCAGAAGCCGCACCTCTCCTTCGGCCGTCACGGCCACCACGGCGCTTTCGAGTCCATGCTGCGTCGGGCCGCCGTCGAGCACCATCGCCACCTTGCCGTCGAGATCCTCCTCGACGTGGCGCGCGGTCGTTGGGCTGACACGACCGCTGCGATTGGCCGAAGGTGCTGCGAGCGGTCGCCCCGCGGCCACCAGCAGAGCCTGTGCAACTGGCTGCGCCGGCACGCGAACCGCGACGGTGTCGAGCCCCGCCGTGACGAGATCGGAAATGCCGGCTTCAGCCCGCCGCGGCAGAACCAGCGTCAGCGGACCCGGCCAGAAGGCCTTGGCGAGAGCCCGCGCAACAGGCGTGAAAACCGCAATCTGCTCTGCGGCCGCGAGATCGGCCACGTGCACGATGAGCGGATTGAACTGCGGCCGTCCTTTGGCTGAGAAAATCGCTGCGACCGCCCGCCCGTTAGTCGCGTCCGCCCCGAGCCCGTAAACGGTCTCGGTCGGAAACGCCACGAGCGCGCCGGCACGGACGAGACGTCCCGCGTCTTCGATTGCGGCCTGATCAGCGGGTCGTATTGGCATTCTGGCGGTTCGGCGCTTGGTCCGTTACGCTGACACGGCTTCCGCACGATGATCGGATTTGCTTGGCATCATCCGAATCGACGCGGGTCACGGAAGGGAAATCCATGAGCTACGTGGCTCCAGTAGACGACATCCTCTTCGCACTCAAGTCGGTGTCCGATGTTTCGGGCGAGATGGATAAAAGTCCGGTGCGCGGCCTGGATGCGGACACGCTGCAGGCGATCCTGGAGGAGGCCGGGAAGTTCGCGGCGGAGCAGTTGGCGCCGCTGAACACGGCCGGCGACCGCACGCCCTCCCGCTGGACAGATGGCCGCGTAGTCACCCCGCCCGGCTGGAAGGCCGCTTACGAGGCCTTCTGTGCGGCAGGCTGGAGCGCGCTGCCCTGCCCCGAAGCGTTCGGCGGCCAGGCCTTGCCGGAAACCGTGGCCGTCGCCGTTTGTGAGATGTGGAACGCTGCCAACCTGTCGTTCGGCCTCTGCCCGCTTCTGACCCAGGGTGCTATCGACGCCTTGAGCGCGGGCGGCTCGGCGGAGCTGAAGCAGCGTTACCTGCCGCGCATGGTGAGCGGCGAGTGGACCGGAACGATGAACCTCACGGAGCCGCACGCGGGCTCCGACCTCTCCGTCATACGCACCCGCGCGGAGCGCGCGTCCGACGGCACCTATCGCCTGTTCGGCACCAAGATCTTCATCACCTACGGCGACCACGACCTGACGGACAATATCGTGCATCTCGTGCTCGCCCGCCTGCCCGACGCGCCCGAGGGCACGCGTGGCATCTCGCTGTTCCTCGTGCCGAAGCGTCTCGTCAACGAGGACGGCTCGATCGGCGCCGAGAACGACGTCGTCTGCGCTGGGCTCGAGCACAAGCTCGGCATCCACGGCAGCCCGACCGCGGTCATGAAGTTCGGCGAGAAGGATGGTGCCGTCGGCTACCTCGTCGGCGAGGAGAACCGCGGCTTGAACACCATGTTCATCATGATGAATGCCGCGCGCCTCGCCGTCGGCATTCAGGGCGTCGCGATCGCAGAGCGCGCGACGCAGCACGCGGTCGCCTACGCCAAGGAGCGCCGTCAGGGCCGCTCCACGGCTACGCGCACCGCCGGCATGGTGCCCATCGCCGAGCACCCTGACGTTCGCCGCACGCTTCTCACCATGAAGGCGCTGACGCGCGCGGCCCGCGCCATCTGCTACGCGACGGCCGCCGAGATCGACAAATCGCATCACGCCGAAACGGAAGCCGAGCGCGAGGCCGCAGCCGATCACGCCGCGCTCCTGACACCCGTCGCCAAAGCCTTCTCTACCGACATCGGCTGCGAGGTTGCGTCCCTCGGCGTGCAGGTGCACGGCGGCATGGGCTTCATCGAGGAGACAGGCGCGGCGCAGTTCTATCGCGACGCGCGCATTCTGCCGATCTACGAAGGCACCAATGGCATCCAGGCCATCGACCTTGTGACGCGCAAGCTGCCGCTTGCCGGCGGACGCCTGATCAAGGACGTCATCGCCGAATACGAGGCGACGGCGCGTGAGGTGAAGGCGATCAACAGGCTCGAGCTCGGTCGCACGGGCCAGCGCTTGGCCTCCGCGGTCGTCGCCTTCTCCGAGGCCACCGCATGGATGGGCGAGGCCCTTGAGCACACCCCCAATCTGGCTTTGGCCGGCGCGACACCCTACCTGCGGCTGTTCGGCATCGTAGCGGGCGGTCATTATCTTGCAAAAGGCGCGCTGTTTGGTCTCGAGCAGGGTGGCGCGGAGGGAATGGAGGCCGTAGCGTTGACGCGCTTCTTTGCCGAGAACCTGTCAGTGACGGCGCCGGGCCTCGCGGCTGTCGTGACCTCGGGTGGTGACGCGGTATTGGATGCGCTGCCGGAGACAACGCCGGCATAGCAGGGGAGGTGGGGGATGCGGCTCGGCCGGCTGGCGGCTCTCGGGTGGGTCTTGGTGTTGGCCGCCGGCATCGGCTCGGCGGACGCCGGTTGGCTGTCGCGGATCTTGCGCGAGGCCGGTGAGGCGGGCGGCGGAGGCGTCGTCTCGAAAGTCGGCAAGTCCGGCTTTGGCGCGCTCGACAACGCGGCGGCCCATGTCGCGACGCTGCCGAAAATGCCGGGCAGCGCCGCGGCACTCGCCGCGCATGTGACGCCCGAAGGCCATTGGAAGTTCGTCAACCGCGAAGGCCAAGTCTTCACCGCCGCCACGCCCGACGAGCTGGCCCGTGTCAGCGCGACGCTCACGCCCGAGGCGGCGCCCGGCGGCAAGCTCGCGCTTTACCTCAGCCAGGACACCATCTTTGCGCAACGGAGCGCCTTGAAGGATCTGCCGCGCGATGCAGACCTGCATGTCGTTGTCGGCAAGGACGCCTACCGCCTGCGCCGCTCCGATGCGCCGGCCGGCCTCGCCGCCGAGATTCGTCCGGGCCTTGTGGCCGCGATCGACAACCGCGCCCTGTTCGAGGAAACCGTCTACCGGCTCGCGAAACCGCTGAACCGTTCCAACATCCGTGTCCTGGCGCTGGAGACCGGCGGACCGACGCGCTTGTCCTCCGCGCCGCGTTACGATCCGGCGACGAAGGCGGCACTCGTCGATCATGTGGAGCCGGCAGCGCTTCCTGTAGCCCTCGCGGGGCTCAAGGGGCAGACGGCGCTCGTCACGGGCCGCATCGACGGCAACCGGCTGGTCTTCCGCGCCTCGCGCGGGCCGGAGCAGACGCTCGACATTGCGACGCTCGTCAAAGCGGCGGAAGACGCCGACGTCAATCTCGTGCTCTTGCAGACGGCATCGACCCACCAGCCGGGCGGGCGTAATTGGCTCTGGCAGACTGTCTCCGTCTCCGGCCTCGACGATGCGATGAAGCGCACCACGTTCGGCGATTTCCTGAGCGCCCTCGGCGGCGCCGGTAGCGAGCTTACGGTCCGCGCTACGCCGGGCTCGACCGGCCGCGTCGTATTCTCAGCAACGCCCGCACCATCCGCATCCGCCCCCCTGAGCGAGACGGTCAGCGGCTGGATCGGCCTGAGCAATTGGATCGGTGAGATCACCGGCAACGTGGCCGTCAACGCGATCCAGGTCTTCGCGCGCGATGAAGCCCACGAGCGCGAGCTGGACGCGCGCATCGTGCCCGGCATCCCATCGGCGATCCAGTACGTCTACCTGGGCTCGCTCGTGGCGGGGCTCTTGGCGTGGCAGGTCTCGTTCGCCTGGTGGCGCCGCATCTGGCCGCCCGAGCAGCGGCACGAGTATGCAAGCCGCTTTGGCTACGTCGCGGCGCGCTTCGCACGCGTTATGGTGGCGATCGTCATATTCCTTCCGCTTGCCGGCATGCCGGCACTGATGTGGCTTGGCATGCTGCAGGTCTGGGGGTTGATCACGGCGCCGTTCCGGGCCGTGCGCTGGCTCTGGGGCCACGTCCGCCACCAGAGCGCCTGAAGCGATCTAGATGAGACCCACGCGATAAGGGCGCGACGCACGCAGCCTTGGCGTGCAAGGGGGCTGGCATTCCAGGCTGGTCAGCTCGCGCGACTTCGCTATCATGGTCGCAACAAGAAACTTCGGAAACGCTCAGGACTTACGGTTAACATGGCAACTCTTCTCATCACGCATTCGGCGTTTCTCGATCATGATCCGGGGTTCGGCCACCCGGAGCGCATCGATCGCATGCGCGCAATCGACAAGGTTCTCGCCCACGAGAGCTACAACGCCCTGAAGCGGGCGGAGGCGCCGCTGCGCGAAGATGTTGAAGAGCAGATCCTGCTCGTTCACCCGCAGCATCACCTCGATCGTATGAAGAACGCCGGCGAGATCGCCAAGAAGCGCAACGGCGGCGTTCCGGTCGATGGCGACACGGTTATGTCAGGTGGCAGCATAGAGGCGGCGTTGCGCGCCGTGGGCGCTGGCCTCGAAGCCGTGGATGCCGTCATGGACAATCGCGTGGCCAACGCCTTCTGTCAGGTACGCCCGCCAGGCCACCACGCCGAGCCCGACCGGGCCATGGGCTTCTGCTTTTTCTCCAACGCGGCGATCGCGTCCTACTACGCCCGCGCGCGCTACGGCGCCGAGCGCGTCGCCGTCGTGGATTTCGATGTTCACCACGGCAACGGCACGCAGGATATCTTTTGGTCCGACAAGGATCTCTTTTACGGCTCGACGCACCAGATGCCGCTGTTTCCTGGCACCGGCGCCCTGTCGGAGACCGGCGTCGGCAACATCTGGAACGCGCCGCTGCGTGAGGGCGATGCCGGCGATACCTTCCGCGATGCCTTCACCTCGCGCATCCTGCAACCGCTACACGACTTCGGCCCGGACCTGATCGTGATTTCCGCTGGCTTCGACGCCCACAAGCGCGATCCGCTCGGCGGCCTGCGCCTGGTCGAAGCCGATTTCATGTGGGCGACGGAGGAGCTCGGCAAGATCGCCGAGAAGCACTGCCGCGGGCGCATCGTCTCCATGCTGGAGGGCGGCTACGACCTCGACGCGCTGGCGACATCGGTTGCGGTGCACGTGCGCACGCTCATGGACCTCGGCAGCTAAGCTACTGTTTATACGCAATGAAACGAGGCGTGCGCGGCGGCGTCCGAGGCTCTAGACTTGGCTCCGAGAATCATGATCCGGAGAAGGAATGAGCAAGCTGACGAACAAGAATCACGCCGACATCAAGGAGCTGAGCTTCGAGAAGGCGCTCAAGGAGCTCGAGACCATCGTCAGCCGCCTCGAACGGGGCGATGTCGAGCTCGAGGAGAGCATCACCATCTACGAACGCGGCGAGGCGCTGCGCGAGCATTGCGACCGCCTGTTGAAGCAGGCGGAGGCCCGTGTCGAGAAGCTGACTGTCGGCGCCGACGGAACCCCGCGCGGCACAGAGCCCCTCGATCCGGAATAGGAACCACCGGCGAGGCCGCACGAGCCTGGAATAACAGGCGTTCCGGCGGAGCCCGCTTTGAAGCCAAGATCTTTGGCCGTTCGATGCGCCCTTCACCGCCCGCAAGGGCTCCGGGGGCGCATCTTCTGCCGCAGGAACCGCGACACGAACGTCCGGTCTCGGCCCTTCATCCGCCACCCTTTCGGCGCTAGAGTAGTTTGAATGCGGATACGGCCGGAGAGGTGGCGGTCCGCCGGGGCCACGGCTCCGCTTTGGAAGGATGATGCCCTGCCGTGAGCAAGACCCCGCTCCTCGATACGATCAGGACCCCCGAGGATCTCCGCCAGCAACCCGAAACCGCCCTCCGGCAGATCGCGGACGAGCTGCGCCTCGAGACCATCGACGCCGTTTCCGTGACCGGCGGCCATCTGGGCGCTGGCCTCGGCGTGGTCGAGCTGACGGTGGCCCTGCACTGGGTCTTCGACACGCCGCGCGACCGCCTGATCTGGGACGTCGGCCACCAGTCCTATCCGCACAAGATCCTGACCGGCCGCCGCGACCGCATCCGCACGCTCCGTCAGGGCGGTGGGCTGTCAGGCTTCACCAGGCGGGCCGAGAGCGAATACGATCCCTTCGGCGCCGCCCACTCGTCGACGTCGATCTCCGCCGGCCTCGGCATGGCCGTCGCGCGCGATCTCAAGGGCGGCGACAACAACGTCATCTGCGTGATCGGCGACGGCGCCATGAGCGCTGGCATGGCTTACGAGGCCATCAACAACGCCGGCGCCCGCGACGAGCGCCTGATCGTCATCCTGAACGACAACGACATGTCGATCGCGCCGCCGACCGGCGCCTTCTCGTCGTATCTCGCCCGCGTCACGTCGAGCGGCACGTACCTGCAACTCCGTGATTTCGCCAAGCAGCTTGCCAAGCGCTTGCCGAAGAGCTGGGAGCGGCGCGCCGCCCGCATGGAGGAATACACGCGCCACCTGTGGCAGGGCGGCATGTGGTTCGAGGAGCTGGGTTTCTATTACGTCGGTCCCATCGACGGGCACGACCTCGACCAGCTTCTGCCCGTGCTGAAGAACGTGCGCGACACCAAGCAGGGGCCGATCCTCGTCCACGTCGTTACCAAGAAGGGCAAGGGCTACGCGCCCGCCGAGGCTTCCGACGACAAGTATCATGGCGTGGCGCGCTTCAACATCGTCACCGGCGCCCAGATCAAGCCGCAGCAGAACGCGCCGACGTTCACGCGCGTGTTCGCCGACAGCCTGATCGCGGAGGCCCGCAAGGACAAGCGCATCGTCGCCATCACGGCAGCCATGCCCGACGGTACGGGGCTCGACCTGTTCGGGAAGGAGTTTCCCGACCGCACGTTCGACGTCGGCATCGCCGAGCAGCACGCCGTCACGTTTGCCGCCGGTCTTGCCACCGAGGGCCTGAAGCCGTTCTGCGCGCTCTATTCCACATTCCTGCAACGCGCCTACGATCAGGTCGTGCACGACGTCGCCATCCAGCGCCTGCCGGTCCGCTTCGCCATCGACCGCGCCGGCCTCGTCGGCGCCGACGGCCCGACCCACGCCGGATCTTTCGATCTCGCCTACCTCGGCTGCCTGCCGGACTTCGTCATCATGGCCGCCGCCGACGAGGCCGAGCTTGTGCACATGGTTGCCACCGCCGCTGCAATCGACGATCGCCCGTCCGCCCTCCGTTATCCCCGCGGCGAGGGCATGGGCATCGAGCGTCCGTTGGAGGGTGTTCCGCTCGAGATCGGCAAGGGCCGCATCGTCCGCGAAGGCACTGCCGTCGCCATCCTGTCGCTCGGCACGCGGCTCGGCGAAGCAACGAAGGCCGCCGACCAGCTTGCCGCCATGGGTCTGTCGACGACGGTCGCGGACGCGCGCTTCATGAAGCCCCTCGACCGCGATCTGATCGCGCGTCTGGCCAAGGAGCACGAGGTGCTGATCACGATCGAGGAGGGCTCGATCGGCGGCTTCGGCAGCCATGTGCTGCAGGAATTGGCGGAGGCCGGGCTGCTCGATCGCGGCCTCAAGGTGCGCACCATGGTGCTACCCGATGCCTTCATCGATCACGATGCTCCTGCGAAGATGTACGAGCGTGCGGGCCTCGCTGCACCGGACATCGTCAAGACTGCGCTCGCCGCTCTCGGCCGGGACGTGCTGGCTAGCCGCGCGTGATCTCAAAACTTCGCGCTGGGCCCGTCAAGAGCGACGCGCCCGAGCCTCCCGCAAAGCCCGAGACCATTGGAGAGTGGATCGGCGTTGCGCTGGTGCTGGCCATGTTCGCCATCACGGGGCTTGTCGGGCTCCTCACGCTGTGGTCCGGCGCCCGTGGCTTCCTCGCGGGCGATTTCTCGCTCCCGATGGCGCTGTTCCTGGTCGCCATGGGGTCGATTTTTACAACAATCGGCTTCGGCTTCTTCTATTTCCGCTTCGTCAAGAAGCCGCTGTGGGACGCTGAGGAGCGACGCCTCGCCGCCCGATATCCGGGCCAGCCATGGATGCTGCGCAAGGACTGGGCGGCCCGGCGCATCGTTCATTCGAATGCCGGCGTCGCCGCGCTCCTCTGGATCTGGAATATCGGCTGGTGGGGTGGGATTGCCTTTATCGGCACGGTCAATCGAGCCAAGATCGAGGCCGCGCTCGCGGAGTCGTGGGGAAGCTGGATCGTAGCTGCGATCTTCCTCGGCGCCGGGCTCTTGGGATTGCACTTTGCGTTCGCGGCCACGCGCACCTACTGGCGCTTTGGGCGAACGACACTCTTGCTCGATTCCTTGCCGGCCTACTTCGGCGATCGGTTCCGCGGCACAGTCGAGGCGCGGCTGACAGGACGCCCGGCTAATCCCCTCAAGGCGGAGCTTGTGTGCGAGCGTCTGGAGTGGATACGCCAGCTCAGCGGGGGCAAGAAGACATCGAAGCTCAAGGTGGAGGAGCTGGTGCGCGCCTCCGCGGAGATTCCGCCGTCGCGCCTGCTCGTGTCGCGCCGTAGCGTGCGCATTCCCGTCGAGATTGATCTGCCGGAGCGTGGTTTAGAATCGAGCCTGGACAGCCAGGGCAACGGCATCCGCTGGACGCTGCACGTCGAAACCACAGCGCCGGATGCGAACATGTTCGCGTGCGCATTCGAAGTGCCGGTCTACCCGCGCCGAACATAGGTCCGTCTCGCGGTCAGGCCGCGTTCTACCGATCTCTCCTGGCATTATTCGATGGATGAGATCAGAGCGCTCGCAGTGGCTGCTGCTACCGCAGCAGCGGCCGGAACGCCGTAGCGACCGCCCGCGACGCGCATTTCCGGCGTCAGCCAATGATAGAAGTCCCGCGCCAGCGGCCGCACGCGTCGGCGCACCTCGGCAACGCCACGCCCGACGCGCGTTAGCGCAAGGGCATAGTCGTCGATCTCGACACCCGTGTTCGCTCGCGTCCAGTGACGCTTGTAGTCGTCGCTCGGTGCCAGGAGATCGTAGCGACGGAAACCCTGCTCGAAGCACCATGCGATGGTGCGCAGCATCTGCTCCTGCCCGGGGCTCAGGGAACTGTACGTCTCGTCGTACGCACCGAGATAGGCCATATAGTCAGACCGGTTCGCAAACCCCATTTCAACGCCGATAAGGGCTTGCCCCGCCTTGAGCGCGGTGACGATCGTGCTGCCGGCAAGAACCGCCCCGCGCAGAATCCGCTCCCACTCTCCGCCGTTGAACACCGGACTTGAGACACCGCGCTGCGTGAGCCAATCGCGTTTCCAGCGCACGGCCGTATCGAACGCGGTCGCTGCCTCTGCGCCGCGTAGCACCTCGAACGACAGCGGTCCGGCTTGCGCTTCGAAACGCTGCAGCCTCTGACGGCGGTTACGCCGCGTTCGACTCGAGAACGAAGCCTCGTAGGCCGCGAACGCTCCATAGCCGGCGAGATCGATGTAATGCGACGTTTCTCGCGCAGACTGGGATGTGCCATGGCGTGCGAGGGCCATGTGCAGCCCGCCATCTTGCCGGACCTTGCGCAGCAGGATGAGATCGATGCCTCTGCGGCGCAGCGCGTTGCAAATCCTGATGAGCTCGTCTGCCTCGAGCGCGCCGCCGACGACGTCGGTGTATTGCGACAGCGGATGGACGAGTGGCACTGCGGTGCGCGCGCCAAGCAGCCGCTCGCGGCGAAGTGGAAGCATCAGCGATGTGCTGCAGTCCCGTCGAACGACGGCGACCAGCGGCTCGGAGCCCTGCCGTTCGGCAAGCTCCGCCGCCGCCACGACCAGCTCGAATTTTTCGAACGCGCCAACCTGTGCGCGGGATTCCGCGTCCATCCAAAGCGGACGCAGGCGCGTGATGGCATCGAGGCCGGATGCGATCTCCAGGGCGTCCATGGCGGAGATTGTGCCTTCAACTCGGCGTTATGTGAGGACCGAGAAGAACTATCCGTATGAGCAGTGTCGATTGTGTTAAGCTCAGTCCGAGAGCTGCGCCACGTCATTGACGGGTCTGACGCCGAGCAGCGGCGCGATGCGTTTGATCACATTGCCGGCAGTCGGCGCCGCGTTGCGTCCGGCCAAGACCTCGCCGGCCGCGGCATCCGTGCCCTTCGGTTCGAAGATGAGAACCATCACGAGGTACTTCGGCTCGTCCATCGGGAAGCCGGCCACGAACGAAGCCACGACGGATTTTTCCTGATAGCCGCCGCGGCCCGGCATCTCCGCGGTGCCCGTCTTGCCGCCGACGCGGTAGCCCGGCACGTCGGCGCGCCGGCCTGTGCCACCCTGCTCGGCGACGTTACGTCGGAACAGCACCGACAGACTGCGGCTGGTCTCCTCGCTGACCACGCGCCGCCCGGCATCCGGAGCCTCGCCGCGCTTGCGGAAATAGGTGGGCGTCACGGTGGTGCCGCCGTTGATGAGTGCGGCCGTTGCCGCCGCGAACTGGATCGGCGTCAGTGCGATGCCGTGGCCATAGGAGACGGTGATCTGCTCCGCGCGCCCGAGCTTAGGCGGAAGCTGCGGCGCCGCAACCGGACCGACCTCCGTGCGCATGGGCGTCGTCAGCCCGAGCTTGTCGAGGAACGCGCGCTGCTTCTGCGGACCTTCCGCGAGCGCGAGCATGCCCGAGCCGACGTTCGAGGAGTAGATGAAGATCTCCGAAACGGTGAGCGGCCGGCGTTTGGGGTGCGTATCCTTGAATGTGAAGCGCCCGGCCGTGAGCGGCTTGGTGACGTCGATCACGGTATCGGACTTCACGCTGCCGCCATCGAGCGCCATCGCCACGGTGAAGATCTTGAACACCGAGCCGAGCTCGTAGGTGCCGCCCTGGATCTTGTCGAGCCGCGCCGGATCGAGAATCTCTGACGACCGCGCCGGGTCGACGCCCGGCAGCGAAACGGCGCCCAGCATCTCGCCGGTCCTGACATCCATGACGAGACCGGCAGCGCCCTTCGATTCGTAGCGCGCCATCGCTTGCGCGAGTTCGTCCTCGAGCGCGTACTGCACGCCGAGGTCCAGTGACAGTGCCACCGGCAGGCCCGCGTCCGTCGGAGCGCCGTGCGTTGCCTCGACGCCAACGGTTTCGTCGATGGCGCGCTCGATGCCGCCGGTGCCCTTATTGTCGACGTTGACCGAGCCGAGCACGTGCCCGGCCAGGCGCTCGAGCGGATAGGCTCGCCGCAGCTCGCTGCGGAACTCGAGGCCCGGTAAGCCGAGATCGTGAACCTCTTGGGCGAGCTTCGGCGCAATGCCGCGCTTCAGCCACACGAAGCGCCTGTTGCGATCCGAGAGGACTTGGCGCACCTCGTTCCGGTTGATGTCCGGCAGCACGGTGCTGAGCTGCTCGATCGTATTGTCGAGCCCCTGCACGAGCGAGGGATCGGCATAGAGCGACGGCATCTCGATATCGCTCGCGAGCAGGCGCCCATTGCGGTCATGGATGTCCGGCCGCACATAGCTGCGCGCGATGGGCTCGCTGAGCGTCACCACCATGTCGCTGGTGTTGCTCGCCGCAAGACGCGCGAGCTGCCCCGCGACGCTCATGAACATCAACGCCATGCCGAGCATGACGAGGCGCGTGCGCAAACCGGCGCCGGGCTCGCGGTGTCGCGGTTGGAGCGGAAGCGCACGATGGGAGACCGGCTCGGAAAAGCCCTGGTCCCGCCTTGCCCGCGTCGCGCCTCTCATGTTCGCCCTCGGCTCTGCGATCAGCGTGCGATCGCGCCCGTCAGGATGTTGCTTTCACCGGCCGGATCGACGATCTGGCCGTCTGCCATCGGCACGAGACCCTGAGCCCGTGCCAGCGGCTCGATGCGCCCGGGCCTCGCCAGATGCGCGCGCTCCGCCTTGAGGATCGAGATATCGGAGCGGGTGCGGTCGGCGAGCCGCTGTTGCGCCGTAACGCGTGCCTCGAGTTGGCGGGTCTCGTAGCTGAGCCCGTAAAGCAGAAAGGCGCTCGAGATGGCCAGAAACGCGGCCGAGACTGTAATCGGGTGCATCGGATCGACCTCAACCAACGAAATACCAAGTCAAGACGACGGCAGGTGCGTGGGGGCTTTCGTTAACGCGCGTCCCACGCTGGAGCGTCCGTTCGGACCCCAACGCGCAATCGCGCTGAGCGGGCCCGCGGGTTCGCATCCGTTTCCATTTTGTTAGGTTTAACGCCTCGAGTGTTAACAATTCGGAAACTCGGCGGGCGCTCCGGCGTGCTCGGACCCGGCAAATACCGCGAAGTTCCAGCACTTTTTCCGGATCGCTCCTGCAGAAAATGCTTAACGATACGGTCCTCAAGAGAATGAAAAGTAACCACAATTAACCGTCCGCTGGGCTTGAGAAGCCTCTCGGCTGCCGAGAGCACTCGCTCGAGTTCACCCAGCTCGTCGTTAACGTGAATGCGCAACGCCTGGAACGTGCGTGTGGCCGGATGCTTCTCGTCGCCGCGCGGTCGGCCGAG
The DNA here is from genome assembly GCF_900117455.1 of Hyphomicrobium sp. CS1GBMeth3. NCBI lineage: Bacteria > Pseudomonadati > Pseudomonadota > Alphaproteobacteria > Hyphomicrobiales > Hyphomicrobiaceae > Hyphomicrobium > Hyphomicrobium sp. CS1GBMeth3. The sequence goes on from NZ_FPHO01000003.1 coordinate 2,034,179, forward strand.
CACGCGCTCGACGAGATTGGCGAGTTCTTTCGTGGTCGAAAAAGGCTTCTCTGCGCGCGCCTTGACGATGGCCCGCGCGATGGCCCGCGAGCGCCGCTCCTCGCCGAGCTCGTAGAGGATGTTGGCGAGATCCTCCTCCTCGGCGTGATTGACGACGTCGGCCGCCGAGGGGCCTTCCTGCGACATGCGCATGTCGAGCGGACCCTCGCGCAGGAACGAGAATCCGCGCGCCGCATCGTCAAGCTGCATCGACGACACGCCAATGTCGAGCACGACGCCATCGACACGATCGACGCCTTCTTCGCGCGCCGCGTGCTCCATGTCGCTGAAGGTCGTGGGAACGAGGCTCAGGCGTCCGCCGAACGCGGCGACGAGTGGCTGTCCATTGGAGAAGGCTGTGGGATCGCGCTCAATCGCGATCACGCGGCAGTCGGCCGCCTCGAGAATGGCGCGGGAATACCCTCCCGCGCCGAACGTGCCGTCAATGTAGGTCTCGCCGTCCGCCGGCTTGAGCGCCTGCAGCACTTCTGAAAGCAGCACGGGAATGTGTGCCCGCACGTCCTGCCCCACCGGTCCCTTCCCGGTGTTCGAGGGCGTCATTCCCGTGCTCCTTCAGTGCCACCGCCCCTGCGGTGACCGCTCCCCGCGCCGAAAAGTTTTCTGTGCTCTTGAGCTTTTTCGCGGGCCCGCGTGCGGCGTTCTTCGAACGCGTGAGGGGCCCACATCTGAAACTTGTCGCCAAGGCCGACAAATGTGACGTGATCCTGAAGATCGGCGTGGCGGCGAAGCGTTTCAGGAAGGACGATGCGCCCGTCGCCATCGATGCCGAGAACCTGGACGTCGCCGTAGAGGGCGACAGAGAGCTCGTCCCGCTCGTCCGAATAGTCCGGCAAGCCCGAGAGAAGCCCGTCGATCTTTTTCGCAAGTCTCTCGCCGCCTGCATCAAGGGCCGGAGAGTCGATCGCGGGGTAGCAATAGATGCCGCCGGGATATCCGTCGCGCTCGAGCACGGCTCGGAAAGGCGCAGGAATGGAGACGCGTCCCTTGGCGTCGATCTTGTTTGTGAATGTCGAGACAAAGCGGTCCATCCCTTCTTCGAGCCTCGCTCAATCACGCAAACTTCAGGAACGCTTCGCAGGACTGTCCAAAATCTCACGCGAGGCCTGATGGGCCTCGCTTAGTGCCCGCGCCCCGGGCTGGGCCGTGGCGGTCGCTCGGTGCTTCGGCCCTCTCTCGAAGCAGGCGCCACGACCACGAGCCCGTGCCCGGTGCGGTCGGGCTTATATGGGATGACATGGTTCGCTATGGGCGTCAATGGATCCTTAAGGAGTTAACAGGGCCAAAGCCCCATTTTTTGGGGGTCTCGACGACCCGCCAGGGGTCGGACCCAGGCGGGTCAACCGAGGCCAAATCGGTGTACGATCGCGATCCAGGCGGTTCGGATGGAGCAGCGGGTGCGGAAGCGGCAGCCTCGGGTGGGAACGACGGGGGTCGGTCGCGTGGCGGTCGTCGCTGCCCTGGTCGCTCTCATGGGGACCGCAGTGCCGACTTCCAACTTGGCGGCACCCCAGGTGCCCCCGGACAAGGGCAACCGCATCTCGATCCAGGCGCCCGGCCACGAGCCCGTGACCCTCTATTACGAGGAGCAGGGTGCCGGGCCGCCACTGCTCCTATTACATGGGCTCGGCGAGAGTATTTTCACGTGGCGCGAGATCTTGCCGGCGCTGACCGCCAGCCATCGCGTCATCGCGCTCGACCTCAAGGGATTCGGCCGCTCGGATAAGCCCGACGATAGAGCTTACTCGGCCGACGATCAGGCGGCCCTCGTCGCGCAGTTCATCGTCAAACAGGACCTGAGAGACCTGACGCTCGTGGGCCATTCCTTCGGCGGCACCGTCGCGCTGCGCACGGCGCTGACTGATGGCATCGCCGGCACGGCGCGTATCCGCCGCATCGCGGTGATCGGTGCCCCGGCCTTGCCGCACACGGCCGCGAGCCACCTCGATCTCGTCATGACGCCGGTCGTCCCGGATGCAATGACGGGAATCCTGCCGGCAAAAGCAATGGCGCGCCTGCTGCTCCGGGAGGCCATGGGCGGGCGCGAGCCGAGCGAGCGCCTCGTGGAAGGTTACGCCGCGCCATATCGCGACGAGGGCGCCATGCGCGCCTTCCTCGCCACCGCGCGCTCGATCGTGGGCGAGCGGGATGCCGATGCCGTAGCCGCACGCTACCGCGCGGTCCGGCAGCCGGTGCTTATCGTCTGGTGCCGCGAGGACCCCATCGTGCCGCTGCGCTCGGGGAAACGCCTTGCGGCGGCGCTGCCCCGCGACCGCCTGGCCATTCTCGAAGGCTGTCATCACCTGCCTCAGCACGAGCGCCCGCGCCAGCTCGTCCGCACGCTGACACGTTTTCTAGGCAGGTGAGAAGGTGAGCGTCTGCGTGCCCTTGAGCGCGCGTCGCGGATCAACTACCAGTCTCGCACGTTGTGAACCAAGCGAACCGAGGACGCGGGCAAGCCGCGAGAGCATGAATGGCTGACGTGCGCTGCATCTGCGCGATCGGACTGAGCGGACAATTGGGACTTGGCGGGCAGTTGCCCTGGGAAGGCGACCCGCGTCCCGAGTTTCGGGCCGATGTGGAGCGCTTTTTTGAGATCACGCGCGGCCACGTGCTGCTCGCCGGACCGAAGACCATCGCTTCAGTGCCGGAGTTCGCCTATGCGGAGCGCACCATTCGCGCGATACGCTCGCATGAGAAGCCGGACGACGTCCTCGCCGAATACAAGGACCGCGTCGTCTTCATAGGCGGCGGCCCGCCTGTGTGGGACGTCTACGCGCCTTACATCATGCATTGGGACATCACGCGGCTGCCGTACGACGGCCCCGCCGATCGTTGGTTCGACCCCAAGTGGCTGCTGACCGGCAAAGGCCGCCCGCTCTAGCGCGGGCGTGAGATACAAACTATTGAGCCCGGAGGGCTCGGGAGCAAGGCGACCCGTCTCGGCGGAGCCGAGCTTCGCTCGGACGCTGAGCGCCGCCCCCGCGGAGCCCGCCGCGCGGGCGTGAGCGCAAATCAATCGTCGTCGCACTCGATCGTCTCTCTGTAGCGTCCGCGCCGCCATTCCCGTTCGACCTCGCAAGAGCCGCCGTAATAGGCGGGCTCGTCGACGAAGTACGCACCATAGGGAATGTAGACCTCGTCGACCGGCGCCCGGTACGGCCGACCGTAATGCGCGCGATACTCGCCGCGCCAGTGCTGGATCTCGTAGGTGCCGTCGTCATACCAATCGCCACCGGCGGAGGCGGGCAACGCGGACGCGGCGATCAGAACAAGGGCAGTCGCAATGCGAGACATGGGACGATGCTCCTCGGTTGACTGCCCCCCTAAACGCGCGGGGAAGCAGGAAGGTCCGCCTGGAGCACCTTGGAGTTTCGACGGCAAGCACGGCGAAACAAAATGAAAACGGCGGCCTTTGGGGCCGCCGTTTGGTTCATCAGTCGCGGCGCGGGGCGCGGCACTTGATCGATTCTTCGTAATCGCCGTCTTTCTCCCAGCGGCGATAGATCTTGCACGGCCCATCGCGGTAACGCTCCTTCACGTCACGGCCCATCGGGCCGTAATGGGCGCTGATCCGCTCGTAGAGGCTCGGGCCAGGGCCGACCGGCGCCGGCTCCTTGTAGCTGTCATGTTCGGCGAGGGCCGGGGCCGCACCGAGCATGAGAGCGGCAGCCAGAGGCAGGATCGCTTTCATCATCCGTTTTTCCTTCTTGTAGTGACAGAACGGGGGGTTAACGCACGCCGCGGCGGATAGTTGAGCCGCTGCGCACGAATTGAAAGATTGGAGAGCTAAAACAAGACTATGGCGATTGTGCATCGCACGCGAGGTGAGGCAAAAAGAGGCGGGGAAAGAATTGTCAGCCGGCCTGTAAGCCGGGTTCTGTCGGGAACGGCCATTCATCTGGGACGCCCATTGCTGGACGCCTCGAGCAACCAACCCGGGTGACGGGCGTGAAGACGCGCCTTCGTGCCGGGTTTCCCCGCACGTGGCCACCCCTATTTGGTCTTGCTCCGGGTGGGGTTTGCCGTGCCGCTCCTGTTACCAGTCGCGCGGTGCGCTCTTACCGCACCGTTTCACCCTTACCACGCCGGGCCGAAGCCCGCCGGGCGGTCTGTTTTCTGTGGCACTTTCCCTGGGGTCGCCCCCGGCGGCCGTTAGCCGCCACCCTGTCTCCATGGAGCCCGGACTTTCCTCCACCGCCCCACGGGGCGGCAGCGGCCGTCCGGCCGGCTGACGAGGGAGATAAGGCGTTTTACGGCGCCAACGTCAAGGGCATGAGGCCCTGGCGCCGCATTTAGCTGCTTGGGTGCAGGCGCTGACGGCGGCGCTGCGCAAGCGCGACAGCCTCCCGGGTGAGCCCCTTGACGCGTTTGGCGCGCAGAAGCGGCCGCACCGGCTTGTTCCGCTGCAGCACAGGCTGCACGAACGCCGGAGCCTGTGCCCCGTTGAGCTTGCTGCTGTCCGCGGCGCCTTGAGGAGCCGCCGCCTCGGCGTTGGCCGAGACCCCGGCTGCCGCCACCTGCCGGCCGACAAGGATCAGGCGAGCCACACGCTCGGCCGCATCCCGCAGATATTGCTGCGACTTCTGGATCGCGACATCGAGCGGCATCGCATTCGGCGTCGCGCTCTCGATGGCATCGATGCCGTGCTGGAACACGCCGTTGGCGTCGTCCGCGAGGCCGCCGCCGATGGCGATCACCGGCACACCATGCCGGCGCGCCGAAGCCGCCACGCCCGAAGGGGTCTTGCCGAAGGCGGTCTGGAAGTCGACGCGTCCCTCGCCCGTGATGGCGAGCGAAGCGCCGCGCATGTGCTCGTCGAGCTTCGTCGCCTCGACTACGAGCTCGACTCCACGCTTCATCGTCGCGTTTGCAAACGCCAGAAGTCCGGCACCCATGCCGCCGCCGGCACCGGCGCCCGGCCGCTCCGCGACGTCGGCATGCAGGTCGCGCTTCATCAGCGCAGCAAGGTGCCCGAGATTGCGGTCGAGCTTTTGCACCATCTCCGGCGTCGCGCCCTTCTGCGGTCCATAGACGGCAGAGGCGCCCTTTTCGCCGGTGAGCGGATTGGTGACGTCGCAGGCGACGCTGATCGCGACACGCGCCAGCCCCGGATTGATCCAGCGGCTGTCGATGGCATAGATCTCGTCGAGCTGGCCGCCGCCGAGAGGCTCGGTGAACGGCGCGCCGTTCTGATCAATGAAGCGCACGCCAAGCGCCTGCGCGAAGCCGACGCCGCCGTCGTTGGTGGCCGATCCGCCAAGCCCAATGATGATTTCTTCGACGCCGCGGTTGATGGCGTCCGCAACCAGCTCGCCCGTCCCGAACGTGGTGGCGCGCAGCGGGTCGCGCTCCGCCTTCGGCACCAGTGGTAGACCGGAGGCCTCGGCCATCTCGATCACCGCCGTGCGTCCGTCGCCGAGCAGTCCGTAGGATGCAAGAACCTTCTGGCCGAGTGGCCCCGTCACGGCGCATTTGACGATGCGCCCGCCCGTGGCGTCGACCAGGGATTGAACCGTTCCTTCGCCGCCGTCCGCCATCGGGACTTTGATGTAGTCCGCATCGGGCCACACGCGGCGCAACCCCGCCTCGAGCTCGCTCGCCACCTCGAGAGAGGTCAGGTTCTCCTTGAAGGAGTCCGGGGCGATGACGATTTTCATGAAGGCGTTTCCCCTTGATTTTATTTTAACCGGCCAATCGGATTTATTTTTCGCCGGCCATCGTCCCACAATGCAACAAACAGACGCGGCAAGCCGTGCCCTTCGCGGCCCTGCCGTCCCCTCGCACGAGTGTATGAGGAATCCAAGTCTAAGCCGTTTACAACGCGAATTTAATTGTCACGATTAATCACGCGATCCGGTCATCTTTGAGACCGGCCGCCTCCAGCCGCGACAGGGTGTCCAGGGTGGAGTGGTCGAGCCGGCCGTCGCAGCAGCATGGACGGAAATGAAGCTGGAAGGCGCGCAGCACGGTCTGCAACTCGGGGTCGAAAATGCCGTCCCGTTCGACCTTATAGCCATAGCCGGAAAGGAGCGCCCGCGCCCGCTCGACTACCTGGCCGCGGCTCCCGAGCGGCACGCCCGCGTCGTCGCCGCCGAGAGGGGTCGGCGCAACCCAGTGGCCCACGCCCTGCTGGGCGAGCCAGGCCCAGTCGAACTTCTCGCCGGGATCGATCTTCCGCCCGGGCGCAATATCGGAGTGGGCGAGCACGCGCTGTGGGAGAATACCGTGGCGCCCGATGATGTCGCGCGACAGCGCTGCCACGGCTTCCATCTGCGCCTCCGGGAAATCCGGATAGCCGAGCATGTGTCCAGGGTTCTGGATTTCGATGCCGACCGAGGCCGAGTTGATGTCCGTTTCGCCGGCCCAGGAGGATACGCCGGCGTGCCAGGCGCGCGCCTCCTCGGCGACCATCTGGATGATGCGCCCGTCCTCGTCGACCACATAATGGCAGGACACCTTGCAGTCGGGCCGCGACAGCACGTCGAGCGCGCGGTCCACCGTCGGCAGACCCGTGTAGTGCAGGACCAGGATCGACGGCGCATAGCCGGGCTTGCGCGGCTCGATGTTGGGAGAGGGATAAAGATCCGCGACCAGGAAGCTGTCTGGCCGCGCGATGACGCCGACGCTCACGCCCGCTCTCCCTCGAGTCTTTGCGCCGATGCGATCGCCTCGTAGGCCGCGTTGATCGCCGCGAGCTTGACGGTCGCGGCTTTGACGAGGGCGGCCTGCGCATCGCGCGCCGTGAGCCGGTCAGGATGGAAGCGCTGCACGAGCACGAGGTAGCGCGAGCGGATCTCCTGCTGCGATGCCGACCGCTCCACACCCAGGATGTCGTAGTAGGGATCGGTCATGTCACGCACGAACGGCGCGCGAATGCGCTTGAACTCGTCGCACGAGACGCCGAAAGCATGGCCCACCGTTCTGAGGAACGCTTCCTCCGCGGGATGCAGGATGCCGTCCGCGCAGGCGACCATCAGCAGGCATTCCAGCACATTGATCTTGAGGTCCGGCTCGTCCTTCAGCATGCGCGCGATGCTCGCGGCATAGATCTCGAAACCGGCCGTATCCTGGCTGGCCTGTTGATAGAGCCTGCGGATGCGCGGCACCTCGTCGGGTGTGGGCTCGAGGAAGCGCTCGAAGGTCTGGCATTCGACAACGACCGCCACGCCGTCAGCCTTCGCCATCTTGGCCGCAAGCGCGATGATCGCGGCAGAGAAAGCAGCCGTCTGATGAGCGGGCTTGGGCCGCACGAGGCGCGCGAGCCCCGGCCACCAGGGGGCGACAAGGTTCGCAAGGCGTGTCCGAAGGCCCTGGCTCGGGGCGGGCTCGAGGTAGCTGGTAAGGCAGTCGAGAGGCATGCTGATTTCATACCCGGTTCCGTGCGCCGGCAGAAGGACGTGGACTAAATTTCATGATCCACGATTGACGCAGCGCGGCCCCGCCGATAGCCAGCGACCAGCGGGAGGATACGATGGCACTGGGCGAGGGTGGCTGGCAGTTCTGGGTCGATCGCGGCGGCACCTTCACCGACGTCGTCGCCGTGGCACCATCAGGACACGTCTCGGCCCTGAAGCTGCTTTCCGAAGCGCCCGGCCTTTACGATGACGCCGCCATCGCCGGGATACGCCGTATTCTGGGCCTCGCGCCGGATGCGCCGATCCCCTCCGAGCGCCTGCGCACGGTAAAGATCGGCACCACCGTTGCCACCAACGCGCTGCTCGAGCGCAAGGGCGCACCGGCCGCGCTCGTCATCACCGCTGGTTTGGAAGATCAACTCGAGATCGGCACGCAGGCCCGTCCCGACATCTTCGCGCGGCGCATCGTAAAACCCGACATGCTGTACCGGCGCGTGATCGGCGCCACCGAGCGCGTCGGCGCTGACGGCACGGTCGAGACGCCGCTCGACACAGACGCGCTCGCGCGCGATCTCGCCGCTGCGCGCCGTGACGGCATCGAAAGCGTCGCCATCGTTTTCATGCACGCCTATGCGTTCCCGGAGCACGAGCGGCAGGCCGCGGCATTGGCCCGCGAGGCGGGGTTCTCACAAATCTCCGTCAGCCACGAGGTGGCGCCGCTGATCAAGATCGTGCCGCGCGGTGATACGACCGTGGCCGATGCGTACCTGTCTCCGGTGCTGCGCCGCTACACGGATGGTGTGGCCCGCGCCTTCAGCGACGGCCTTGAGACGCGGTTGATGTTCATGGCGTCGTCCGGAGGCTTGAAGACGCGCGCGCATTTTCACGGCCGCGACGCGATTTTATCCGGCCCCGCAGGTGGCGTCGTTGGCATGGCGGAGACGGCGAGGCTCGCGGGCTTCACCCGCGTCATCGGCTTCGATATGGGGGGCACCTCGACGGACGTCGCGCATTTCGCGGGCGACTACGAGCGTACGTTCGAGACCGAGGTCGCAGGCGTGCGCCTCTGCGTACCAATGCTGCGCATCCACACGGTGGCTGCAGGCGGTGGCTCGATCCTGTCTTTCGACGGTGGCCGATTGCGTGTCGGACCTGAAAGCGCCGGCGCAGACCCCGGTCCCATGTGCTATCGGCGCGGTGGCCCGTTGACAGTGACCGACGCCAACGTCGTGCTCGGCAAGCTCGATCCCGCGTTCCTGCCGAAGGTCTTCGGCCCATCGGGAGACGCGCCGATCGACGCCGAAGCCCCGCGCACAGCGTTTGCGGGGCTGGCCCGCGTGATGGGCGGTGATCGTTCGGCCGAGGACGTCGCCGACGGGGCCATTCGCATCGCGGTGGAGAACATGGCCAAGGCCGTGAAGCGCATCTCCGTGGCGCGCGGCTACGACGTTTCGAACTACGTGCTGAACGGCTTTGGCTCGGCCGCCGGCCAGCACGTCTGCCTGATGGCCGACACGCTCGGCATGCGCCAGATCCTGATCCATCCGCTGTCGGGCCTGCTTTCCGCCTATGGCATCGGCCTGTCGTCGGTGCGTGCCAGTCGGGAACGTTCGCTCGAAGCACCGCTCGACCACGCGGGTCTCGCTGCGGCCCGTGCGCTTGCCGTGTCCATGGCGACAGAAGCAGCCGACGAGGTCAGAGCGCAAGGCGCCGCAGGCGAAACCATTTGCACCACGCTGCGCCTCCATCTTCGTTACGAAGCAACGGACGTGGCACTGCCGATACCCCTAACCCCTCCCCCCAAGGGGGAGGGGCATGACGCCGAGATCATTGCGGATCTCCGGCGTGCGTTCGAGGCCCTCCACGCACAGCGCTTCGGTTTCGTTTCGCCGGAGAAGCGTGTCGTAATCGCACTCGTCGAGGCCGAAGCGGAGGCACGAAGCGACGAGCCGATCCTAGCGAACGGCGAGGGCGAACGGCCATCTGCTGCGCCGCTCTCGCACACGCGCTTTTATTCGCAGGGCGCTTGGCATGACGCGGACGTCTGGAGTCGGGATGCGCTCGCCGTGGGACAGACCATCGCTGGCCCCGCGATCGTGATAGAAGCCAACCAGACCGTCGTCATCGAGCCCGCCTGGTCGGCTGAGAGGACAGAGCGTGGTGATCTCGTGCTGACGCGCGTGAGCGTTGATAAGTCACGCCAGAAAATCGGCCGCGAGGCGGATCCCGTCCTGCTCGAAGTCTTCGGTAACTTGTTCATGGGCATCGCCGAGGAGATGGGCGAGGCGCTGCGGGCCACCGCGCAGTCCGTCAACATCAAGGAGCGTCTCGACTTCTCCTGCGCCGTGTTCGATCGTGCCGGCCGCCTCGTTGCCAACGCACCGCACGTGCCCGTGCACCTCGGCAGCATGGAGAGCGCTGTCGAGACGGTCATCCGCAGGCGCGGCGACGCCCTGAGGCCGGGCGACGTGTACATGTTGAATGCGCCCTACGCGGGCGGCACGCACTTGCCGGATATCACCGTCGTCACCCCGGTGTTCCTCGAGGCCACGCCAGCGCCCGTCTTCTATGTCGCGAGCCGCGGCCACCACGCCGACATCGGCGGCACCGCGCCAGGATCCATGAGTCCCGACGCGACGACCATCGAGGAAGAAGGCGTCTACATCGATTGCGAGCCGCTCGTCAGCGAGAACCGCTTTCTCGAAGCGGAGACGCTGGCTTTGCTCACGGGCGCGCGCTATCCGGCCCGCAACCCGGCGCAGAACATCGCCGACCTAAAGGCACAGGTCGCCGCCAACTCGCGCGGTCGCGGCGAGCTCCTGCGCCTCGTTTCCGAGTTCGGCGTCGACGTGGTGACGAGCTACATGGACCACGTGCAGGCCAACGCCGAGGAAGCCGTGTGCGCCCTGATAGGTCGCTTGAACGACGGGCACTTCCGCGTCGAGACCGACGGCGGTTGGGCCATCGAGGTGCGTGTCACGGTTGATCGCGCGCGCCGCGCGGCGACGATCGACTTCACCGGCACCTCGCCGCAGCAGCCGACCAACGTCAACGCGCCAGAGCCTGTCGTGCGCGCCGCTGTGCTCTATGTCATCCGCGTTCTGCTCGACGCGCCGATCCCGCTCAATGCCGGGTGTCTACGCCCCATCGAGATCATTGTGCCCGACGGATCGATGCTGAAACCCGCATATCCCGCCGCTGTCGTGGCTGGCAATGTCGAGACCAGCCAGGTCATCGTCAACGCGCTGTTTGCAGCGCTCGACGTGCTGGGCTCGGCGCAGGGCACGATGAATAACCTGACCTTCGGCAACGACCGCGTTCAGTACTACGAGACGATCTGCTCAGGCGCCCCGGCCGGGTTCGAAAGTGACGGTACGGGTTTTGATGGCACCGCCGCCGTGCACGTCCACATGACCAACACGCGCCTGACCGACCCGGAGATCCTCGAAGCGCGCTATCCTGTCCGCCTTGAGCGTTTCGCGATCCGTCGCAGCTCGGGCGGCAAAGGGCGCTGGACCAGCGGCGACGGCACGCTGCGCGTCATCCGGTTCCTGGAGCCAATGCGGTGTTCGATCCTGTCGGGCTTCCGCAAGGTACGACCATTCGGCCTTGCAGGCGGCGCGCCGGGCGAGGCGGGCCGCAACGCCATCCTGCGCTGCAACGGCACCATCGAGGAGCTGCCAGGGGCCGCGAGCGCCGCGCTCCAAGCGGGCGATGCAATTCTCATTGCAACACCCACCGGCGGCGGTGTCGGCATAGCCTGACACAGGCGGCCTGGATCACGCGTCAGCATTTTGTTTAGCAAGCGCGGAGATCAGGCTGAATAAATCGCATCCGGGGACGTTAGCTTGATGAGCGCTTCATGCGGGAAGCGCGCCGCGGATGTCATGTCATGGGCAAGATCATCAAGCTGCAGCCGCGCGACCCCTTTACCTCGGGGCACGGCAAACCCGATGAGCGGGCATCGGATGCTGACTCGATCGAACAGGCCACGCAGCGCCTCATCGAAACGGTCGCGCAATTGATCCAGACGCTGGAAACCAGCCACCGGCGCATACGCGTCCTGATCGACTCGATCCCGGACCCCGAGGCGTCCGCGCGCCTCGCCAGGGATCATGCGATGCTGTCGGCCGCGCTTCGGGACGCGAAAGAAAAGGCGATTTCCATCGGTCTCGCCGAGACTGACGACGAGAAGTCCTGAGCTTCAAGCCGCGCAGGCGGCGACGCGTATCGATTTCCGCGTTCGAGCGTCCTATGTTCCCCCTGACGCAGGCAGTGGGGCGCAACCACCATGCGAGCGCTAATCTCGGCCATAGCTTTGCTCGGCCTCTCGGTGTCCGCGCTGTCGTCCGAGTTCGTCGATGCGCGACGCCAGATGGTCGAGGAAATCAAGACCATGGCGGCGACGGTGGCGCGCGAGACCGGCGTCGCGCAGTTCAGCCCGGAGGTGCTCGCGGCCATGGAGACCGTGCCGCGTCACGCATTCGTGCCCGCCGATCAGCGCGACGCTGCCTATAGAAACCGCCCTCTCCCTGTCGGCCATGGGCAGACGATCTCACAGCCCTTCATCGTCGCCATGATGACCGAGCTTCTGCGCGTCAGGCCGTCGGATAGGATTCTAGAGGTCGGCACCGGCTCGGGGTACCAGGCCGCGGTTCTCGCCAAGCTCGCACGTGACGTCTATTCGATCGAGATCGTTCGCGCGCTCGGCGAGACGGCCGCCGCGGCGTTGAAACGCGAAGGCTTCGACAACGTGACGACGAAGATCGGAGACGGCTATCAGGGGTGGCCGGAGTACGCGCCGTTCGATGGCATCATGGTGACCGCGGCCCCGGACCACATCCCACCTGAGCTGATCGACCAGCTGAAGCCCGGCGGGCGCCTCGTGATCCCGGTCGGTGATCTCGTGCAGGACTTGATGGTCGTCGAGAAGAAGCGGGACGGCACCACGACGAGCACGGCTGTCGTGCCCGTGCGCTTCGTGCCGTTGACACGCGAGAAGTAGTACCCGCAGGGCTCCTCGCATTTATGGCGCAGGCGTCGCGCGTTTGGCGGTCACCCCCACGACCCACATATAGATCGGCTTGCCGTCGACCAACTCGCTGCGCACCGGCTCCCAGTCGCCCATGCTCCAGCCGTACGAAAGGATGCGCGTGCCGGGCTTGAGCGCCTGCAGCCGCGGCTTGAGTTTCAGGTTGACCGAGCCGAGCAGGAACATCGTGATCACGGTCGCCTCGCCGAGATCGGTCTCGAACAGGTCTTGCTCGCGAAACGTCACTTTGTTGGTGAGGCGTTCCTGTTTGGCATTTTCGTTGGCCTGCTGCACACGCGCCGCATCGAGGTCGACGCCAAGGGCGCGGGCACCGTAGAGCTTGGCGGCCGTGATCGGAATGCGTCCATCGCCGGATCCGAGGTCGATCAGGATGTCATCACCCGTGAGCCCGGCCATCTCGAGCATCTTCTCGACGGCCGGCTGCGGCGTCGGAAAGTAGGGCACGTCGAGATCCTGAGCTCTGGCGGTCGTCGTAAGGCAGGCGAGGACCAGGGCCGCAAAAGGAATCCAGCCGCGCGTCCCCTGCGACGCGGGCGCAGAAATGCGCATGGGGGCATCTCCCGTGACTATTCTTTTTCGTTTATCCGGTGCCTTTCCCATGCTCCGGCGGAGCTGTGTATCGGGCAACCCCCTAAGAGGCCTTCCGGAAGGGCATGAGACGGCTTTCTGTCCCTAAGCGCGCCGAAACCGAGCGTCGTTCCAATAGCCGACTTGCCGGAACCGCTCGAACCGGGAATTATTTGTTAATTGAAGCTGCGGCTGGCGGGTCGCGGCGGAGAATGCAGATCATGGCGGCTTGTCTCCTGAGGCGGATGATGGCGTGCGCGCTGGCGCTCGTTGCGGCAGCGACGATGGCGTTGGCCGCCGACGAGAACGTCTCGCCCGAGGCCGACTTCACGGCTCGCGAGATCACGCAGCAGCTCTTCAACGCCAAACCGGGAGAGCGGTTGAATTACGCCGGGCGCGACTTGACCTACCTCGACCTGTCGGGTCTCGATTTCAAGCAGGCACGGATGGCCCGCTCCGACCTCTACGGCGTCGATTTTACGGCGGCCGATCTCAAGGGCGCCGACCTGTCGCAAGCGCGGCTGGACCGCGCGGTTCTGATCAAGGCAGATCTCTCGGGGGCAGATCTCAGTGGCGCCACGATCTTCCGCCCCACGGTCTATTCAGACATGCACAACAGCTACGCTGATGCGCCGCGCTTTGCGGGCGCAAATTTGACGGGCATCCGCGTGCAGGCAGACCTTTCTGGCGCCGACTTTCGCGGTGCCAACTTGACGCGTGCGGATTTCAGTCCGCTCGAGGCCCGTCCCGGCCAGGGCACTCTTGTCACGCTGCCGCGCAACGTGCTGAAGTCGTGCGACTTCTCGGGAGCGATCCTGCGCGACGCCGACCTGACGCGCAGCGTGCTTATGTTCTCGAGCATGGTAGGCGCGGATCTCAGGGGCGCGCGTCTGATCGAAGCCGATCTGTCGAAGGTGGACTTTTCCGGTGCCGATCTGACAGGAGCCGATGTCGCCGGCGCTGATTTCGATGGCGCCAACTTGGCCGGCGTAAAAGGGCTCGCGAGCGTCAGTGGCCTCGACCGCGCTGTGAATTTCGACAAAGCCTTTAAACACTAGGACGCTTTGGCCAGCTCGAGCGTGTTGTCGGCGACCAGCGGCAGACGTAGCGTGAAGCGTGCCCCGCCGAGCGGCGAGCATCCTATGACCACGTCTCCCCTATGCGCCCGTGCGATCTGCCTGGCAATGACGACATCGGCCAAGCATGGGGCGTGGCACGCAGGTGGCGTCGCCATGTGGTAGCGCCACTCGAGCACCTCCGCGCGCACAGATTTGGGAACGCCGGGACCGTCGTCGTCCACGTGCACGACGAGCGCCGACGTGCCGGAATCGCAAGAAAGAACCGCGCGCGCCGCGCCGCTCATGAGCGCATTCTCGATCAGAATTTCGAGCGCACGCGTCAACGCCTCGCGGCTTGCAAGCGTGAAGATCGGACGCGTCGGCGAGCTGCTCAGGCACAGGCGGGCGTAGGTCTTGCCCGCAATCACGTCGGTGACGAGGGCGGGAATGTCGACGGTCTCGAACCGATCGACGACAGGAATGGCGCGCGCGAACTTCAGCACGTTGCCGAGCCTCACGATCTGGTCGTCGAGGCCTCCTGCCGGACCATCTGCACCGCTCTGCTTTTTGGCTTCGACTGATCCGACGATAGCGCGACGAAACAGAAAAGAGATCGCACGAAGCGCGCTGCGCGATTCGCCTGCCAGATAGATGCCCGCAACCAGAGCCAGCAGTACATAGGGACCGATGGTGCGGGCGACGTCGAAGGCACCCTCGCCCGCGAGGAGGGCGAGAGAAACCAAGCCGAGAACAACGAGGATGCAGCCTGCAACCCCGTAGCGGGCGGGCATCGGTGAATCTCCGTGACGGGAAAAATCCGCCAATGCTCAATGTCTAGCGCGAGCGGAATGAGAAATCGTTACTTGCGCACTGCCGGCGCGCGGCCATGCGCACGCAACAAAAAGCCGGCCCCGCGGGGGCCGGCTCTGTCATATATAGGATGAAGGTCAGACTCAGGTCTGCGGTTGCGGCGCAGGACCGTCCTGCGGGCCATCGGGCGTGGGGCCTTCGGGCCGGGTCTTCCGGTCAGCCATGAACTGGTCGAACTCCTCACGATCCTTGGCAAGGCGAAGCCGCTCCAGAAACTCGCGAAACTCACGCTGCTCATCCTCGAGGCGCTTCAGAGTCGCCTCGCGATATTCGTCAAAAGCCCGGTTGCCGGAAGGCGGAAAACTGCCGCGCCAGGCATCGCCACCGCGCTGTTCCCACTTTTCGGCGAAGCGTCGCTGCCAGCGGCCACGCTCACCGTGCGAGCTGCAACTCCAACCGCGTCCCCATCCATGTCCCATACGTCCACTCCAGAGCAAAAATGCCAGGACGGCCAGTCCCAGCGGCCAAAAGACGATGAAGCTGAGCACCATGAGGCCGAGCCATGCCGGCCGGCCCAACTCGTCGAGCTTCAGAACCATGTCATGCATGCGCCTTGGTCCTCATGTGAATGTTTATCACATTAACATAGGTGGGACAGAACAGATCTTTCGTCAAGAGGGGAGATGGCTGGTTTTGTGAAGTAGACAAGGGTGCCGACGGCCTCGGCGCCCCGCGCCTACGCTTTTTCTACCGCCATCACGTTATTGCGCACGGCGTTGATCTCGGCGTTGAGCCGCTCGACGTCGTCCCGACCGCAACCGAACGCCTTCAGCATGTGCCGGGGAACATCCGCGAGCTTGGCACGCAACTCCTCGCCTTTCTTGGTCAGAAAAACGCAAACTTGCCGCTCGTCGTCCGGGTCGCGGGCGCGCCGCACATAACCAGCCGCCTCCAGCCGCTTGAGCAGCGGGGTGAGCGTGCTGGATTCGAGGAACAACTCGTCGCCGATGCTGCCCACTGTGCGCCCGTCGCGATCCCAAAGCACGATCATCACGAGGTACTGTGGGTAGGTGAGGCCATGTTTGTCCAACAGCGGCTTGTAGGCGCGCGTGATGGCATGGTTCGCCGAGTAGATCGAAAAACACAAGGCGTTGTTGAGCTTTAGGGTGTCCGCGGGCATGGTTCGGGCCTCCTCCATTCATTGTCCCCATATATAAATCGCGCGCGATTTAATCGCAAGCGCTTGACAATGGAAGCCTCAGTGCGTAATTAGATCGTGCGCGATTAAATCGAGCAGAAATTAAATCGAATAGCGATGTCCCAACAGGGCCTCGCGGCTTGGAACAAAGCGGACCAGCCGGTCCGCAGAAGCAGCGTAAGGAGACCGGTCATGGCTACGTTCACCACCCGAGATGGCGTCGAGATCTATTACAAGGACTGGGGCAAGGGGCAGCCCGTCGTGTTCAGCCATGGTTGGCCGTTGAACTCGGACAGCTGGGAAAGCCAGATGCTCCATCTCGCGAGCAACGGCTTCCGCACCATCGCCCATGACCGGCGCGGCCACGGTCGCTCGAGCCAGCCCTGGGACGGCAACGACATGGATCACTACGCCGACGACCTGGCGCAGCTGATAGAGAAGCTCGACCTGCGCGATGTCATTCTTATCGGCTTCTCGACCGGCGGCGGCGAGGTGACGCGCTACATCGCGCGCCATGGAACGTCGCGCGTAGCCAAGGTGGCGCTCGTATCCGCCGTTCCGCCGCTCATGGTGAAAACCGCTGACAATTCCGACGGTCTGCCAATCGAGGTGTTCGACGGCATCCGCGCCGGCTCGATCGCCGATCGATCGCAGCTCTACAAAGACATCGCCTCCGGCCCGTTCTTTGGCTTCAACCGGCCGGGCGCGAAGGTCTCTCAGGGTTCGATCGACAGCTTCTGGCGTCAGGGCATGCAGGGCGGTCACAAGAGCACCTACGACAGCATCAAGGCATTCTCGGAGACCGACTTCCGGGGGGATCTCAAGAAGTTCGACGTGCCGACGCTGATCGTGCACGGCGACGACGACCAGATCGTGCCAATCGGCGCCGCGGGCCTCGCGTCGGCCAAGATCGTGAAGCATGCCGAGCTCAAAGTGTATCCTGGCGCGCCGCACGGCATCACCGATACGCATAAAGATCAGCTCAACGCCGATCTTCTCGCGTTTGCCAGGAGCTAACCACGCACGATCGTCCGCCGGTCGCGAAAAGCGGCCGGCGGCGTGTTAGGCCGCTTCTATATCAGAAGATTTCTGAGCGTTTCTCTTGGTGGCGAGCAGCTCGACCATTCTGAGCGCCGATACCGGATGAGACAAGAGGTGGCCCTGCAGGTCGTCGCATCCGACGGCAATCAGGAACTCCTGCTGTTGCCGTGTTTCAACGCCCTCGGCAGTGACCGAAACGCCGACGGCATGCGCCATCGTCACGATGGCCTGGATAATCGAGTTGGACTGCGCCGACTCGCCGATCGCGTGCACGAACGATCGATCGATCTTGATCCGATCCACTTCGAGCCGCATCAGGTAGCTTAACGAGGAATAGCCGGTTCCGAAGTCGTCGAGCGCGAGCTTCACGCCCGCGTTCCGGAGCGTAGTAAGGTTGCGCGTCGAGATGTCCGAGCAGCCGATCAGCGAGCTTTCCGTGATCTCGATTTCGAGCTGATCCGGCGGCATGCCGACGTCGTCGAGAACGAGGAGAACGCGCTCGGCGAAATCAGCTTGCCGGAGCTGGATGGGCGACACATTGACGGAGACCCTGTCGAGCTCCCACGCGCGAGCGGCGGTGCACGCGCGTCTGAGCACGAAGTCTCCGAGTGGATTGATCAGGCCGCAGTCCTCGGCGATGCTGATGAAAGTATAAGGCGAGATCGAGCCCATCCGCGGATGATACCAGCGAAGCAGAGCCTCGACTCCGGTCACCGTGAGGCGGTCTGCGCAGAAAAGCGGTTGGAACACCACGTCGAGCTCGGAGCCAGAAGCGAGGGCCCGGCCAAGGGCCGTCTCGAGCTCGCGGCGCTGTTGCACGGCGTGGCTCATGTCATCGGAGAAGAATTCGAAACCGAGGCCGCCATTCCGCTTCGCCTGGTAAAGCGCGATGTCGGCTTTGCGCGCAAGCTCGCTGCGGTCGAGCCCGGCGCCCGGCGCCACGGCGACGCCGATGCTGATGCCGACGCGCGCCTGTCCACCGAGCACATCGAACGGTGCCGTCGCGGCGGCGACAATGTTGCGGCACAGCGCTTCTACCTCGTGTCGCCCGTGCATGTCGCGCATCACGATGGCGAACTCATCGCCGCCGATGCGCGCCAACGTGTCGCCGGGGCGCAGGTTGCTCTTGAGCTTTGCCGCCAAGTCGCGGATGAGGGCATCGCCAGCCGCATGCCCGAGAGAATCGTTGACCTGCTTGAACCGATCGAGATCGAGGAACATCAGCGCCAGCTGTCCGCCGCCATTGCGAATCTCGGCGAGCGCCATTTCGAGACGCTCGTTGAAATAGGCGCGGTTCGCGAGTCCTGTCAGCGTGTCATGGAACGCGAGATGCTTGGCCTGCGCCTCGCTCGACATGAGTTCGGTGTAGGCGCGGCCCAAGCGTCGGATCAGGAACCAAATGGCCAGCCCGATGCCGGCGAGGCCTGCTGCCATCACCGGCAGCACTTTTGCAAGAATGCCTCGGCCCGGTAGGTCGGGAACCCAAACGAAGCTGCCTAGAATTTCGCCAGCCTCGGTCTTGAGCGGATAGGATTGCTCCAGCGTCGTGATTTTTCCAGAGCGCGAGAATCGCACGCCATCGAGAAGATAGGCCTGGGCGAGATCTTGAAGGAAGCTGCTGTCGAGAAAGCGGACGCTCGCGATCAGGCGCTCGGTTCCGCGTTCCTGGACAACTGCGTCAGAGTGAGGAACGAGCACCATGACGCTGACGACGGCAGGCCGTCCTTCGACGAAGCCCGTATCCTGAGCGCGTGGGATGCGCATCTTGCCCGCTTCGTAGGCGGTGAGCGCGCCGGTAGCGATGCGATCTCTGACTTGCGTGGCCAGCCGGGTGATGACCTCGGAGGAAGTCCAGGTATCAAGAGGTCCCTTTTTACCATCGACCATAGCGTAACGAGGCCGGTTCACCGCGTCGAGCAGCGCGACACGATCGTGCTTGAAGTAGTCGTGCATCCACACGCCGAGATTGACGTCCACCCACTCCTCGTTAATGGGATCCCGCGTATTCGTGACCGCGTCATCCCAGTAGGCGACGCTCTCCTGATCGTAGGAAATCTTCTCCGCACTCGTCTTGACGGCATAGCCGACGATCTGGAAAAGCCGGTTCTTGGCGACGTTGTCGGCCTCTATCGCAGACCAGAGCGCGACCCCCAGCACGAGCACGGCAGCCGACACCACCGTGAGCACGCTGCCGATTGCAAGCGTGCGCATGGGATAATTGGTAGCGGCCGCACCAACGGCCGCGGCTGAATCGGACGCTTGAGACGCAGGCACGGCGGATTTGTCCGGAAATTGAAACACGGGATTGAACATACGGGCTCTATTGTTAAGAAAGCCGTGCCGTCTGAGGTAAATTCGGAGCTAACGAGCGGCCGGCGTTGGCACAGCTCCGTGCTTCGGACTGCGGATTCCCGGCTTGCGCCGCTTAACGGAACGCGGGAAAAGATCCCCGCAATCGAGGAGCAAAGCTGATGCCGACCCCGTCCGTTTTTCGTAACCCGCGAGCACACTTTACTCTTGTGGCGGCGACCCTCTCGCTCCTTGTCTCTGTCGCTGCGGGCCAGCGCTCCGTGGCGGCTCAGCAGCCGAACATGGCCGAGCAATGGAACGGAGGCGAGATCGCCTGGCGCGACGTCGGCCCCGGAATCCAGGAGGCGAGCCGCACCGGCCAGCCTGTCGTCATGCTCTTTCACGCCTCATGGTGCGGATCGTGTCGCCGCTACCGCGCGGTTTGGAAGGATCCCGGCGTTGTCGCTGCGTCAAAAAACTTCGTCATGATCCTGGTCGATGTGGACAAGCATCCGGATGCCAACGGCGCCTTCTCGCCCGACGGCACGTACGTGCCACGCACGATCTTCTACACGGCCGAGGGCGACGTGATGAAAGACGCCGTGGGCAAGGACACGCAATACCCGCACACCATCGACCTCGACGATCCGACCGAGCTGCGCACGTTGATGCAGAAGGCGGCCAGCCAAGCAGCGACCCGGGCGCCAGAGCCCCATCGCCGCGCCGAGAACTGAGTTCCGTCTGCTGGACCTCTACGCCTTTCGGACCGACAGCCCGCCTCATGAATCTCAGCGAAAAACTGTTTTTCTATTGCGAGCGTGGCCAGGATCCCGCCTTCTGGGCAGAGCCCCTGAATGCGGTGAGCAATGCAGCGTTTCTGATCGCCGCACTGGTCGCCGCCGCGCTCTACCTGGCAGAGCCAGCCGGTCGTCGTTCCATTGCAGCGGCGTTTTTGATCGCGCTGACGTTCGTGATCGGCATCGGCAGTTTCCTGTTTCACACTTACGCAACGCGGTGGGCCTCCCTGGCCGACACCATCCCGATCGCGCTGTTCATGCTGGCATACGTCGCCTTCGCCCTGCGTCGCTTCCTCGGTTTCAACTGGGTTCTGGTCGCAATTGGCTTAGCGGCCTTCTTTGTATCGTTCCGCTATGCCGGCTCGGTGCAGTGCGATTACGGTAAGCTGCTTCCGATCACGGCGCTGAGGGGCGCCCGCTGCATGAACGGCACCGTCGCCTATGCGCCGGCATTTGTCGCGCTGATCGGCACCGGTTTCGCGCTGGTCGCCTTGCGGCATCCGGCCGGTCGCCTTCTGGTGCTGGCTTCCGGCGTGTTCCTGGTCTCGATGACGTTCCGTACGCTTGACATTGAATGGTGTGACCTGACCCGCATCGCGCACCGCGTTTGCGGCACGCATTTCCTGTGGCACATCCTGAACGGGCTGACGCTCTACATCCTGCTTCGGGCGGCGATCCGCCATGGTGCGCCGCGGCAATTAACCGGGGAGAGCGGCGCGCCTGAGCCAAGCGCATCTTGAGCCGGCGCCCGCCGCAGCGCATAAAGGCGCCCGGCAGTTCGGCAGCCCGACAGCCTCGATCTTGCGGACGTGGTGGAATTGGTAGACACACAGGACTTAAAATCCTGAGACGGCAACGTCGTGTGGGTTCGAGTCCCACCGTCCGCACCACCGGCATGAACAATTGATCCGCAACCTCGGGCAGGTGCGAGCCCGGTCGCGTCGAGCGAGCGTTGAGATGGCGCTTCAGATCCTTGTTGAGCGCTAAACTCGACACCGGCTGCTGCACGGTGCGTCGTTATCGTTCCCAAACGTCCGCGCCGGAGATCCTGACCCTCAGATAATCACCAGCGCAAAGCCCAGCGTCCGGCCAACGCGCCGGTGGCAGCCGCCGTGAAAATCCCTAGGCTGTACCAAAGCGTGAGGAATGGCAGTCCGGACTCCGTACAGTGAAACGAGTAGATCCACGCGCCGAGTGCGCCGGCCATGAGACCGCCCGCGAGGCCAGCTAGCGGCAAGTTGGTCGGCGCCATGCGACGCAGGAAGGCGAGGCACCCTACGAGCAGCGGAACCGATAGAGCCAGGATATAGAACGGACATACGAGCGCAGACGAGCCCATGACGAGTGCCCGTCGCTCTTCAAGCGGTGCCGTTGCGTAATTGATGCCGGCAGCAATCATTAGCGCCAGCAGGACTGGAGGCACCAGACCAAGCGCCGTGCGTCCGGTCTCGCCGGGCCGCGCCACCCGTGACACCGCCCAGGCGCCAAGGATCCCCAACGCCAGCGTGTAGCCAAACTTGACCCAGAAGTTTGCCGTCGTAACTGCTGCGGCCAAGTCGGGTCGAATGCCGAGCCACGAAATCATCATGATCGTTGTGAGTGCAAGGCCCGACAGGGCGGTGAGCCCGAGCCGCCTTTGCACCGCGTTCGTCGGAACGGGGTGCAGATCGTCTGCCAAGCGTGCGATCAAATCGTTCGTCATTGCTTTCCTCCGAAGCGGCCGAGCAATGACTTCAGCCCGCGATGCACCGCGACCTTGACTGCCGATTCCGACATGCCCGTCGATGCGGCGACCTCGGCGACCGACCGTCCTTCGATCTTGACGCGCCGGATCAGCCCTCTGGTCCTTTCCGGCAGAGTGTCCAATGCAGCCGCGAGATCTGCGGCAGGCGCGGCCAGGCTATCGTCAGCGATGAAGTCTGCGACGTCGTCGATCGGCACGTGGCTCATTCTCCGCGACCGACGCATCAGGTCGATCAGCTTATAGCGCGCAATCGCATACGCCCATGCGGTGAAGGCCCGTTTGGGGTCGTAGGTCATGCGGCGCGTATGCACGGCCAAGAGCGTCTCCTGCACCAGATCGTCGACGTGAGGCGACAGGTCGTCCCGAAGGCGCCTGCGGTAGTAGCGGCCGAGGTGCTCCGAGAGTTGGCCGAGCAGATCGCGGTAGGCGGCCGCGTCGCCGGCCAACGAGGCCAGCATGAGCGAACGGAGCCTGTCTTCCAATGCCGGCAAATCGCTCATGAGAGGATATTCGCTCTCCGGCAGAAAAGGTTACGGGGCTGCGGCGCCAGCGGCCCGATATTTCTGTCCGCATGTAACCCGGGGTGAGCCGGCTGCGAACTACGGGTCATGGCGTGCGCGCCGGCCATGAGGTCCGGGTGGTCACGTCCAACTCGCAGGTAAGTCATGACCCCCTCGATCCGCAAGATCTTTCTCGCCTTTGCCGTCTCCAGCGCTCTCGCCACGGCTGGCACGGCCCATGCCGAGGACAGCATGGGCAAGTCTGACGACACCATGAAACAGGACAGCATGGGATCCGATGCCATGAAGACCGATAGCATGGATAAGGACACCATGAAGTCCGACACCACGGAGGAGGGCACGATGTCGAAGGACGAGATGTCCAAGGACACCATGGGCTCCGACAGCATGTCCACGGATTCAATGGCAACGGACAAGAAGTAATAGCGCCGCCCCGCGGCGCTGCATTCCCTCCCGGACAGCCCGCGGGGCGCCGACGTTCAGCGAGGCTGCCATGACACGGTCAAACCACGGCGCACAACGTCACCCGGGACCGCTCGTCTATAGACAGAATGCCGTGACGCGCCTCGCGCATTGGACGTGGGCAGCCTGCTGGCTGTTTCTGCTTTTCTCGGGTCTGCAGATCTTCAACGCGCATCCGACGCTCTACATCGGCAACGAGAGTGGATTTGCGTATGACAACGCTGTGCTGCGGATCGGTGCCGTGGAAACACCCAATGGTCCGGAAGGGCGCACGCGCATTTTTGGTCGCGACTTCAACACGACAGGCGTGCTTGGGGTGAGCGGAAGCGCCGACGCGCCGCAGTATCGCGGCTTTCCCTCAGCCGTGACCATCCCATCGTATCGCGATCTCGCGACCGGTCGCGTTGTGCATTTCTTTTTTGCATGGATATTCGTTGCGACGCTGCTTGTGTGGTTGATAGCGAGCGCCATCAATGGCCATCTGCGGCGCGATATTGTTCCGACCCGCAAGGACCTCGCCGACCTCCCCGGCGACATCGTTGATCACCTGCGCCTGCGTCTGAACCACCGCAGTAGTTACGGCGCGCTGCAGAAACTCAGCTACGGAGCGGTGCTCTTTGGTCTCTTTCCGCTCGTCGTTTTGACCGGTCTTTCGATGAGTCCGGGAATGAACGCTGGGTTCCCATGGCTGCTAGATGTCTTCGGCGGGCGGCAGACCGCGCGCACGCTACACTTCGTAGCCGTGGCGCTGATGGTTCTCTTCCTCATCGTGCACATCGCGATGGTGCTTCTCGCCGGTCCCTTCAACGAGTTGCGCTCCATGATAACCGGCTGGTACCGCACCAGCCCCGACACAATCGACGAAAGCGCAAAAGGTGCGGAAGGAGAAGCGTCATGAGCGAGCTTCTCATGAGCCGCCGCAAGCTGCTCCGGCTCGGAACCGTCGGAGCTTCCTCGCTGGTCGTGGCGGGTTGCGATCAGTTTGATTTCCTGGGTCGGAACGACAGCACTGTGCGGTCAGTCCTGGCGAAGGCCAATGACCTTACCTATCACGCACAGAGACTTCTGATCCGAGACGGCGCCTTGGCACCCGAATACGAGGAAAGCGATATCCGCCAAGGGCAACGGCCGAACGGCTCGCGCGACCCGCAGTCGAAAGAGTACGCTGCGCTTCGGGCTAACGACTTTGCCGAGTACCGACTTCGCGTCACCGGGCTCGTAGAGCGCCAACGCGAGTATCGGCTTGGCGAGCTGCACAATATGCCGTCGCGTACGCAGATCACGCGGCACGACTGCGTGGAAGGCTGGAGCTGCATAGCCAAATGGACTGGTGCGCCGCTATCGCACCTTCTCGATGAAGCCGGCATGAAGCCAGCCGCCCGCTTCGTGGTTTTCCATTGCTACGACCGCTACGGCAGCCCGGACGGCGATCTCTACTATGAGAGCTGCGATCTCATCGACGCGCGCCATCCCCAGACGATTCTGGCCTACGGGCTTAACGACGGGCCCCTTCCGGTCGCCAACGGCGCACCGATCCGCGTGCGCATCGAGCGGGCGCTCGGCTACAAGCAACCCAAGTACGTTCACACCATCGAACTCGTGGAAAGTTTCTCCCACTTCGGGCGCGGCAAGGGCGGCTTCTGGGAGGATCGGGGCTACGACTGGTTCGCCGGCATCTAAGGGCTTGAGCGGCGAAAAGATCCGCAGTGCGACGCAAAGCGCTCTGATTTAGACAGGTCCGATGGGTCACAACATCCACCGAACAAGCAACGCGGTTCTTCTTTGTTGGATCGCCACGTCGGTTCGTCCGCCGAGCCCGGCCCCACGGGATGGGGGCCGGGTCATCAGCGGAGGCAACGATTAATCTCAGTTGCTCTTCGTTGCGGAAATTTGATCGTAGACGCCGCCATCCGCGAAATGCTTCTTCTGCGTGTCGGCCCACGGACCGATCAGCTCCTCGACCTTGAAGGTCTTGATGGCCGGAAGCTTCGCCTCGGCGAACACGACTTCGTCGCGCGGACGGAAGCCATGCTTGGCGATGATGCGCTGCGCTTCCGGCGAGAACAGAAAATCCAGATATCCCTTTGCGATCTCGGCCGTGCCGCGCTTTGCGGTGACGATATTGTTGAGGCCGACCGGCGGCGCGGCCTCTATGCTGAGCGTCGGATAGACGACGTCGAACTTATCGCCGAACTCGGTGTTGAGCAGGGCAACTTCGTTCTCGAACGTCACCAGCACGTCGCCGACGTCACGCTGCGTGAACGTTGTGGTCGCGCCGCGGCCGCCACCATCGAACACCGGCACGTTGGCGAACAGCTTGGTGACGAACTCGCGCGCTTTCTCTTCGTTCTTCTCGGTCTCGAGCGCATAGCCCCAGGCGGCGAGATACGTGTAGCGGCCATTACCGGAGGTCTTCGGATTGGGAATGACGACGGAGACGCCCGACTTTACGAGGTCGCTCCAGTCCTTGATGCCCTTGGGGTTGCCCTGGCGCACGATGAACACGCTGGTCGTCGTGTAGGGCGCCGAGTCATGCGGGAACTTGGACTTCCAGTCCTTGTCAACGACGTTCTTGCTGGCGAGGTAGTCGAGGTCGGTGGCTTGGTTGAGCGTTACGACATCCGCTGCGAGGCCGTTGACCACCGCCTGCGCCTGCTTGGTGGAAGCCCCGTGTGACTGGTTGACCGTGACATCCGCGCCTTTCTCTTTCTTCCAATGCGCGACGAAGGCCGGATTGATCTCCTTATAGAGCTCGCGCGAGACGTCATAGGAGGCGTTGAGGATAGAGGTCTCGGCGGCGTGCGCTGTCATCGGCGCGAAGGCGGCGAGCCCCAGAGCGAAAGCGAATTTGCCAAAAGTCGACATAGAGGTTCCCTTCTTGTGCGGTCGACGCTGTTGGTCGGAAAAGAGGCCGGCTCGCGGGTGGCGAGCCGGCCGAAGGCGGAACCGCCGGCCGGTAACTGCCGTGGTCCAGGGAGTGAAGCAAGTGCAATGCGCGGTCGTGACCTATAAGAGATGAAGACTCGTCTTATGTGCTAGGCAGCCTTGGCCTTCTGCCGCCCACGCCCGAATTGCGCCAGGGCCGCGCGCTCGGCATCTCGCGGTGCGTCGAAGATCTTGCCGTCGAGAGGATAATAGCGGGGCAGGGAGGCGTGGAAACGATAGCTCTTCTCGCTGTTCTGCCGAACCACGATACCCGCGGTCTCGTCCGCGACTTCGATGATGTATGCGTCTGACATGATGTGTCCTTTTCCGCCTTTCCGGCGGGCTCAACTCGCAGAGGGTGATTTGGGTTTCAGTGACGGGCATTCAATGCCCTGGTGCGATCAGTCCGATCAGCAACAACACCGAAGCGAGATGGACGAGGCGGACACAGTCATTGGAGCGGCTCGATCGAAGGCTCTCGGCCCAAAATAGGTGAACGTCATTGGTAGCTCCTTAGCGTTTGATGACGCGGCGCAAGTCGACATCGAAATCACCGCGGCGGGAACAGGAGACCCGCGCGTGCATCAAACGCTGGATTGGGCAGCAGGGGCAAATAACAAGATATGCGAAGCATTCAACCAAAGCTGCATTAGCGCCAATATATGAGAGGCGGTTCTCTGTGATTTCGGGCCCGCGTGCGAGAGGAGACGACTGACCAAACTCAGCGTCTGCTGCAGGCTCGTGTGAGGGCATTGCGACGCGGAATTTTCGCAGCGGAGTATTTTTTCGCGTTTGAAGCGGAACGCGCAATTGCGCACTGCAGATGTCGACCACGGAAGGAACTGATGCCGTGGACGGCGGCCGGCTGATATCTCCGGCAGGACCGCTCATAAGCTCAGCAGTTCTTCTTGGTTCAGCGTAGTCGAATAGCCCGCTTAGCTATCGACATCAGTTCGATCCTAAAGAGGAACTTTCCATGTCGTTTGCTCATATCACGCGCCGAACCGCGCTCGCGATCGGCCTTTCCGCCGGTTTCGCCGGTATTTCCGGGGCGACCAACGCCGCCGAGCTTCTAAACGTTTCGTATGATCCCACCCGCGAATTCTACCAGGAGTACAACGCGGCCTTCATCAAACACTGGAAGGCGCAGGGCGGCGAGGAGCTGACCATTAAGCAATCGCACGGTGGCTCGGGCAAGCAGGCCCGCGCGGTTATCGACGGCCTCGCGGCCGACGTCGTGACGCTCGCGCTCGCGGGCGATGTCAATCAGCTTGCCATCAAGGGCAACCTGATCCCGGCCGATTGGCAGAAGCGCCTGCCGGACAACGCGGCTCCTTACACGTCGACGATTGTTTTCCTCGTTCGCAAGGGCAATCCCAAACGTATCAAGGATTGGAACGATCTGGCCAAGGACGGGGTCGAGGTGGTGACACCGAACCCGAAGACCTCGGGCGGTGCGCGTTGGAATTATCTCGCCGCTTGGGGTTATGCGCTGAAGCAGCCTGGCGGCAGCGAGGAGACCGCGAAGGAGCTGGTGAGCAAGATCTACAAGAACACCAAGGTCCTCGACTCTGGCGCCCGCGGGTCAACCACGACCTTCACGGAGCGGGGCATCGGCGACGTTTTTATTTCCTGGGAGAACGAGGCGTTCCTGGCCACTAAGGAGCTCGGTCCCGACAAATTCGACATTGTGACGCCATCGGTCTCCATTCTCGCCGAGCCGTCTGTGTCGGTTGTTGACAAGGTTGTCGACAAGAAAGGGACGCGCAAACTTGCCGAGGCCTATTTGGCCTATCTCTACACCGACGAGGCCCAGGATATTGCGGGCAAGCATTACTATCGTCCGCGCAATCCGAAGTTTGCTGAGAAGTACAAGGATCAGTTCACGCCGGTCGAGCTGTTCACGATCGACGACGTGTTCGGCGGCTGGACGAAAGCCACTGAGGTCCACTTCAGCGATGGTGGCATCTTCGATCAGATCTACGACAAGAAGAGCTGACGTCCGCTCAGGGCTCGCCGCCTCCGGCTCCCAAGTCTCCTGGGGAGCAGAGGCGGCTCCCGCCCGAGCAACGAACCGCAGCAACTTTCCTTTGTTGAATTGGAACCCTGTGCCATGGCCCGCGCACTGCTTGAGACAGGTTTTGCCGCCGCGGCACTCTCCGCAATGTTTCTTGCGGCATTTTCTGGGCTGATCGCAAAAGCGCAGCTTCGCCCGGCGCACCGCGCAGCCTGCCGCTGTTCAAGGCGTTCATCGAGCCGCTGTTGAAGCTCGCTTCCGAAAAAGCCGAGCCCGGCCCGACATTCGACACCATCAACGCTTTGCAGGACATGCCACCCATGGCCACGACACTTATTATCCCCGGATTGAACTCGAGCGGCTCTGCCCATTGGCAGACCTGGTTCGAAGCCCAGATTCCCGATGCCGTCCGCGTTATCCAGGGCGATTGGAAACGCGCCAATCTCCCCGAATGGTCGGGTCGGGTTCGGCGCGAGATCTCGCGCCGCTCGGGGCCGATCCTGATCGCCGCGCACAGCTTCGGAGCGTTGGCCGCGGTGCAAGCGGCGGAGGACTACAGCGAGCGGATCGCCGGCGCGCTGCTCGTGGCGCCCGCAGATCCTAACAAGTTCGGCATCTCCGATGCGCTGCCGCCAGGTCGGCTCAACTTCCCGGCGACACTCGTCGCATCTTCCAACGATCCGTGGCTGAGTCTCGACCGCGCGCTGGCACTGGCTATCCGCTGGGGGGCCAACCTGGTCGACCTCGGTCAAGCTGGGCACGTTAATGCGGAATCCGGCTACGGCCCGTGGCCATTCGGGCTCGCGCTGCTGAGACAACTCAGCGGCACCGGGGACGCAGAGCCAAATTGGCCTCATGTTGCACTGAACAACGGTTTGATTCGCTTTGCAGGGGGCGTTTACCCGCGGCAGCCGAGCGATCCGGAAAAGGGAATCCGTAATCTCACGGAGAGCCTTAGTACTGTTGCCGTCGATGAGCGTGACCCCGTTGTCACAACGTGACGGAAACATGACCTGCACGTGGTCTGATTCCTTGAGCCGCGTCCGGGAAATTGCGAGTGTATACAGGCTAGGTATACAAGATGCCAATTTGTTAGAGTATCAGCGAACCATAGCGGAGAAAGTTGGGATGGTTGGGGGATTGTTCGGGACGGCCGCCAAGGCGGCCGCGGTAGGGGCCGCGTCTGTGGCGCTTATCTCTGTGGCGCCTGCTCAGGCGGCGGATCTGGGTGGCAGCTGCTGCGCGGACCTCGAGGAACGTATCGCCGAGCTCGAGGCGACGACGGCCCGCAAGGGCAATCGCAAGGTCTCCCTCGAGGTCTACGGTCAGATAAATCAGTCGATCATTTTCTGGGACGATGGCGTCGAGGACAACGCCTACCTCGTCACCAACGACAACTCACGTACGCGTTTCGGTTTTCGTGGCAAGGCAAAGATCAACTCAGACTGGGAAGCTGGGTACCGCCTGGAGATTGGCGTTCGCACGGCCAACTCGAAGCGCTTTACCCAAGACAACCCCCTGGGGTCTGACGTTGGGCTCGATCTGCGCGACAGCTACTGGTACGTGAAGAACAAGAGCTATGGCTCATTTGCCCTTGGACAGCAGGCGACCTCGACCGACGGTATCACCGAGTCCAACCTCACGCAGACAAAGGATTTCGCGAAGTACTCCGATGTGGAGGATACGGGCCTTGGCCTCTTCCTGCGCTCATCGGCGACTGGCGATCTGTCATCATTGTCCTGGCGCCGACTTCTCATGGATTCGGGCGATCAGCCCGGCGACGGCGATCGCCGCGTGAATTCAGTGCGCTATGAGACACCGGAAATTGCAGGCTTCTCCGCTTCAGCTTCGTGGGGCGGCGATGACTTCTGGGATATTGCGCTGCGCTATGCTGGCGAATTCGCAGGCTTCAAGTTGGCGGCCGGGATCGGATACCTTCAGATCACCGACGGGCCAGAGACAAAGTACGAGTGCCCAGCCATCGGCAAGGGTGCGACGAAGGACGAGGATTGCCACCACTTCGGCGGATCGATCAGCGTTTTGCACGAAGCAACCGGCATCTTCGTGAATTTGGGCGCCGGACAGGTGAACGACGACGTGATCGGCACCACGCCGAACTTCGTCGGCCTGAACCCGGACGACAAATCGAGCTTTTGGGCCATCCAGGCTGGCGTCGAGAAGAAGTTTTTCTCCCTCGGTAAGACGACCATCTACGGCGAATACTACGACTATGACGGCGGTGCGATTGCCCGCAGCATCAGTGGTACGGATGCACTTAATCCGTTCGCCGGTTCGGCCTCCGTCTGGAACAGCAATGTCGAGGTCTACGGCTTCGGTCTTGCCCAGGGCATCGATGCCGCTGCGATGGTGCTTTACCTTTCCTATCGCCACGTGGAGGGCGGTCTGACCCTCAGCGAGGATGGAACCGGCGACCTTGCTAAGGTCTCGATCGATGACCTCGACCTCGTGCAGGCGGGCGCCATCATCAAGTTCTGATCCCACTTTCTCCCGGATCTGAAAACGAAAAGGGCCATCCGAAAGATGGCCCTTTTTTCATGCCTTCGCGCAATGTCAGCGTGTTCATAAGATCATCATTTCTTCTTGGTTCGGTCGTCCAAGGGTCGCCGCTACATTGGCTGTCGTGAAAACGATGGCAGCAATTCCGATCTCAATGACGAGAGCAGAACCCGAGGAAGTGGAGGACGGCATTTCCCGTTCTTCAGAGGCAAGCGTGCGGGATGTTCCCGCCATCGTCGGCGCCAACCTGCGCCGGCTGCGCAAGGGGCAAGGGTTCTCGCTGGAGAAGTTGGCCGAGCTCTCCGGAGTGAGCCGCGCCATGCTGGGACAGATCGAGACTGCCAAGAGCGTCCCCACGGTAAGCCTGCTTTGGCGCGTAGCGGACGCGCTGGGCGTACCGGTCGCAAGCCTCATGGCCACGGAGCGTGAGCCGAGTGTTGTCGTGATCAGGCGCGACAACGCCAGCGTCCTCGTCGCAAGCGACGGACAATACGCGACCCGTAGCCTGGCGCCGGTAAACCGGGCGCGCTCCACGGGCTTCTTCGAAGTCACGTTCGCACCGGGACACCGCGAGCGGTTTCAGGCGTCCGCGATCGGGACACACCACAATCTGGCGATTGCCCGCGGGCGCCTATTGATCACGGTGGGCGACGAGCCGCCGGTCACCCTCGAAGAGGGTGATTCCATTGCCTTTGAAGCGTCGCGCCCGCATGCAATTGAAAACATTAGTGCTTCTCTGGTTTCCGCATTCCTCGTCGTGATCTCGTCGACCGGTTGAATGCGCGGTCTGCTTTGCACGATTTGGAATAAGTATCGAAGTTATTCTTAGTTTTGGTTCTAAAGGGCCTTTTATAGGGTCGGGGCTCAGAAGTTCCCTGGGGGGCCACCTTGTCATCGAAGCAGACATACCTGCAGAAGCTGGTCTCCTGGACGGCACTCCTGTGTTCTGTCTCTGTGATCGTCGCTCTTACAGTCACGCACTGAGCAGGACAGACTTCCATGGCAAGTTCAAGTACGCGCAGGGTCCTGCCGGGATTCGGGCTGTCTCTCGGCTACACGCTTATCTACCTTTCGCTGATCGTTCTGATCCCGCTGTCATCAGTTTTCGTGCTGTCAGCAGGCATGGGCTGGGAGAGGTTTGTGGACGCGGCAACCTCGCCCCGCGTCGTCGCATCGTACAAGTTGAGCTTCGGCGCCTCACTTCTCGCGGCAGGCATCAACGTCGTCTTTGGCCTGATCTTGGCCTGGTCGCTTGTCCGTTACACGTTCCCAGGCAAAAAGCTGGTCGACGCTTTGATCGACCTGCCATTCGCGCTCCCCACGGCCGTGGCCGGCATCGCATTGACCGCCATCTACGCAAAGAACGGTTGGGTCGGGCAGTTCTTCGAGCCTTTGGGGATCCAGATCGCGTTCACACCCATCGGGATCCTGATTGCGCTCGTGTTCATTGGCCTGCCGTTCATCGTGCGCACGGTGCAGCCGATCATCGAAGACCTCGACGCCGAGTTCGAGGAAGCTGCGGCAAGCCTCGGTGCATCGCGACTGCAGACGTTCCGGCGCGTGATCTTCCCGGCACTCCTTCCGGCGCTCCTAACCGGTTTCGCGCTCGCCTTCGCCCGCGCCGTCGGCGAGTACGGCTCCGTGATCTTCATCGCCGGTAACATTCCGTTCGTTTCCGAGATTACCCCTCTGATGATCATCACAAAGCTCGAGCAGTACGACTATGAGGGTGCCGGTGCCGTCGCGACCGTGATGCTGCTCTTCTCTTTCATCCTTCTCCTCATCATCAACGGCTTGCAGGCTTGGACGACGCGCCGCGCGGGAAGGAGCATCTGATGGCTGGTGGAGGTGCTGCACGTTCGGGGGCCCAAGCACGCGTCGCAACCCGGTTCGAGTCCAATGTCGCAACGCGCGACAAGGCATGGGTGAAATACACGCTTCTGGTCGTGGGGCTCACCTATTTTGCGCTGTTTCTTCTGCTGCCGTTGATCGCGGTGTTCATCGAAGCCTTCCGCAAGGGGTGGGAGGCTTATATTGCCGCGTTGACGGAGCCGGATGCTGTCTCGGCCATCAAGCTGACGCTGATTGCGGCCGCCATCTCGGTGCCACTGAACCTGACGTTTGGCATTGCGGCTGCCTGGGCCGTCACCAAGTTTGATTTCCCGGGCAAGCAGTTCCTGATCAGTCTCATCGACCTGCCGTTCTCGGTCTCGCCGGTGGTCGCTGGCTTGATTTATGTGCTGCTGTTCGGCGCCCAGGGCTGGTTCGGCCCATGGCTCGCCGAACACGACATCCGCATCATATTTGCGGTGCCGGGTATCGTGCTGGCGACCGTGTTTGTCACCTTTCCCTTCGTCGCCCGCGAGCTGATCCCGCTCATGCAGTCACAGGGTCGCGACGAGGAGGAGGCGGCTGTCTCACTCGGCGCCAGCGGCTGGCAGATGTTCCGCCGTGTCACGCTGCCCAACATCAAGTGGGCGCTGCTTTATGGCGTCATTCTTTGTAATGCGCGCGCCATGGGCGAGTTCGGCGCCGTGTCGGTCGTGTCGGGCCACATCCGCGGCGAGACCAACACCATGCCGCTGCACGTAGAGATCCTTTACAACGAGTACCAGTTCGCGGCCGCGTTCGCTGTCGCGTCCCTGCTGGCGCTGCTGGCACTCGTCACGCTTGTGATCAAGACTTATATTGAATGGCACGCGAGCCTCTCGAACTCCGAGGAGACGACTTCATGAGCATCGAGGTCCGCAACATCTCGAAATCGTTCGGCAGCTTCAAAGCGCTGGACAATGTCAGCCTGAATTTGCCGGACGGCCAGCTGATCGCGCTGCTCGGTCCCTCGGGCTGTGGCAAGACTACACTTTTGCGCATCATCGCGGGTCTTGAGTTCGCCGACGAGGGTTCCATCATCCTGTCGGGCGAGGATGCCTCCGGTAAGGACGTGCGCGAACGTCACGTCGGTTTCGTCTTCCAGCACTACGCGCTGTTCCGTCATATGTCGGTGTTCGAGAACGTGGCCTTCGGCCTGCGCGTGAAGCCGAAGGCCGAGCGGCCTTCGGAGAAGGAGATCCGCGAGCGCGTCCATCGCCTGCTCGATCTCGTGCAGCTCGGCTGGGTCGCCGACCGCTTGCCTTCGCAGCTCTCCGGCGGACAGCGTCAGCGAATCGCGCTCGCCCGCGCGCTCGCGGTCGAGCCGCAGGTCCTTCTGCTCGACGAGCCGTTCGGTGCTCTTGATGCAAAGGTCCGTAAGGAGTTGCGCCGCTGGCTGCGTCGTCTGCACGACGATCTGCACATCTCGTCGGTATTCGTCACACACGATCAGGAGGAGGCACTCGAGGTCGCCGATAGCATCGTGCTCATGAACAAGGGTCGGATCGAGCAGATCGGCTCGCCGCGTGACATCTACAACCAGCCGGCTACCGCTTTTGCGTACGGTTTCATTGGCACGGTGAACGAATTCCGCGGACGCGTCGAAGGCGGCTACGTGCGTGTCGGCGACGACCTTCTTCCGCATGGGCGCACCGATCTGAGCGATGGGGCATCGGTCATCGCCTACGCCCGCCCGCACGAGACTGAGATCGTGAAGGATGGCGACGGCGTGGGCGTCGCTGCCAAGGTCAATCGCATCCTTTCTAACGGCGCCATCACCCGCGTCGAGCTGCTCGCGAACGGAGCTGCGCGCGACGGCAAGAAGGAATACTTCGAAGTCGAGGTCGCGCCGGAAGAGCTTGCCACGCTCGGTCTCTCGACGGGCGAGCGTGTGCGCATCAAGAGCCGGCGCCTGAGCCTTTTCGGCGACCAGTGATTGGCGGCGAGTCGTGCATCTGAAGGCGGCACACTTCATACGTAACGCACGGCCTGAGCGGTGTAGCACCACTGCTCAGATATTGGCGCGCCGGTTCTGTTGACGCTGCCTCTGCTTTCGTCGGCGCTAGCTGCGCCTTGTTCGCCGTTTCTCCCCCTTGTAGCTTCGGCTACGCCGTTCGGCGTGATGGCACGATCGCTTCGTTCTGCGGCTGCCACTGCCGTTCCTTGTGATAGGTAAGCAAATGAACTTCCAGCAGTTGCGCATCGTTCGCGAGACGGTGAAGCGCAATTTCAACCTGACCGATGTCGCCGGCGCATTGCACACGTCTCAGTCAGGAGTCTCCAAGCACATCAAGGACCTCGAGGATGAGCTTGGCGTCGAGCTGTTCGTGCGTCGCGGCAAGCGACTGCTCGGCCTGACGGAGCCGGGCCAGGAGCTGATCGGAATCGTCGAGCGCATTCTGCTCGACGCGCAGAATATCAAGAAGCTCGGCGAACAGTTCTCGATGAAGGACAGGGGCCAGCTTATTGTCGCCACGACGCACACTCAGGCACGTTATGCGCTGCCGCCCGTTGTGACCGAATTCAAGAAGCAGTTCCCCAAGGTCAATCTCGTGCTGCACGAGGCGAGCCCCGGCGAAATCGTGTCCATGCTTCGCGGTGGGCAGGCCGACATCGGCGTCGCTACGGAGGGGCTACAGGATGCGCCGGATCTCGCCGCCTTCCCCTATTACCGCTGGCATCACGGCGTTGTGGTTCCGAAGGGACACGCGCTCGACACGGACGCCAAGCTGACGCTCGAGGCACTCGCCGAGTGGCCGCTGATCACCTACAGCGAGGGCTTCACCGGCCGCTCCAAGATCGACAAGGCATTCCACCAGGCGGGTATAGCCCCAGACATCGTGCTCTCGGCGCTCGATGCAGATGTCATCAAGGCCTACGTCGAGCTGGGCCTCGGTATCGGCATCGTCGCCTCTAGAGCCTTCGACGCGGCGCGCGACCCGCAGCTTCGCCTGATCGATGCCGACCACCTTTTCGAGGTCAACGTTTCCCGCGTGGCCGTTCGCCGCGGAACCTACTTGCGGGGATACGCATTCCGCTTCATCGAATATTGCTCGCCCGAGCTTTCCGAGCAGGTCGTTCGGTCGGGGATGGAGACGCCGGCCGAGTGAGACGTTTAGCGGCGCACGGCTCATTCTCCTGTTTTTAGAGGAGGTTGGCGCGCGCCGCTTGCAGATGCTCAAAAAATCTAAGGCCGGTGGGGTCTTACAAGCGCCACGCGTATTGATGTAAGACTGGGCATCTCCCCCGATTGGATGGCCCCGCACGGAATGCAATTGCCTTTTTCCCTCCGCCCGCCGTGGCCGGTCTCGTTTCTGCTGGCCCTTTCTATCATTGCGCTCGCGATCCCCTTGCTGGCGCTTCTCGGCATGGAGGCGGCAAGACTCACGTCGTCCGAGCGTAATCGGCTATTCAATGAAGCCCGCTTGAATGCCGAGCGCATTGCCGCTGATCTCGATCAGACGATGAACGGCTACATCGCCATCCTCGAATCGCTGGCGACGACCCCCGCTCTGGCCGAAGGAGACCTTGCGACGGTCTATCGGCAGGCGGAGGCTGCGCTCAGGCCGCGAGGCCTCTATGCCTTTCTCCGCGATTCGAATGGCCAGATGCTCTTCAATACGCGCCTGCCTTATGGGGCGGCACTCCCCACAACCACGGGCTTCGATGGGCAGGTCATCAGCGGCAACCGCGCCGTCATCTCGGATGTCGTCATCGGCGAGGTCGCCAAGCGCCCCGTAATGGCCGTTAGCGTCCCCGTTTACCAGGGCGGCGACCTGCGCTTCGTGCTGTCGCTGTCGCTT
This sequence comes from Hyphomicrobium sp. CS1GBMeth3, assembly GCF_900117455.1. Classification (NCBI taxonomy): domain Bacteria; kingdom Pseudomonadati; phylum Pseudomonadota; class Alphaproteobacteria; order Hyphomicrobiales; family Hyphomicrobiaceae; genus Hyphomicrobium; species Hyphomicrobium sp. CS1GBMeth3. The sequence goes on from NZ_FPHO01000003.1 coordinate 2,070,265, forward strand.
GAGCCTTCACTGATGAAGGAGCTGCTTGACCGCCAGAAGATGCCGCCGGAATGGCGCGCAACGATCGTCGATCGCAAGGGCGTCGTTATTGCGCGCACCCGCCTGCATGACGAGTTCGTCGGCAAGCCGTTGTCGGACCTCGCGCGCACCGATGGTGACGAGATGGAGGGATTGGACCTCGAGGGTCGCGTCGTCAAATGGGGTATAGCGCCCTCGCGCGTCTCGGGCTGGACGGTCTACGTGTCGGTCCTGTCGGAGCTTGTCGACGCGGCCGCACGCGACGCGCTCCTCAACTACGTGCTCATTGTCGCGGCCTTCACCTGCGTGGGGATCGCGGGTGCGGTCGGCATGGCGCGCGTGATCACGCAGCCACTGGACGCGGCGGAAAGGGCGGCTAAGGCGCTCGGCGAAGGGCGCGCCGTGGAATTTAAACCCACGCTCGTCGCCGAGGCCAATGCCATCGGCGCGGCGCTCGTCGAGGCAGCGGAGCTGCGCGAGCAGGCCGAGCAGCAGATCATGCTCCTGATGCGCGAGGTCAACCATCGCTCGAAGAACATGCTGGCGGTGGTGCAGGCCATCGCCCGCCAGATGCCGTCGAACGATCCGAAACTTTTCGTGCGCCAATTCTCGGACCGCATCGTCGGGCTCGCCGCGAGCCAGGATCTTCTGATCGAAAGCAACTGGCAGGGCGTGCGCGTCGCCGACCTCGTGCGCTCCCAGCTCGCGCTTTTCCGAGAGTTGATCGGCACGCGCATCGACATCTCGGGACCACCCGTCCGCCTGCAGCCGCCGGCCGCCCAGGCCATTGGCATGGCGCTGCACGAGCTCGCCACCAACGCCAGCAAGTACGGCGCGCTATCCGACGAGAACGGCAAGCTCCGCATAAAGTGGCACCTGGAAGGGAACGGCGAGAACCGCGAGTTCGTGCTCGCCTGGGTGGAGGAGGATGGCCCGCCCGTGAAGCCTCCGGAGCGCCGCGGCTTCGGCTATACCATCATGGTCGCCATGGTGGAGAAGTCGCTCGATGCGACGGTGACGGTCGATTATGCGGAAAGCGGCCTCAAATGGACGGTGCGCGCGCCGGCCCGCTGCACCTATGAAGGCCCCGAGACGGCGGGTGGTCCCGCCAAGCGCAAGAGCGCCTGACAGCGCCCCACCTCAGCCTGAGCGCCGCGCCTTATTTGCAGATGCGCTTGAGCCCGTTGCGGCCGTGCCGCGCGAGATCGACGTGGAAATGATCGTGATGCGCCCGGTCGTGATTGGGGCCGAGCACGGTCGTGAACCGCTCGCAGGCGCCGCGATGCACGGTCCTGAGGAAGGTTTGCTTAGCGACGTCGCCGTTCCAGTCGCGCTTGATGGAGATCTTGCGCCCGTCCGCCAGCGTGAAGCCCGACACGTCGAGGGCGTTGGCGTACCCATGCTCGGAGAGCCTCGCGCCCGACACGTGGTTCATCGGACGGCACGAGTAGGACCCTGCCACCGACACTTCCACTAGTTCGGCTCCGAAATAGTAGCGCGCCGCCGGCTGGACGCTTTCGCGGATCCAGCGCTCGACCTGCGGAATCATAGGACAGCGGAGCAGGGCGGCTGGCTTCAATTGCACGCGGCCGTCGTCGACCGCGGTCAGCTCGTAAGGACGCTCGGTCCCGCACACGCTGGGGCCGCCGAGTGCCGACCGGCTGGCGGCGAAGCTGGTGTGCGCAAGCACGCCCGAGGTGATGCACGCGCTTTCTTCTTCCGCGCGCCAAGGTTCGAGCTTGGCGACGAAGTTCGGTCCGGAGCTGCATCCGGAGATCAGGGCCGGGACAAGCGCCGGCAGGATGAGAACGCGACTGAAACGCATGACGAAGGGACACTACGGCCGTTAAGGCTAAGGAACGGTGAATGTCCCATCCTCCCCATACGTCCTATCGCAGGCATTCAAGGCCGATTGCGGCCGCCACTGGGGCGCTTGTCGGGCCGACGCGCGACCCTTTTCCGGCAAAGCCTTACACTCTTATCCACAACGATCCGAGTGAGGCAGGGTGAATCCGCAGTCGAACGATTTGGGTGTCTGCTACAATTCGAGCGTCCGCGGTCGGAGACGCCGAGCGACGGCTGGCAAAGAGCAGCCTACCCTCTCAGGGGCTGCGCTGGCCCACCGATGCGGACACTGTAGGCTTACGGCGTCGAGCTCTTTCGTGCGTCGAGGCCCCGGCCGAAGACAGAGCTGCTCGCTCGACATCCCCCACGATGTTCCCTCGACGAGCTCCGCCTGTCCGACCGGGGCCTTACGAGTCGTAGGGAGCGCGATCAACCGCCTCCGAGCCGATGGCGCGCCAGGAAGGCACGCGCGGTGTCCTTGAAGGACGCATCGCCCACCGCCCTCATGTGCTCGCGGCCGTTGATCACGAACGCTTCTGCTCCTGGGATGAGCGCGGCCAGCTCCTCCGCTGAGCCGCCGACCACGTCCCGATCGCCCACCGCCACGAGCACCGGCGGCTTGAGCGTCGCCACTGTCTCAGCCGTGATTGGTGCGCGCGCCGAGCGGATGCACGTCGCCAACGCTTTGAGGTCGCTCCTGGTCTGCTCGGCGAAGACGCGAAAGGTGCGGGCCGCCTGGCTTTTCACGTCGTCGACGCTTGGCGCTTCAAGCGCGTGCGCGATCGGACCCGTGCCCGCCATCCCGCGCACCATGTTAATCCCGAGCCCGCCGAACACCAGGCTCTGCACGCGCTCCGGATGGGCCAGCGCCAGAAACGCGGCGATGCGCGCGCCCATCGAGTAGCCGATGACGTGCGCGCGCGGGATGGACAGATGATCGAGCAGCCGCCGCGCGTCCTCGGCCATCACCGGCGCGCCATAGTCCTCTATCTTATAGAGTTTCTCACTCGCCCCATGCCCGCGGTTGTCGAACCCGATGACCCGATAGCCGGCGGAGGACAGCGCCGAAACCCATCCCGTATCGACCCAGTTGGTCGCTGCATTGGATGCAAAACCATGGATGAGCAGCACTGGCTCGGCGTCCGCCGCCGGGCCCGGCTGATCGAAATAGGAAAGCGTAACGCCGTCCGAGCTGAACGATTTCGTCTGGGGTCTCGGGAACATGGTTGAAAGGCTCCTCGCGCCGCAACGCGGGCAAAGTGGCAGAGAATTTCATCGATTTGCAACGCTTGCAGGCTCGCCGTCTCCTTATTAAGTAGTCGCAGCGATCTATCATTTCACCGTTTCGGCGGCTATGGTGAGGCGCTCGTCAGTTTCGAGGGATGACACGATCGATGGCCAAGGTCGGGACGCCACATTTTGCCAACGACGTCGGCGCCGAAAAGATCTTCGTCGGCGTGCGTGAGCTGCAGTGCATGGGTGCCCGTCCGCCTTTCGATCATCCGCATGTGTTTCTGGACATGGGCGCCGACAGCCAGATCCTCTGCCCGTATTGCTCCACGCTCTACGTTCACGATCCGCGCCTTGCGGAAAACGAGAGCGATCCTAAGGATTGCCTCGTGTCGCTGACGAGCGAAGCGGCATAGGCACTCGATGGGCGGATCATGACCTCAACTCCGCCCTCCAAGGGTCAGCTTGAGCGAGTGTTGATCGCTGGCGGCGGCATCGGCGGCATTGCCACGGCCCTCGCCCTCGCCAAGCGCGGCATCGCCTCCACGGTGCTTGAGCGCCGGCTGATCTTCGGCGAGGACGGAGCCGGCATTCAGATCGGCCCCAACGGTACCCGCATCCTGGGAGAACTCGGCGCCGCAGCTTTTCTGAGATCGCGCGTAACGGTACCGGATGGCTTGCGCGTTCTCGACGCGACGACGGCGCGTCCGCTCGCCGCGTTTCCTCTGGGCCGCTGGATTGCCGAGCGCCACGGCGCGCCATACTGGACCGCGCACCGGCGGGATCTTCACAACGCGCTGTTGTCCGCCGCCGAGCGCGAGTCCCTGATCAAGATTAGAATGGGCTTCGACGTGACCTCCGTCAGCGACGAGGGTGACGGCGTGACGGCCACCTCCGCCAACGCCGACGATTGCCGCGGCGACGTTCTCATCGCAGCCGACGGAGCGTGGTCGGCCCTGCGCAGCCGCGCCTTTGGAGGCGCGGCGCCGGCATACACTGGCAAGTGCGCCGTGCGTGTCGTGCTTCCGATCGAGGATGTGCCGGAAGCGCTGAACCGCACGGAGGTCCACCTGTGGCTCGGGCGCGATGTGCACGTCGTGCACTATCCCGTGCAGGCGGGCCACGCCGTGGCTCTCGTGGTCGTGTTCGACGATCGTCACGTCACGACAGATTGGAGCACGTCCTGCGACACGGCCTGGGTATCGGGCCGCACGACCGGGTTTGCGCCGCTGTTGCGCGAATTGCTCGCACGGCCCGACGAGTGGCGGCGCTGGTCGCTAATGACGCTGCGCCACAGTCCGCGCCTCGCGGTGGGCCGTCTGGCTCTGCTCGGCGATGCGGCGCATCCCGTGATGCCCTTCCTTGCGCAGGGCGGCGTGATGGCGCTCGAGGATGCCGTCGTCGTCGCGGATACGCTCGCCGCTGATCGAGCCGATCCTCCGCGCGCCTTGAAGGCTTATGAGCGCGCCCGCCGTTCGCGCGTGCAACGCGTCGCGCGCGCCTCGCGTTTGAACGGACGCATCTATCATCTGGGCGGCTTGCCGGCAGACGCGCGCAACTTCGCGTTCACGCGCATGTCGGCCGATCGCTTCATGCGTCGGTTCGATTGGCTCTACGGCTGGACTGCCCCGCAAACGGCCTCGCACCAGCCCGTTACGCCTAGCGCATCGTCAGAGTGAATTGACAAAGGCAAGCAGCGCTTCGCGCTCTTCGCGGCTGAGGCCGGCATAGGCATCGCGCGCCGCTTGCGCCTCGCCGCCGTGCCATAGGATCGCTTCCTCGACGTTGCGTGCGCGCCCGTCGTGCAGAAGGAACGTATGGCCGCTTACGACCTCCGTGAGCCCGATGCCCCACAACGGCGCCGTGCGCCACTCGCGCCCATCGGCCACGCCTTCGGGCCGTCCGTCGGCGAGACCCTCGCCCATGTCGTGCAGCAGGAAATCGCTATAGGGCCAGATCTGCTGCCCACTGAGGTGCGGCTGGTCCAGCACATGACCCGTCTTGAATGACGGGTTGTGGCACGCTGCGCATCCAGATTTGTGAAACAGAACCTTACCCTTGAGTACGGTGTCGTCAGCGGGGCCCCGCCGCTCCGGCACGGCGAGATTCTGCGAATAGAAAACCACGAGGTCGAGCAGCTCCTGACCAAGTTCGAAACCGCCCAGGCGGTCCGTGTCTCCGTTCGGCGCCGAGAGGCACGCCGCCTGCGCCGCCGTGCAATCGCCCGATGGCTTTGGAACGAGCGGGTTGGAAAGCCCGATGTCGCCAGCCGCCGCCGACGCGCTCTGGTCGATGATGGTCGGAGCGCCGGCTTTCCACCCGAAGCGTCCCAGCATCACGCGCTTCTGCGACAGCGACCACACCTCGTTGGCGCGGCCCGATATGCCGTCGCCGTCGGCATCGTCTGGATCGGCAATTGCGCGGATGTCCGTTTCCGGGATCGCCTCGACGAGGCCGAGGCCGATCATCGGCGGGGAGATGCGTGGCGACAGCATGACCTTGGGATGCAGCGGGCCATACTTCAGCTCGACGGCGGAATAGGTGGGCTTGCGCAGCGTCACCATATACCCGTCCTTGAGCGTCACCGGCACATCTTCATACGTGATGTGCATGTGTCCTTCGCCGTCGTGGCCCTGGATGGCAATGTTCTGCAGCTGCTCGCCGTAGACGGGATCCGGGATGCTGTTGACGCGCCGCTCGGCGAAAAGCTGTTTCTGCGCATCCGTCTCCGGAGGGATCGAGAGCCTCAGGAACAGCGAGACCGCAGTCTCGTCGGGCCAGTTGGCGAGCGGCGGCCGCCCGCGTCCATCCTTGAGGTGGCAGTTCTGGCAGCCCCGCGCGTTGTAAAGCGGGCCAAGACCATCCGATGCCTTCGTCGAAGAGGGTGCCGCAACCCAGAGCCTGCGGAATATGGCGTTGCCGACTCGGAACCGCGCCTCGCCCTCGAAGCCGATGCCGTGCGAATGATAGGAGAAGGCATCGCGGTCGAGCGGCCGCCCGCGCGAGGTAGCGCTGCCGCCTGGCAGCTCCTCACCGGGCTCGAGCGTAGGGGCAACGTCGACAGACGGGGCAGCGACGAGGGCAACCGTGCCGGCAGCCAGCGGCAGCAGCGCCGCGAAGGCGATGGCCCAAAACGTGTGTCCGAATGCGCGGCCCATGAGGTCTCCCCGATGCGACGCCAGTCAGCACGGCGAGGCACCGCTCGCAAGATCAAAGCTCCGCCCGTGGACGCTTCGCCGCGTCGCCTGCTGACGTGGAACAGCGGGGAGCGACGGCCTCAGCCGCCGCCATCCACCTTGTCCGGCGCGTCGAGGCTGTCGGAGCCCTCGAACTTGATGCCCTTGAGATCGAGCGCCGCGATGGCCCGCTCGAGCTCTTTGGCCTGGGCGATAAGCGCGTCGATACCACCCTGGATCGCGGCGTTACCTTCGTCGTTGCCGAGCGCCAGCATCTGATCATAGGCCTCGACGGTCTTGGCGCGGTCGACGAGCGCCTGCACCTTGGCGAGGCTGTTTTCGATCGCCGCCCGCACCTGTGCGTCCGTCTCCGGTGACTTGGCCTTGACGAGATCCGAGATGCTCGGACCCGCGACTACGCTTCCGTCCGTCCGCTTATAGCGCCCGAGATAGACGTTCTGGATCCCTAGCACGTCGCCATAGTGCGCGTTGTGCGTGTTGTCGGAGAAGCAGTCGTGCTCCTCTTCCGGATCGTGAATGATGAGTCCCAGCTTCATGCGCTCGCCGGCCAATTCGCCGTACGAAAGACTCCCGAGACCGGTAAAAATCGTGGTTAGGCCGTCAGCTTCGCCGCGCTGTACGAACTTGCGCGCATCCCCGTCCTTGCCCCACTGCTTCGTCATCCAGGTGAGGTCCTCGATCAGCATGTCGGTCACGGTCGCGAGATACGCCGCGCGCCGGTCGCAGTTGCCGCCTGTGCAGGCTTTGAGGTCGTAATCCGTGGCGGGACGATTGCCTGCGCCCGGCTCCGTGCCGTTGAGATCCTGCCCCCAGAGAAGAAACTCGATGGCGTGATACCCAGACGCGACGTTGGCCTCGACGCCGCCCGCTTCGTGCAGGCCACGGATCAATTCCGGCGTGATCTTACTGGCGTCGACCGTCTTTCCGGCCACCTTGAGCGACGTGTTGGCGATGACGTTGGCCGCGTAGAATTCATTCTCGGGATTGTCGCCGCCGTACGCCTCAGAGACGTAGTCGATGAGCCCTTCGTCCAGCGGCCATGCGTTTACGCGGCCTTCCCAGGCATCGACGATCGGGTTGCCGAACCGGTAGGCCTCGGTCTGCATGTAAGGCACGCGTGCCGCGATCCATGCCTTGCGCGCCGCATCGAGCGTCGCGTCGCTGGGCGACTTGATCAGGGCGTCGATCGCGTCCTTGAGCTCCTGGGCGTCCTTGAGGCTGTCGCCGTAGGTGGCCTCCGCGATATCGGCGTAGGCGGCGAGCACGTCCTTGATCGGCGGCGGCTCGGCGTGCGCTGAGAGGCCGGGAACGAGCGTCAGAGCGATCGCGACCGCCCCCATGAGAGGCCGCAGTCCGGCAGTGTAGGCCATTGACAAAAAACGTCTCCTTCGGTTGGCAAGCGGCGCCAAAGCGTCTAGGCTTATTGACGCAGCCAGTCAAGAATGCTTAACGGGTTGCGGCGCTGGTGGTCACGGTGGCCCGGCCCTGTGTCAACCTTGTGCTGGTGAACGGACTATCCCTTGAAGTTGGCTCCAGTTTGGAATTAATCTAGATAAAGTCTAGAATGCGGCGGCTGGCAAACGAGAGAAATTCCCGTACCCGTGTGGGCCGGGTCAGGGACGGAGAGCTGGACAAACCATGCGCCTAAGCAAAACCACCAATTACGCCATTCGCATTTTGCTCGATTGCGCGGTCGCCGACCCCAATCTGGTCAAGGTGGCCGAGATTTCCGAGCGCCGCGATATCACGCTGCAGAACACGTTCAAGATCGTGCATCTGCTGTCTCGCGCAGGCTTCATCCGCGCCGTCCGCGGTCGCCACGGCGGCGTGCGCCTGGCGCGCCCAGCGTCGGAGATCCGCATCGGCGACGTCGTACGCGCCATGGAGATCCTGAACCTCGAGGTCGAGCGCGAGGAGAGCCAGCGGGCCGGCGTCCAGGGCAGCCAGCTCGCGGCGCTCGATCAGCTGTTCGACGACGCGCTCGGCGCCTTCATCAGCGTGCTCGACGAGCACACGCTGGAGCAGATGATCAAGGCTCAGCGCAAGGGCACCACCGGCGCGCGACCCAAGGCCAAAACAACGCGTCGTGCGAAGCCGTTGGCGGTGGCCAGCAGCGGTGCACGCCGTCAGCCGATTGGACACGGCTGATCAAAGCTTCTTTACTTTGGAACTCTTCAAAACAATCTTTTGAATGATTCCAATGATCTAGTGCGCCATTGGCACACTTGACTCCGGGCTCCGAAAACGTTTGCTTAAGAGCAAGGCTGCTCGCTGTGAGCCGCCGTACCCATATCTCCTTTTCGGGGCCTTGAACCCCGACAATAGGAAGGTCGGACGATGGTTGTCGAATTACGCCCCTTGAGGGTCGTGCACGCTTGTCGTGCTCACACGCGCTTCTCCTACAATTCGGCATATGGCACCTCGCGGCGGGAGGCTGGCCATGCGTAGAGCAACTCTCCACGCGCTCCGGCCGCTTGAGATCTCGTCGGACGTCGCACCCAAAACCCAGGGCGCCGAGCGCCTCATCGGTCTGGGCTTCCGGTATTGGGTCGCCGGCTACAAGTCAGGCGACATCGACCGCTGGGAGGACGCCTGGCGCATCTATTCGCACGCGCTCGGCCCCAACGCCGCCCGTACCGCCGTCTCCGAGCTATCCGCCTGGGTGCGCGCCGTGAGCGCGGCGGCCCGGCGCGAGATCGAGGTCCGGCACGGCGATTGCGACGGCTTCTGCCGCGACGAGAGCCTGGCGCTGTCGATGATCGCCGCCTGCCAGCACAACACCTGCCCGGCCATGCGCGCTTGCGCCTTCGCGCTGATCGAGAGCTCGCTGATCGACGAGGTCGTGCACCACGCCGAGACCTTTGCCGTCACCATGCGCGGGCTCGACCAGGTGCTGCCGCCGGCCCTGATCGTCAACGCCGCGGCCTACGCATCCGCGCCGCGCGAAATGGCGCTGAGGCAGTAAGGCGGCAGGAAAGCAGTCCCATGATCGTTTGTTCCTGCCAGCAAGTCTCCGATTTCGACATCGAGCTCGCGCTGTTGGACATCCTGAACGAGCCCGAGGCCCCGATCCCGACCCCGGGCGTCGTCTACCGCTACATGCAAAAGCGCATGCAATGCTGCGGATGCGCGCCGCTCGCGGTCGACATCATCTACGCCAAACTCGAGGATCTCGAGGCGCGGGGGCTGATATGCCCCTACCGCAGCTTCTCGACGCGTGAGCGCCTGATGCACATGCAGAAGCAGCGCCAGAAGCGCGGGACCGCGTCCGCCGCCGATTTCGAGTTCGTCGACTAGGCCGGGGCGGGCGCGAGACACCGCGCCGCGACGGTTCCTTCTTTCGCTTCACAAGCACAAGGCATAAACACCGGGGCGTTGACCGCATCCCCGAGGAGCTTCGCGTGACGTTCCCCCGGTTCTCGAGCCAGATCCTGGCGGCCGCCTCCGTGGTGGCCGCGACATTCGCCATCGCCGGACCGCTACACGCGCTTCCGATCCGCAAAACCCACGGCACGATGGTGCGTGACACAATCGATTCCTTCATCGTGCCGCGTGTCGAAGGTTTTGCGCAAAGCACGGGCACGCTCGCCTCCGCCGTCGCCGCGGTCTGCACCACGAACGGAGACGAGACCGCGCGCAAGGCCGCCGCAACCGCATTCCGCGAGACGGTGAAAAGCTGGGGCGGTCTCGACTTCGTTCGCTTCGGCCCCGCAACGCGCGAGCATCGCTTGGAGCGGATCTTCTTCTGGCCCGATCCGCGAGGTTTTGCTTCGCGCCAGCTGAGAGCACTGCTCGCGGCAAAGAAGCCGGAGCTGCTGGAGCCGGGCGCGCTCGCTCGCCAGAGCGTCGCCGTGCAGGGCCTGACCGCGCTCGAGATCCTGCTGTTCGACGAGAAGACGCCGCTCGGCGCGGGAGACGACGAGGCGGCCCGCTATCGCTGCGCGCTCGCGTCGGCCATCGCAGCAAACCTTCACGCAGTCGCCGGCGAGATTCGCGACGGCTGGCAAGGCGGCGACGGCTTCCGCAACAAGATGCTGAGGCCAGGTTCGGATAACCTGCTCTACAAGGATTCCACGGAGACCGTGCGCGAGGTCGCGAAGGCGCTCGCGACGGGTCTCGAGCTTTGCCGCGATCGCTTCATCCTTCCGGAGCTGACGGCGGTCACGGCGAACCCGCCACGCCGCGTGCGCCTGGCGTTCGAGGCATCAGGCGCGACCGACGACTATCTGCGCTCCTCGCTCGCAGCCTTGCACGAGCTCTACGATTCGATCGGCTTCGACGCCTACGTTCCGGCCGACAAGCCCTGGATGGTGAGCTTCCTGCCGAACGCGTGGAAGAGCCTGATCGCCGACGCCGCCCGCCTCGACAAGCTGCGCGCCAACGAGCGCGGGTCGGAAGCGCACCTGCGGGCGCTGCGCAAGATGCGCTTCGATCTCGGCGGCATTCGCAATATCATCGTCAAGGAGTTGGCGCCCAACGCCGATATTGTGATGGGGTTTAACGAGCTGGATGGCGATTGACCGGCGGCAATTCCTGATCGGGTCCTTGGTGACGCTCGGCGCCGCCCGCCACGCGATCGCATCCGAAGGGCTGGCCGACGAGGTCGCGCGTCTGGCGCTCTACGCCTCGGGAGCGCGGCTACCGGATGGCTCTTTCGCCGTGCTCGTCATCGCAGAGGATGGGCGCATCCTGCGTGAGATCCCGATGTCGGCCCGCGGCCACGACATCGCCGCCGACCACGTCCGCCGCCGCGCCGTGATCTTCGCCCGTCGCCCGGGTTTCTTCGCGCTCGCTTTCGATGTCGACGGCCGCGGCGAACCAGAGGTGTTCGCGCCACCCGCCGACCGGCATTTCTACGGGCACGGCGCCTTCGCACCCGATGGACGCCTCGTCTACGCGACGGAGCATAACGTCGATACCGGTGACGGGATGATCGGCATCTACGACGCGACCGGTGGCTGGCAGCGAGTTGGCGAGTTTCCGTCTTACGGCGTCGGCCCGCACGAAGCGATCATGCTGTCGGACGGCCGCACGCTCGCCGTCGCCAATGGCGGCTTCGGCAATGATCCGGCAACGGGCCGCGAGAGCATCGGTGTCGCGATGATGGAGCCGAACGTGGCCTTCATCGACACCGCGACGGGCGCGCTGCGCGCTTGTCACGGCGTACCGTCCGCGATCAACTTGCTTTCGCTGCGCCACCTGGTCGAGACCCCAACGGGCGACATCTGGTTCGGCACCCAATGGCAGGGCAGCCTCGAGGAGTGCCCGGCGCTTGTCGGCCGCGTCGGTCTCGACCGCCCGATCGCGTTGCCGGAGGCGGCCGACGCGCTCGGCATCGCGCTCAAGGGCTACATCGGCGCGGTCGCCGTCAACGGAGACGGCCGCCTGCTCGCCGCATCGGCCCCGCTCACGGGCAAGGTGCTCTATCTCGACGCTGCGAACGGCGGCATCGTACGCGAAGTGAGCATAAAGGACAGCTCCGGCGTCACACCCGGGAATGGCTCGTCGGACTTCGCCATGAGCACCGGCCAGGGCATCGTGCGCTTCGAAGGCGAGGGCGCCGCCCCGCACGATCTCAAGTTCTCCGACGCTGAATTCGACAACCACCTGCGTCGCGTTTGACGCTCGGCCGTTCGGCATCTAGAAGCAACAAAGTCTTCCGCTCCGGCCGAGACGACATGCGCCTTTCCTCTCTCACTACGAATATCAGCATCGCCGCCGCGCCTGCGGACGTCGAAGCTGTCGACATCACGCGCATCACCGCCGACAGCCGGGCCGCCGTACCGGGCGCGCTGTTCGTGGCGCTTGCTGGCACCAAGGCGGATGGCACGAAGTTCATCGCCGACGCGGTCGCGAAAGGTGCCGTCGTCGTGCTGGCCGCCGAATCGGCAGACATCCCGAGCGGTCTCTCTGTCCCAGTGCTGCGTGTACCGGAGCCGCGCCGCGCGCTGGCGCTGATGGCTGCGCGCTTCTACGGTGCCCAGCCCGAGATCGCCGTCGCTGTAACCGGTACCAGCGGCAAGACCTCGGTCGCCGAGTTCACGCGTCAGCTTTTCGCCGCCGCCGGGCACCGCGCCGCATCCCTCGGCACCATCGGTGTCGTGAAGCCGGACGGTGCCGTCTACGGCTCGCTGACCACGCCCGATCCGGTGACGCTGCACGAGACGCTCGCTGCGCTGGCCGCCGAACGCATTACGCACCTCGCCTTCGAAGCGTCCTCGCATGGCCTCGACCAGTATCGGCTCGACGGCGTCCGCATCGCGGCGGCGGCTTTCACCAACCTCGGTCGCGACCACCTCGACTACCATCCGACCACGGAAGCCTATCTGGCTGCCAAGCTGCGCCTCTTCGAGGAGCTGCTGCCCGATGGCGCCCCAGCCGTCGTCAACGTGGACGGCCCCCGCGCGGCCGACGTCGTGAGCGTCGCAAAGAAACGCGGCCTGCCCGTCATCACCGTTGGCGCCGCTGGCGAGACGGTGCGGCTTGCACGCCTCGCACGCGACGGCTTCGCGCAAAGCCTCACCATCGAGCACGGCGGGCTGACTTACGAAGTGCGCCTGCCGCTGATCGGCACCTACCAGGTTGCCAACGCGCTCGTCGCCATCGGACTTGCGCTCGCAGTGGGAGAGAACGCAGGGGTCGTGATTCCTGCCCTCGCAGAGCTGACCGGCGTCAAAGGGCGCCTCGAGATCATCGGCGAAAGGAACGGCGGTCTCGCCGTCGTCGACTACGCGCACAAGCCCGAGGCGCTGGAAGCAGCTCTCGACGGGGTACGTTCGTTCGCAACCGGCAAATTGATCTGCGTATTCGGCTGCGGCGGCGACCGCGACCGCGGCAAGCGCCCGATCATGGGGGCCATCGCGGCACAGCGGGCCGACGTCGTCATCGTCACCGACGACAACCCGCGCACCGAGGACCCGCCGTCGATCCGTGCCGAAATTTTAGCCGCCGCGCCGGGCGCTCAAGAGATCGGAGATCGTGCCGAGGCCATCGCCGCCGCCGTTCGCTTGATGCAGCCTGGGGATGTCGTGCTGGTCGCAGGCAAAGGTCACGAAACGGGCCAGATCGTCGGTCAGACGGTGAGACCCTTCTCGGACCACGACTGTGTGCACAAAGCTTTACTAACCCCCTGAGCATAAAGAAAAAGAGGGCGTCTCGTGCGAGGCGCATGTGACCCGGCCGATGCCTGAAAACTTGTGGACGTCTGAGGACCTCGTTGCTGCCGCCAAAGGACGCGCCGAGCGCGCCAATGGCCGGCCGATTGCGGGGATCTCGATCGACACGCGTACGCTCGCTCCGGGCGATCTGTTCGTCGCTCTGAAGGATCAGCGCGATGGCCACGCGTTCGTCGGCGCGGCATTCAAAGCGGGCGCCGCGGCGGCGCTCGTGTCGGAAGCCTACGAGCCCGGCCCGAACGACGGCCCCCTGATTCGCGTGCGCGACACGCTGTCGGCATTGGAGAACATCGGCCGCGCGGCGCGCGCGCGTCTCGCGCCCGAGGCGCGTGTCATTGCAGTCACCGGCAGCGCCGGCAAGACCGGCACCAAGGATATGCTGCGCGCCGCGTTATCGCGCCTCGGTCCGACGCACGGCGCCGACAAGTCGTTCAACAACCACTGGGGCGTACCGCTGACACTGGCTCGCATGCCCGCAACGACCCGCTTCGGCGTTTTCGAGATCGGCATGAACCACGCCGGCGAGATCACGCCGCTCGTCGCCCTGGTGCGCCCGCACGTGGCCATCATAACGACGGTCGAGCCCGTGCACCTCGCGCAGTTCCCAAGTGTCGAGGCCATCGCCGAGGCCAAGGCCGAGATCTTCACCGGCCTCGAGCCGGGAGGCACCGCCATCATCAACCGCGACAATCCGCATTTCGAGCTGCTGCGCCGACGTGCCGAGGCGAGAGGCGCCCGCGTCGTCGCCTTCGGCCAGGATGGGCGCGCCGACGTGCGTCCCAAGGTGGCCGAGCTCTCATCCGAGGGGACGGTCATGGAAGTCGATGTCGGCGGCCGCCAGGTCCACATGCGCGTCGCTGTGCCGGGCATCCACATCGCCCGCAACGCACTGGCCGTTGCTGCCGCAATCGACGCCGCAGGCGGCGATCTCGACGAAGCACTGCCCGCGCTTGCGGCGCTCGCACCGCCGCCCGGCCGCGGCACGCGGACCGAGCTTTCCTTCCAGGGCGGCCGGATTCTCCTGATCGACGAGAGCTACAACGCCAATCCGGCCTCCATGCGGGCGGCCCTCGCCGTGCTTGGCACCGTGCCGCGGGACGCTTTCAGGCGCCGGATTGCCGTGCTTGGCGATATGCTGGAGCTTGGAGAATACGAGAAAACCCACCACGTCGCCCTCAAGGAAGCTGTTGACGCTGCGGGTACTGATCTGGTCTTTGCCTGTGGGCCGAACATGGCGCATCTTTTCTCTGCCCTCGAGCCGAGCCGGCAGGGTGCTTGGGCGCCGTCGTCGCAGGAGCTCCGCGACCCGCTGTTCGCGGCGCTGGCGCCGGGTGACGTGGTGATGATCAAGGGGTCGAACGGGAGCCGCATGGGACCGCTCGCCGAGGCCTTGAGGGGAACATGAGTGCGGCAAGGTGAGACGCGCGGAGCGGGGAGCGTCGCAGAGCGGGGGGAAGGGATGACATGCTTTACGAACTCGTGAGCTTCAGCGATCAGATCGGTATCCTGAACGTCTTCCGCTACATCACCTTCCGCACCGGCGGCGCCATATTCACCGCGCTCCTCTTCGTTCTGTTGTTCGGCCCTGGCATCATCGACGTGTTGCGCCTGAAGCAGGGCAAGGGCCAGCCGATCCGCGAGGACGGTCCGCAGTCTCACTTCGCGAAAAAGGGCACTCCCACGATGGGCGGCCTCATGATCCTTGCGAGCGTCACCGTCGCGACGCTGCTCTGGTCGGACCTCTCCAATGCCTATGTCTGGGTCGTGCTCCTGGTCACGTTGGCATACGGCGGCATCGGCTTCTATGACGACTACCTCAAGGTCACGAAGCAGAAGTCGAGCGGCTTCGGCGGCAAAGCGCGGCTTGGCCTCGAGATGCTGGTTGCGGCTATCGCCGTCTACCTCATCGTCGATCTTTCGACGCCGGACTTGGCCGGCAAGCTCGCATTGCCGTTCTTCAAGACGTTCCTGATCGACCTCGGCGCGCTCTATGTGGTCGTCGGCATGTTCGTGATCGTGGGCGCCGGCAACGCCGTCAACCTGACCGACGGCCTCGACGGCCTCGCCATCGTGCCGGTGATGATCGCCGCTGCAACCTTCGGCCTCATCGCCTACCTGATCGGCAACGCGAAATTCGCGGGCTACCTGCAGATCCACCACGTCGCCGGCACCGGCGAGCTGGCGGTGATCTGCGGCGCCCTGATCGGCGCTGGCTTGGGCTTCCTGTGGTTCAACGCGCCGCCCGCCATGATCTTCATGGGCGACACCGGCTCGCTGGCCTTGGGCGGCGCGCTTGGCGCGATCGCGGTCGCGACCAAGCACGAGATCGTGCTCGCCATCGTCGGCGGCCTGTTCGTGCTCGAGACTCTATCGGTCATCATCCAGGTCACTTCCTACAAGCTGACGGGCAAGCGCGTCTTCCGCATGGCCCCACTGCACCACCACTACGAGCAGAAGGGCTGGCAGGAGAGCACGGTCGTCGTGCGCTTCTGGATCATCGCCGTGATCCTGGCCCTGATCGGCCTCGCCACTCTGAAGCTCCGCTGAACTGAGCTACGCTTGCGCCCATGATTCGCGTGACGACCTTCAACGAGAGGACGGTCGCCGTCTTCGGGCTCGGCGCCTCCGGTCTCGCCACCATTCGCGCGCTGGAAGAGGGCGGCGCGCGCGTGGCCGCGTGGGACGACAGCGAGGCGGGGCGCAAGGGCGCCGGGGATGCTGGCGCGACCCTGGTCGATCTCGCAACCGCCGACTGGTCGAACTTTGCCGCCCTGGTCCTGGCGCCCGGAGTGCCGCTAACGCACCCCGAGCCGCATTGGACAGTTCAGAAGGCGAGAGCGGCCGGCGTCGAGGTGATCGGCGATGTCGAGCTTTTCTTCCGCGAGCGTGCCGCCGTTTGCCCGGACGCGCCGGTCATCGCCATCACCGGCACCAACGGCAAGTCGACCACGACGGCCCTCGTCGCTCACATCCTGCGCGAGTTCGGCAACGATGTGCAGATGGGCGGCAACATCGGCCGCGCCGTGCTGACGCTCGAGCCGCCGGTCGCGAACCGCATTCACGTGCTCGAGCTGTCGAGCTTCCAGATCGATCTCGCGCCCGGCGCCAACCCGACCGTCGCCATTCTGCTCAACATCACGCCCGACCACATCGACCGCCACGGCACCGTCGAGCACTACGCCGAGGTCAAGCGGTGCCTCGTCGAAGAGGCACGGGAAACGGCCGTCGTCGGCGTGGACGATGCTTGGTGCGCCGCGATCGCCACGGCGCTGGAGGCGCGCGGTAAACCGACCGTGCGGCGCATCTCGGTGCAAGGCCCTGTCGCAAACGGCATCTACGCGCGGGACGCGAAACTCTACGACGGCGAAACCCTGCGCGCCGACCTCAAGGGCATTGCGACCCTGCGCGGGAGCCACAACTGGCAGAACGCCGCTGCCGCGTTGGCGGCAGTCGAAGCGCTGCCCGCGCGCTTTCGCGAGAACGGCGATATCCAGGCCGCACTGAGAAGCTTCCCTGGTCTCGCACATCGCCTCGAGGTCGTGCGCCGCATCGGTTCGGTTGACTTCATCAACGACAGCAAGGCAACGAACGCAGACTCGACGGAAAAAGCGCTGCTCTCGTTCCCCGAAAATATCTACTGGATCGCAGGCGGCAAGCCGAAAGCGGGCGGCATCACGACGCTTGCCCCATATTTCCCGCGCGTCGCCAAAGCCTATCTGATCGGCGAAGCGTCGGAGGAATTCGCCGCGACCTTCGGCGACGCGGTCGCGCATGAGCGTTGCGGCACGCTGGACGTGGCTGTGCGCCGCGCCGCCGCCGCTGCACGCGCAGCCGGAGCCGAGGCCGTCGTCCTGCTGTCCCCCGCCTGCGCCTCTTACGACCAATACCGCAACTTCGAGGTGCGCGGCGACGCCTTCAAGGCGCTCGTGGCCGCTTTGGCGCCCGAAGAGGTGGGCTCATGAAGTTCTCTCGCGCCGACCGCAGCCGCTTGTCCGAATGGTGGTTCACCGTCGATCACGTGCTGCTCTCCGCAGTCATGATCGTCGTCGCCGTCGGCATCGTGCTGTCGCTCGCGGCGAGCCCCGCCGTGGCCGTCAAGAAGGGCTTCCACGCCTACTATTTCGTCGAGCGCCACGTCGTGTTCTCAGTGGCGGGCGTCATGCTGATGCTCGCGGTCTCTCTGCTCGATCCGGCCCACGTACGCCGCCTGTCCCTGCTCGTGCTCGCCGTCGCAATGGCGGGGCTGATCGCCGTCTACGTCACCGGAGAGGAGATCAACGGGGCCCGCCGCTGGCTGACGATCGAGGGCCACTCGATCCAGCCGTCGGAGTTCGCGAAGCCCGCTTTCGTCGTCGTTGCGGCCTGGCTTCTGGCCGAGTCGCGCCGCAGGCCGGACATGCCGGCGCTGACGTTCGCCTTCCTCCTGTTCCTGCTGATGGCGGGGCTGCTCGTCGTGCAGCCCGACGTCGGCCAGACCTTGCTGGTCACGGGCGTTTGGATCGTCATGCTGTTCGTCTCGGGCGTCATGCTGCGCGGGACGGCGGTTGCCGTGCTGCTCGGCGGCGTCGGCCTCTACGGCGCGTACCTCTATTTTCCGCACGTGACGCAGCGCATCGATCGCTTCTTCAATCCGCAGACCGGAGACTTCAGCCAGGGCGACCGCGCCATCCGCTCGTTCGTCGAAGGCGGCTTCCTCGGCCGCGGTCCCGGCGAAGGCACCATCAAGACCGCGCTGCCCGATGCCCACACCGACTACATCTTCGCCGTCGTCGCGGAGGAGTACGGCGCGCTCGCCTGCCTCGCGCTGCTTGCGCTCTTTGCATTCATCGTGCTGCGCGCGCTGCGCCACGCCGAAAGCGAGCCGGAGCTGCCGACCCGCCTTGCCGTCGTCGGCCTCGCGCTGATGTTCGGCTTCCAGGCTCTGATCAACATGGGCGTCAACGTCGGCCTGCTGCCGGCCAAGGGCATGACGCTGCCGTTTCTCTCGGCGGGCGGTTCCTCCATGCTCGCCGTGTCGCTGACGCTCGGCATGCTGCTCGCCCTGACACGGCGCCGCGCCGACGCCGACCGCCTCAAAAAGCCCCCATTGATGCCGAGCCTGCCAAGCCTCGGAGCCACCGGTGAGACCAGAACGTGACGCGTGAGCCGCCCCCGATCCTTCTCGCAGCCGGCGGTACCGGCGGGCATCTGTTTCCGGCCTTCGCGCTGGCCGAGGAGCTAGGCCGCCGCGGCCACGCCGTCGACCTCGTGACCGATATGCGCGGCGATCGCTACGGCACGGGCTTCCCGGCGCGCGCGGTTTATCAGCTCCCGTCCGCCACGCCCGGCAGCAAGAAGAACCCGATCGCGCTCGCGCGTGCTGGCTTCACGTTGCTGCGCGGCGTCCTGAAAGCCCGGACGCTGCTCCGCGAGCTGAAGCCGGGCGCGGTCATCGGATTCGGTGGCTATCCGACCATCCCGCCGCTGCTGACTGCCCGTCTCCTGGGCATCCCGGCGATCATCCACGAGCAGAATGCCGTGCTGGGGCGCGCCAACCGCGCGCTTGCGTCCCGTACCGCCGCCGTCGCGACCTCGTTCCGCAAGACGAAAAAGCTGGACGGTGAGCTCGCGGACAAAGCCCGCTTCACCGGCAACCCGGTGCGCGATGTCGTCATCGAGGCGGCCAAAATTCCATACCCGCCACTCGGGCCCGAAGACCCGCTAAGGCTCCTCGTGTTCGGCGGCAGCCAGGGCGCCCGCTTTTTCTCGGAGGCCGTACCGCCCGCGCTCGCGAGCCTGCCGGAGCCTCTTCGCAAGCGCCTGAAGCTCGTGCAGCAGGCGCGGCCGGAAGACGTCGCAGCCGTCACGGAGCAGACCGCCGCAGCCGGCATCGACGCCGAGATCGCACCGTTTTTCAAAGACTTGCCGCAGAAGCTCGCAGAAGCCCACCTGGTCATTGCGCGCGCAGGCGCCTCGTCCGTGGCCGAGCTGGCTGTCATCGGCCGCCCGTCGATCCTCGTACCTTTGCCGCATTCTCTCGACAGTGATCAGCTTGAGAACGCGACCAATCTTGCCGAATCGGGGGGCAGTTGGTGTATCGAGCAGAAGGACTTGTCTCCGCAGCGCCTGGCTACGGAGCTCGCACGTCTGTTCGAGCAACCGGAGCTGTTGGGGGTGGCGGCGTCCAAAGCGAAGGCCCAGGGCCAAGCGGGCGCCGTGGCGTTGCTCGCCGATCTCGTCGAGGACGTGGTCGGCAAGGATCGTGCATGAGCACCGCGCTCAGGAAGGACCAGGCCAATCGCCGCGACGTGCAAGCGCGACTTGGCAGACATAGGACGTAAACGCATGCAGATGCCCCGCGAAATCGGGCCGTTTCACATCATCGGCATTGGCGGCATCGGCATGAGCGCCATCGCCGAGATCCTGCTCGCGAAGGGCTATGATGTCCAAGGCAGCGACCAGAAGGAGAGCGCCAACGTGCGTCGCCTGCGCGCCAAGGGCGTGCGTGTGTTCGTCGGTCACGATGCCATCAATCTCGTGGGCGCCCGCCAGGTCGTCATCTCGACGGCGGTGAAGCCGAACAATCCGGAGCTGGAAGCAGCTCGCGCCAAGGGCCTGCCCATCATCCGCCGCGCCGAGATGCTGGCCGAGCTGATGCGCCTTTACGCGACGGTCTCCGTCACCGGCACCCACGGCAAGACGACGACCACGTCGCTGATCAGCACCATCTTCGAGACCGCTCGTCTCGATCCCACTGTCATCACCGGCGGGATCATAAACGCCTGGGGCTCGAATGCGCGCCTCGGCCAGGGCCGCTGGATGATCGTCGAGGCCGACGAGAGTGACGGCACCTTCACGCGCTTGCCGACAGAGATCGGCGTCGTGACCAACATCGATCCCGAGCATCTCGACTATTTCGGCTCGGTCGAGGTTATGCACCGCGAGTATGAGGCTTTCTTCCGCAACATCCCGTTCTACGGGCTCGTCGTCACCTGCATCGATCATCCCGTCGCTCGCGAGATGGTGAGCCGCCTTGGGCTGCGCCGCGATGGCCGCCCGGTTCTGACCTACGGCAAGAGCGAGGAAGCCGACCTCGTGCTGCGCAACGTCGTGAGCGACGGCCACGCCATTCTGATCGACGCCGACCTGTCGGCGCGCGTCGCGGGCGGCGCGCGCGCCATTCGCGGCTGGGCACTGCCGATGCCGGGCCACCACAACGCGCTGAATGCGCTCGCCGCCATCGCCGTCGCGGCCGAAGCAGGCATCCCCGACGACGTGATCCGCTCGGGTCTCGCCGCCTTCTCGGGCGTGAAGCGCCGTTTCCAGCTCACGGGCACCTGGAACGGCGTCGACGTCTACGACGACTACGGCCATCCCCCCGCCGAGATCGCAGCCGTTCTCGAAGCGGCGCGCGCCGGCGCCCGCGGCCGCATCATGGCCGTGGTCGAGCCGCATCGCTATACTCGCGTGCGCGACCTCTTCCGCGAATTTTCGGCGTGTTTCCGCGCCGCTGACAGCGTGGTCGTGACGCCACTCTACAGCGCAGGCGAGGCGCCGATCGACGGCATCGACGCGCGATCGCTTGCGGACGGCATTCGCGCCGCGGGGCACGGGGCCGTCGCCACCGTCAACGACCCGCACGAGCTGGTGCCTCTGATCCACCGTCATTGCCGACCGGGCGATACCGTGATCGTGCTCGGCGCGGGCAACTCGACCGAATGGGCGCACGCGCTTCCCGCCTGGCTGGAGGCGGCAGAGCCCCGCCGCGCCGGCGCCGGCAGCGCACTGTGATCGGTTCGCCATGAGCTTTCCCGACATCACTGCAGATTTGCGCGAGCGCATGCCGGAGCTGCGCGGCCGGCTCGCGGCCAACGTCGTGCTGGCAGACATCACGTGGTTCCGCGCCGGCGGCCCGGCCCAAGTGCTCTTCACGCCGGCCGACGAGGCCGACCTTGCCTACTTCCTGAAGCACAAGCCGAAGGACCTGCCCGCTTTCGTCATCGGCCTGGGCTCGAACCTACTCGTGCGCGACGGCGGCGTGCCTGGTGTCGTCATTCGCCTGGGCCGCGGGTTTTCCGAGATCAAGGTCGAGCCAAATCACAGGCTACGCGCCGGCACCGCCGTGCCCGATGTGAAGGTGGCGCGCGCCGCGGCTGACGCCGGCATCGCGGGGCTCGCGTTCTATCGCGGCATCCCCGGCTCCATCGGCGGCGCGTTGCGCATGAATGCCGGCGCCCACGGCTCCGAGACCAAGGACGTGCTAGTCGAGGCACGTGCCGTTGACCCCGATGGCAACATCCACATGCTGACGCTCGAGGGTATGGGCTTCACCTATCGTCACAGTGGCGTACCGGCCAACTGGATCTTCACCGAGGCGCTGTACCAGGGAACGCCCGGCGAGCCGGCCGACATCCTGCGCGCCATGGAAGAGGTCGCCGACTATCGCGAGCAGAACCAGCCGATCAAGGAGCGCACCGGCGGCTCGACGTTCAAGAACCCGCCCGGCAACAGCGCCTGGAAGCTGATCGATGACGCCGGCTGTCGCGGCTTCCGCGTCGGGGGCGCGCAGGTCTCGGAGAAGCACTGCAACTTCCTGATCAACAACCAGAGCGCCACCGGCGAGGACATCGAGCGCCTCGGCGAGACAGTGCGTGCGCGCGTCAAGGCGAACGCGGGCGTGACGCTCGAATGGGAAATCATCCGTCTTGGGTTACCCAAGGAAGGCCGCCCGGTGGGTGAGGCGCTGGCGGAGGCCGTGGACTCATGACGAATAGTGAGTGCTTCCGGAAAAGTGGTCACTGGTTTTCCGACCGGAAGCACGATCAAAAAAAGGCCGAGGGTGTTGGAGCATGAAGAGCGGAAACACCCTCGGCGAGGCGCCGAAGCGCACGTTCGAACACGTGGCGGTGCTGATGGGCGGCCTATCTGCGGAGCGCAGCGTCAGCCTGCGCTCCGGCGAGGCCGTCGCAGCCGCGCTCGAAGGCGAGGGCTATCGCGTGACGCGCATTGACGCCGAACGCGACGTTGCTGCCCGCCTTGGGGAAGTCCGCCCGGATGTCTGCTTCAACGCGCTGCACGGCCGCTTCGGCGAGGACGGCTGCATCCAGGGCATCCTGGAGACGATGGCGATTCCCTATACGCATTCGGGCGTCCTTTCGTCGGCGCTCGCCATGCACAAAGAGAACGCCAAGACGGTGATGCGCGCCGCCGGCGTTCCCGTCGCCGACGCGAGGCTCGTCACGCGCGAAGAGGCTGCAACCGCGCACGCTTTGCCGCCGCCGTATGTCGTGAAGCCCGTCGACGAAGGCTCGAGCGTCGGCGTCGTTATTGTTCGCAACGGCACCAACGATTGGGCGCGGCTGATCCGCGACGGTGGCCCGGCCGAGCAGACCGTAATGGTCGAGCGCTTCATCCCGGGGCGCGAGCTCACCTGCGCCGTCATCGGCGACTTCGTCACCGAGGTGATCGAGATCGTGCCCGAGAAGGGGCTGGCCTTCTACGACTTCGAGGCCAAGTACGCCCCGGGCGGCTCGCGCCACGAGCTGCCGGCACAACTTTTACCGAATGTTTACCAATCGATCCGGAAATACACGTTGGCGGCCCATGCGTCGCTCGGCTGTCGTGGTGTGTCGCGTGCGGACTTCCGCTTCGACGACACGGCAGGGGGGACCGGCGAGCTGATCTGCCTTGAGGTGAATACGCAGCCGGGCATGACCGGGACCTCGCTGGTTCCCGAGCTGGCGGCATATGCGGGCTGGTCGTTTGGCGAGCTCGCGCGATGGATCGTCGAGGACGCGAGTTGTTCGAGGTAGGCCAGAACCGGACGACACGACGCGGGGCACAGAGCGCAGCCCGGCATGCACCCAGTCACGACTTGAAGCCCGCGCCGCGCAAGGCGGCGGCTTTCCTCGGCCTGCGCCCGAGCCGAGCCCGCCTGTTGATCGGCGCGCTCGCGATCGGTCTCGCCCTTGGCGCCGCAGAGGAAACGCTCCGCAAGACAGGCTACGTGCCGGATAAGGAGCGTATCGCGCGCACGCTCGGTTTCAGCATCGACCAGGTCACCCTCGTCGGCCATCGTTTCAGCTACGACCGCGATGTGTTCGACGCGCTTGACCTCGGCAACGTGCGCACGTTCGGCGCGCTCGATACCGCCGCCGTCAAAGCGCGCATCGAGCGCCTGCCCTGGATCGACACCGCAGAGATCACGCGCGTCTATCCCGGAGGCCTCGATATCCGCGTTACCGAACGCAAGCCGTATGCGCTCTGGTCGCGCACGGGCAGCTTCTACCTGATCGACAAGACGGGCCGTGTTCTCGGCGCAGTCAATCGCGACGCGCTGCCGGATCTGCCGCGCTTCGCCGGAGAAGGAGCAGCTTCGGAAGCGGCATCTCTGCTGGATACAATTGCTCGCTATCCCGAAGTTGCATCCCGCCTCACCGAAGCTGAACGCGTCTCGGAGCGCCGTTGGCGGCTCAAGCTCGATAACGCCACCACGCTCGAACTCCCCGCCGACGACGAGGTTGGCGCCCTCGAAGAACTCACGCGTGACGCAGGCCTTGCCAATCTGGTGTCTTCAGGCCGTACGACGCTCGATTTCCGCGGCCCCGGCCGCGTCGCCATCCGCCCAGAGCCTGACGCAAATGCGCCGTCAGGTACGCCCACCGAGACCGGCTCATAGAGCAGAGGGGCAGCATGGCGCGGGAAAAGTCAAAGCGGCGGACTGGCGGGTCGAGGCGCGTAACGGGTGTCCTCGACATCGGCACGAGCAAGATTGCCTGCCTGATCGCCGAGGTGGGGCCTGCTGCAGGTTTGCGCGTGATCGGCGCCGGCCAGCAGCGTGCCGAGGGCGTCAAGGGCGGCGTCATCATTGACCTCGACCGCGCCGAAGGAGCCGCTCGCTCGGCCATCGCGGAAGCCGAGCGCATGGCCGGCATAGAGCTGTCCGAGGTCCACGTCGCGGTGTCCTGCGGGCGCCTCAAGTCGCACAACTTCACCGCCCGGGTCGATGTTCCGAATGGTGTCGTCGGCGAGGCCGACGTCCGCCGGTTGATGACCGCCGGTCAGGCTTACGTCGAGCAAGGCGGCCGCGCGCTGGTGCACATGAACGAGGTCGCCCTGCGCCTCGATGGCACGCCGGGCTTCCGCGACCCCCGCGGCATGGCGGCTCGTGAGCTGGCGTTCGACCTGCACGCCGTCACCGCCGACGAGGCGCCGCTGCGTAATTTGATGATGGTGGTCGGGCGCTGCTACCTTGAGGTCGCGAGCCATGTGCCGGCCCCGTACGCCAGCGCCCTGGCGGTGGCCAGCGAGGATGAGCGCCGCCTCGGTGTCACGGTCGTCGATATCGGCGCCGGCACGACGAGCCTCGCCATGTTCGCCGAGGACCGCTTCGTTCATGCCTGCGCTGCCCCGATGGGCAGCACCCAGATCACGTTCGACATCGCTCGCGCGTTGCATACGCCCCTTGCGGAAGCCGAGCGAATCAAAGCGCTTTATGGCACAGTGGTCTGCGCTCCGTCTGATGAGCACGATGCCTTCACGTATCCGTCCGCCGGCGACGATGACGGCATCTTGTTCCACATGACGAAGGCCGAGCTTGCCGAGGTCATCCGGCCGCGTGTGACGGCCATTGGCCATTACATCCGGCAACGCTTGGACGAGAGCGAGATGACGTCCTATGCCGGCCGCAGCCTCGTGCTGACGGGCGGCGCCAGCCAGTTGACTGGTTTGGGTGATTTGTTGGCCGCTGAGTTGGGGCGGCCGGTGCGCGTAGCAGGACCGCAGGCGATCCCCGGATTGCCACCTGCGCTTTCGAGTGCCGCGTTCTCGACCGTCGTCGGGTTGCTCGTTGCGGAAACGCAGGGGGAAGCCGGTCGGCGGGTTTACCGCAACCGCGATGCTGAGCCGGAGAGCTATCTGAAGCGGGTGGGCTCGTGGTTGCGAGAAGGATTTTGAGCGAAGCGCTCGGCGAAGGGCCGGGTTGGTGCGAGATGCCGGGGAGCCGCGCTGCAAAGGCACCTCCCTCGCGTGAACGGGGGCGAAATTGAGCATCACAGGTCAGCACCAGCCGATCACGGACCTGAGGCCAAAGCTCACCGTCGTCGGTGTTGGCGGAGCCGGCTGCAATGCCGTCAACAACATGATCGCGACCGGCCTCTCCGGGGTCGATTTCATCGTCGCGAACACGGATGCCCAGGCACTCGCTGCTGCGAGCACCGAGTATAGAATTCAGCTCGGCGCCGAGCTGACCGAAGGCCTCGGGGCCGGCTCCCGCCCCGAGATCGGCGAGGCCGCGGCCGAAGAAGCCATCGAGGATATTCGTAACCACATCAAAGGCTCGCACATGGTCTTTATCGCCGCCGGTATGGGCGGCGGCACGGGGACCGGCGCAGCCTCCGTCATCGCGCGCGTGGCGCGCGAGCTCGGTATTTTGACCGTTGGCGTCGTGACGAAGCCGTTCCTGTTCGAGGGCGCGCGCCGCATGCGCATCGCCGAGGCGGGCGTTGCCGAGCTGCGCAACTTTGTCGACACGCTGATCGTTATCCCGAACCAGAACCTGTTTCGCATCGCGAGCGAGAAGACGACGTTCTCGGAAGCCTTCGTGATGGCCGATCAGGTGCTCTATTCGGGCGTCGCCTGCATCGTCGATCTGATCCTCAAGGAAGGTCTGATCAATCTCGATTTCGCCGACGTGCGCACCGTCATGACGGGCATGGGCACGGCCATGATGGGTACCGGCGAAGCTGCGGGTGAGCGCCGCGCCACGATTGCTGCCGAGGAGGCGATCTCCAATCCGTTGCTCGACGAGGTGTCGCTGCGCGGCGCCAAGGGGCTTCTGCTTTCGATCACGGGCGGCCCGGATCTGACACTCTACGACGTCGACGAGGCTGCAAGCCGCGTCCGCATGGAAGTGGATCCCGAAGCCAACATCATCGTCGGCGCCACCTACGACGCCGCGCTTGGGGATCGCATTCGCGTCTCCATCGTGGCTTCCGGTATGACACGCCCTGGCGAGATTGAGCGTGCGCCGCCTGCGCCTGCCGAGGACTGGTCGCGCGGCATGAAGGCCGCCGAAGCTGTGCACGCCGCAGAGCAGCAGGCGCGCTCGCAGGGAAGCTTCATCCCCGACACGCGCGACCATCGCAGCGGCGTCCACGATCTGCAGCAGCGCCTGAGCGAGGCCCTCCAGCACGGCAGCTCGGCCGGCGGTCCGCCGCCCGTGCCGCAGGCTGCGCCGCGTGGCCGCGGAGCCCCGCCGCAGGATGCCCATCGCAGCCAGGGCGGGCCGTGGAGAGGACCGGGCAACGTCATGATCGAGGAAGGCCCGCCGCAGCTTCCCGCGACGCCGCCGCCGCTGCCCAAGACCGTTCCCCAGGCTCACGACCAAGATGGCGCGTTTACGCCGCAGCCGCCCTCGGAGGTTCGCCGCGGGATGGCGCCGTCGCAGCGCATGCCGGATCCCGCCGCTTATCCGCACGAGGCCGAGCCGTACCACCACCAGGACGACGGGCACGAGGCTGCCTACGCGCAGCCTCAGCAGGCGTATCATCCGACCCACGGCCAGTACCTGCCGCGGCAGGCCGAGCCCAGGCGGCGCCTGGGGCTGTTCGAGCGCATCACCGGCCGCGTCCGTGGGGCCAATGATTCGGTGCCGCGCCAACGTGAGTCTCACGATCCCTACGCGGATCAAAGGCGTGCAGCTTCAGCGGCCGGCGGCGAGCGTCACCATAACCCCGACTATCCGCATGCAGTTGATCCGCATGCGCGTGAAAACCAAGCCTCTGAAATTCCTGTATTTTTCAAGGAAAGACGCAAGTAGGGCGGCCACCCGCCCTCGCCTCTTCCCGGGCGCGCTTTGCACGTAACACAACGTAAGAAAGCGTGATTTGTACCACGAAGGGACGGGGGCTATCGTTTCTTAACAACGACGGTTTCGCACAGACAACCGCTTCACCTGACTGCCCAAACGGCAGTCGTCACGGGGATTGAGGTGAGCGGGGCGAACGATCGGGGTGGGGTGGCAGACTACCCGTAAGGGTGGGTCGCCAAAAAGATATCGAGGGACGGCGCAGCATGTCGAATCGATTCATTGGCGCGCGACAGACGACGATCGCTCAGGGGATCCAAGTCCACGGCACGGGGGTGCACAGCGGAGCGCCAGTTTCGGTCACCCTGCATCCGGCAGGGGCTGATACTGGCCTCCGCTTTGTGGTTATGAAACGCGGTCGCGTGACTGCCGAGATCCCCGCTAAAGTCTGCAACGTCAAGAATCTCACGCTCTGCACGGTCATTGGTAACGAGGACGGCACGACCGTCTCCACCGTCGAGCATCTTCTCGCCGCCCTCCGCGGCCTCCAGATCGACAACTGCCTCATCGAGATCGACAGCAAGGAAGTGCCGATCATGGACGGCAGCTCGGCGCCGTTCGTTGAGGCGATCGACCGGGTCGGTATCCGCGAGCTTCCCGCTCCGCGCCGTTTCCTCAAGGTTTTGAAAACCATCCGCGTCGAGGAAGGTGGCTGCTGGGGCGAGCTGTCTCCGCACTCCGGTTTCCACCTGGACGTTGAGATCGATTTCCCGTCGCCGATCATTGGTCAGCAGCGTCTGGCTCTTGAGATGAGCCCCGGCGTTTTCCGTAACGAGCTGGCCAACGCCCGCACATTCGGTTTCATGAGCGACGTGGAGCGCCTTTGGAAGGCCGGCCTCGCCCTCGGCGCCAACCTGACCAACACCGTCGCCATCGGCGATGATCGCGTGATGAACCGCGAAGGCCTGCGCGACCCGCTCGAGTTCGTACGCCACAAGATGCTGGACGCCGTCGGCGACCTCAGCCTCTCGGGCCACCCCATTCTGGGCGCCTACCGCTCGGTCAAGGGCGGCCATCGCCTCAACTCGCTGGTGCTGCAGAAGCTGCTCGAGGACAGCTCGGCTTGGTCCATCGTGCAGGCTCCGCGCGTCCGCGAGCCCCGCACGGTTCCCTTCGTGCACACGCCGGTCGCCGTCGCCGTCGCCGCCGAGTAACGGCAACATCTTCTTCACGCGCTGCGTCGTCAGTAGGCTGAGCCTCGACCATCAACAGGTCGAGGCAAGCGCTTGTTTATCCAGCCGCTTTCCGTGTGCTTCTGTGCTGGAGACAGCGCTCGGGCCTCACATCAACCACATTGTGAACTTACGGTGGAAGGGCTCGTGTTGCGGGGCGAGGCGGCTTCAGACCCGCTCTGGAGTATGCTAGAGCCTGATCGAGCGCCGCAGCCGGCGTGGTCGGCTTGTCGACTGGGGAGTACGCCAATTTGATGCGCAAGACGCCGGGTTGGGCCACGGCCTTTCTTTGCTGTGCCATGGGCGGCGCCGCGCTGGCGCTCGGCGGCTGCGCATCCTCGTCGGATGCCACCAGCATCCTCAATTCCGACCCGCCCGAGAAGATGTACGCCGACGCCGATGCCCTGATGAACAAGGGAAGCTTTGACGCAGCGGCGAAGAAGTTCGAGGATCTCGATCGCTCGCATCCCTATTCGGCGGAAGCGCGCCGCGCCATCGTGCTCGCGGCCTACGCATACTACAAGGCCGGCAAGACGCCGGAGGCGATTGCGTCCGCCGAGCGCTACACTGTCATGCACCCCGGCACCAAGGACGCGCCCCTCGCGCACCACATCATCGCGTCCTCGTACTTCGACGACATCAAGACCGCCAACCGCGACCAGCAAGCCACGCGCAAGGCGCTCGACCAGCTCCGCATTCTGAAGGAGCGCTATCCCGACAGCAGCTACGCGCGCGACGCGGACAACCGCATCCGCATCGCCGAGGATACGCTCGCGGCCTCCGAGATGGAGGTCGGCCGTTACTACATGAACGAAAAGAACTACGTCGCGGCCATCAACCGCTTCAAGACGGTGGTGACGGACTACCAGACGACGGCTCACGTCGAGGAGGCGTTGATGCGCCTCACCGAGTGCTACATGGCGCTCGGCGTCACCAACGAGGCGCAGACGGCCGTGGCCGTGCTGGGCCACAACTTCCCGCAGTCGAAGTGGTACAGGGACGCCTACGCGCTCCTGCAGAGCGACGGCTTGGCACCGTCGCAGAGCAACGATTCCTGGATCACGAAGGCCTGGAAGGCGGTGCCGAAGTTCTCCCTCGGCGGCCCGGGCTGAGGCTCAAACAGAAATCCTGGGTTTCTTCTTACTAACCTCCATTTCGCGACCGATTGCTTGAGCGTGCGTCCGCATCGCTTATCCGCTATGTAGCCGTCATGGCCAGGAAGCAGGCAAAACTCCCCCCCGTCTCCGAGCTGAGCGAGCGCGAGGCTGCCGCCGAGCTCGAGCGCTTGGCCGCCGAGATCAAACATCACGACCAGCTCTACTATCAGTCCGACGCGCCGGAGATCTCCGACGCAGACTACGATGAGCTGCGCCGTCGCAATGACGCCATTGAGGCGTGTTTCCCGAAGCTCGCGCGCGCCGATAGCCCCTCGCACCGCGTTGGTGCGCCCGCCGCCGAGACCTTCGCCAAGGTACGCCATCGTGTGCCGATGCTGTCCCTCGGCAACGCCTTTGAAGACGAGGAGGTGGCCGAGTTCGCAGCGCGTGTTCGCCGCTTCCTGTCGCTCAAGGCTGACGACTCGCTGGCGATCACGGCCGAGCCAAAGATCGACGGTCTGTCGATCTCGATCCGCTACCAGGACGGGCACTTCGTCGAGGCCGCAACGCGCGGCGACGGCACCGAGGGCGAGAACGTCACCGCCAACGTACGGACCATCCTCGAGATCCCGGCGGAGCTCGCCGGCAGGAAGGTGCCGTCCGTCGCCGAGATCCGCGGCGAGATCTACATGAGCCACGCCGACTTCGCCCAGTTGAATACCGCCCAGTCTAAGAGCGGCGGTAAGGTATTCGCGAATCCGCGTAATGCGGCGGCCGGTTCGCTGCGCCAACTCGATTCAGCAATTACGGCGTCGCGGCCGCTGCGCTTCTTCGCCTATGCCTGGGGTGAGATGTCGGAGATGCCGGCCGACACGCAGAAGGGTATGGTCGAGGCGTTCGCGAACTGGGGCCTGCCCGTCAATCCGTTGATGCGGGTTTGCGAGAGCGCTGACGGAATGCTGGCCTTCTATCGCGAGATCGGGGAGCGACGTGCGTCCCTCGGCTATGACATAGACGGTGTCGTCTACAAGGTGAACCGCCTCGACTACCAGGATCGCCTTGGCTTCGTATCGCGCTCGCCGCGCTGGGCCATCGCCCACAAGTTCCCGGCCGAGCAGGCCGTGACGGTGTTGCGCGACATCGAAATCCAGGTCGGCCGCACGGGATCGCTGACGCCCGTCGCGAAGCTCGAGCCCGTGACCGTGGGCGGTGTCGTGGTCTCGAACGCGACCCTGCACAACGAGGACGAGATCGCGCGCAAGGACATCCGCATCGGCGATACCGTCGTGGTCCAGCGCGCCGGCGACGTCATCCCGCAGATCGTGCGCGTGCTCGTCGAGAAGCGGCCCGCTGGCGCCAAGAGTTTCGTTTTCCCGAAAGTCTGCCCCGTATGCGGCAGCCACGCCGTGCGCGAAGCGGACGAAAGTCCCGGCGCCGGTGGCGTCGTGCGCCGCTGTACGGGCGGCCTCATTTGTCCGGCCCAGGCCAAGGAACGCCTCAAGCACTTCGTCTCGCGCCTTGCCTTCGACATCGAGGGCCTCGGCGAGGAGAAGATCGAACTGTTCTTCGAGGAGGGCCTGATCCGCCAGCCGGCCGATATCTTCACTCTTGAAGCGCGCGACCAGGCGAGCGCGGCACCGCTCGCCGAGCGTAAGGGCTTCGGCAAGAAGTCGGTCGAGAAGCTGTTTCGCGCCATCGAGGCCCGCCGCGCGATCGCGCTCAACCGCTTCATCTTCGCGCTCGGCATCCGCTACGTCGGTGAAACGACGGCCAAGGATCTCGCCAGGGCGTTTCGCACCTTCGAGGCGTTCCGCTCCGCCGCCGAGGCCGCGGCGCGGGATGGCAAGGACAGCGAGGCCTACCGCGATATCGACGATATCGAGGGTATCGGAGAGACCGTTGTCGACGCGCTCGTCGACTTCTTCTCCGAGCCGCACAACGTCGCGGCCCTCGACGATCTGCTGCAGTATGTCAGCCCCAGCCCCTACGAGCGCCCGGCGGCCGTTTCCTCGCCAGTCACGGGCAAGACGGTCGTCTTCACGGGCAAGCTCGAACGCGTGGGGCGCAGCGAGGCCAAGGCGCAGGCCGAGCGGCTCGGCGCAAAGGTGTCGGGCTCGGTGTCATCCAAGACCGATTACGTGATTGCCGGGGCCGACGCCGGCTCCAAGCTCACCAATGCGCAAAAGCTCGGCGTCACGATCCTGACCGAGGACGAATGGCTCGCCCTCATCAAGGGCTGAGCTTGTCGGCTCAGCGCGAATAGTACTTGTCCAGATAATGCTGCCAGCCGGTCTTGCCATTGCCGGTGCGCACTGTGTCGCCCTTGGCGATGTGCTTGCGCTCCCGCACGCGCGCGATGGTGTCGGGCGCATACTTGGCCGCCACGTCGAGCCCGCGGTCGCGGTCGTCTTCGTACCATTTCTTCTTTTTGCTCGCCTGCTGCGGCTTGTTCGCTGCAAGCTCCTTGGCCTTCTTGGCCCGAACCGCTGCCGCCGTCGCAGATCGCTGCTGCTGCTTTTTCTTCTTCAGGGCGAGAGCGGCGGCCCTCTTTTTCTGCGCAGCCGTGGCGTCCGAAGCCTGCTGCACGGCCGCGGTTCCGTGCCCGCTTCCATAAGGGTTCGCCGCGGCGAAACTCGCTGGTAGGCCGATTGCGCCGATCAGCACGCTGAGGAAGAGCGTTGAGGATTTCGAGGACATGGCCGCGTTCCTTTCTGTCGTTTCGCAAGGCTCCGAGCCGGTGCCGCGCATCAGGCGAGGCCACACGGTCGAACAAGGCTGCGGCGCCGCGTTTGCGGCACCTGCAACACATGCGTCACGAAAGGTGCGGAAGAAAAGGAAGCGGCGCTGTTCCGACAGGAACAGGAAAAGCAGACTCGAAATTGAGCTGGCTCAAGCGGCAAGCATCCGCCCGCCGCGGTTCAGTTCGACCAGCTCTCGTAGGGCCAGACGCCGCGCATATCGAGCACGTAGTTCGGAAGTTTTTTCCGCGCGACATATCTGCGCTTTTGGACGACGCGCGCGCGGGGCCGGTCTGCCTTTTGGTTTGGGATCCGCGCCTCGGCCTCGTCGTCCTCATCGCGATCGGATATCTCCTCGGCTGCCGGGCGCGTAGCCGAGGTCTCGATATTGCTCGGCGCCGGCATGCTCTGCTGAGAAGCCGCGGCCGTGCTTTGCGCATCGGGTGCCGGAGCAGCGGGCTGGGCTGCCGATTTGACCGCGAGCTTCTCCTCGGCGATCCGCTTGGCCTCGACAGCCCGCTCGAGCTCGTCCTGCGTACGCTCGAGTTCGTCCCTCAGCGTCGCGATGGCCTTCTCCGCGGTCTTCCGTGCGTGCTCCTGCTCGGCGAGCTTGTCCACGGCGCTGCCCGAGTTCGTCTCGAGAGCGAGCCGGCGCGCCCGCTCGGTCTCGAGCGCCGCGCTGGATGCTTCCGCCGCCTCTTCTGCCTTGCGCTTCTCGGCCCGTACCTTGGCAAGCTCCGCATAGGCGCGCTCGGCTTCGATCGCGGACTGATGGCCGGCGATCGTGGCGATACGCTGGGTGAGGCTGCCCTCTCCGGCAGGTGTCATCCACCAGCCCGCAACACCGATCGCGGCGATCAATCCAACGATACCCATGAGCATGCGATGCCCACGGCGTGGCGCCGGCTCGATGTCGTCTTCGGGCTCCTCCTCCTCCGCCGCGGCGAGCGGAGCGGCGACCGTCATGGTCAGCCCTTTACCGGGATTGTACGTGCCGAAATTCCAGATGTGTCCTTCCGGATCGCGGCAGGAATAACCACGCCGGCCGAGCCCGTCACTCTTGAGCTCGAGCACGATCTCCGCACCGGCGTCCTGGGCGCGCGCGTAATGCGCGTCCGCGTCGTCGACGACGAGATAGCAGCTCTGCGTCTCGATCCCGCCCACCTCGTCGGGCTGGCGCATGAGCTTGTCGAGATCGGTATCGCGAACGGCGCCCATCATCATGAGGCTGCCGCGATAGGTCATCTGGCCATAGATGACCGAGCCGTCGCTGTCCGAGACGGCAATCTGCTTTTCGAAACCGAATGCCCCCTCGAGCCAGCCCATTGCTTCCGCGAGATCGCGGTAGCGCATTAAGGGCATGAGGTTTGGAGCGGGCAGAGTGCTGCTCGCGGTCATGAAACGCTCCAAATTCTAAATTGCAGCCCCAAAGGGCGCCGCACGCCAGGCGCACGATCGGGAAGTCGTCAGGGGCAATGCCGCGCTGGGCCGCAACACGCCCGAATCAAGAGATGATAAATGATAATAGAAAAATCGCCTGACGCGTTGAAGAAAATGAAGAAATCGAATTGTAGCCACGACGGGCCACGTGCAGGCGCGCGCCAACATCCCGAAAAAACAGGATTTTCGACAGGGTTTTTGCGCTGAATGGAGAAAAGTTTCAGAGCGGTTTTGTCGCCGCTTCGAGCCACTTCCGGGCGGGCGAATCCAATTCCGGGCCAATCACCTCGCGCACATGGGCGTGATAGATGTTGATCCAACTGATCTCGTCCGCCGTGAGCAGCGCCGTGTCGATCAGGCGGCGGTCGAGCGGCACCAGCGTCAAGGTCTCGAAGCCGAGCATCTCGCGCTCGCCGCTGTCCGGAACGTCGGGCTCGGTTGCGAGCACCAGGTTCTCGATGCGGATGCCGTAGGCGCCTTCCTTGTAGTAGCCAGGCTCGTTGGAGATGATCATGCCCGGCTCGATGACGGCCATGCCCGCGCGCGAGATCGACTGCGGCCCTTCATGCACAGAGAGATAGCTCCCGACGCCGTGGCCGGTACCGTGCTCGTAGTCGAGGCCATGCTGCCAGAGCGCGCGGCGCGCGAACGGATCGAGGTCGACGCCGCGCGTGCCCTTCGGAAAGCGCGCCGTGGCGATGGCGATATGCCCCTTGAGCACCAGCGTGAACCGCTCGCGCATCTCTTGCGTCGGCGTGCCGATCGCAACGGTGCGCGTGATATCCGTCGTGCCTTCGAGGTACTGCGCGCCGGAATCGAGCAGGAGCAACTCGCCAGGCTTCAGGCGCCGGTTGGTTGCCTCTGTCACGCGATAGTGCACGATGGCGCCGTTCGGACCGCTGCCCGAGATGGTATCAAACGAGATCTCCTTGAGCGCCTGACTCCCTGCGCGCTGCTCCTCGAGCGCGCGCACGGCCCCGATCTCGTCGATCGTTTCGCCATCCGCGAGGGCCCGGTCGAGCCAGACGAGGAAGCGCACCACCGCGGCGCCATCGCGCACGTGGGCAATGCGGGCGCCCTTGATCTCGGTCGCGTTCTTGACCGCCTTTAGCGGAACGCAAGGGTCACCTCCCCGCACGGCGCTCTTGCCGAGTGCGCGCGAAAACCACCATGCCCCTCGGTCGGGATCGAAACGTACGCGTTTTTTTGCTTTCCGCAGCGCTTGCACGCGCGTCTTGAGCGCCGCCGGCGGCGAGATCTTCACGACACCGTCGAGATGCGCGCGCGCCTCGCGCGTGACCTTCTCGGCCGCGACGAACAGCTCTGCCTTGCCCGTCACCGGTACGATGGCAAAAGCCAGCACGACCGGGTTGTGCGCCACGTCCCGGCCGCGAATGTTGAGAAGCCAGCAGATGGAATCCGGTGCCGTCAGGATCACCGCGTCTTGCCCTGCGGCCTTGAGACCTTTCTGCACGGCTGCGATCTTCTGCTCGGCGGACTGTCCGGCATACTTGAGCGGATGCGGCACCACGGGGCCATCCGGCGCGCCGGGACGCTCCTTGCCCCAGATCACATCGACGAGATTGCGCCGGGTGGGTTTCAGCGTGATGCCGCTGCCGGCGAGCTGTCCGGTCAGCCACTGGATCGCGCTTGCCGTCATCAGCCACGGGTCGAACCCGACGACGTCGCCTGCTTTGAGCTTCGCCTTGAGCCAGCCCGGCAGTGCCGTCGAGGCAAGCCCGGGAAAGTCGAACGTCCCGCCGCCGCATTCGGCGCGCGCCTGCACCGTGTAGCGCCCATCGACAAAGAGCCCGGCCTGGCGCCGCGTGATGACCGCGACACCCGCGCTACCCGAGAAGCCCGTGAGCCAGCGCAGCCGCTCCGAGCCCGGCGCAACGTACTCGCCCTGGTGCTCGTCGTTGCGCGGCACGATGAGCGCCGCGAGCCCTTCGTCGGCGATGAGGGCGCGCAGCCGCTTGATCCGCTCGGGGATCGCGGGGGCATCGGAAGGGGCATCGAAGGTCTGGAACATGAGCGGTCCTTGAAGATCAAGTGCGCTTGACGAGCGTGAGCGCCGACCAGCCATCGTAGCGGCGGTGGTCGAGAAGCGCGAAGCCCTGTGCGTGATAGGCGGCGAGCACGCGTGCCGCCTCGCGCACGAGAATGCCCGAGAGAACGACAACCGCACCGCGCTCCGCAACTTCACGGATATCCGGCGCCAGCGTGACGAGCGGCTCGGCCAGGATGTTGGCGACGATCAGGTCGAAAGGCGCGGCACCGCGAATGGTCGGCGCGGAGACGCCGGGTCCGCAGACGAATCGGATGCGCGAGCCTACCCGGTTCACGGCCGCGTTCTCACGCGCCACAACGACCGACTGCGCGTCGATGTCGACGCCGTGCACGACCGCGCGTGGCCACGTCCGCGCCGCCGCGATGGCAAGGATGCCCGATCCGCACCCGAGATCGAGGATGCGCCGGAAGTGCCGCGTGGCGGCGAGCTTCCCCAGTGCGATAAGGCAGCCGAAGGTCGTCGCGTGATGCGCGGTGCCGAAAGCTTCGCCCGCTTCGATCAAGATGGCGTTCGGCCCCTGCGGGACGCGGGCGCGGTCATGCCCGCCGTGCACCGTGAACCGCGCCGCCCTGACGGGCGGCAGCGCGGCCTGCGAAAGCGCGACCCAGTTGAGGTCAGGGATGTCGGCCGCCTGGAAGCGCGGGGCGTCCTCTCCGAGCAACGTGCCAAGCTCCGCTTCGAGGTCCTCTGCCTCACGCGCATCCGAGAAATAGGCTTCGATCCGCCACAGCGTCGCGGCGGGCTCGCCGTCCTGCTTATCCTCGAAGATGGTCAGCGCGTCCGGGGCCGGCTCGATGAGGTCCTGCAGCGCGTTCGCCACTCGCATGGCACGCCCGCGGTCGTCCACCTCGGCGATGAGTTTGTGAGGGGTCATAAGATCCGTTCTGAAATGGAAGGAGGCGGCTTGCCATAAGGCGCCGCCTCGCAAATCGGCTGCACAATAGCCGAGGACAGGCCCCGCGTCAGGTGGGCTGCGGAATGGCCGATGCCGGAACGGTTACGGGCTCGCTGGCTGGCTTTTCGTCCGGTTCCGGGTCGGTTGCAACCGTCCGCTCCACCTCGCGGCCTTCGTCGGGCGTGCAATCCGGCAGATGGTCCAGGAACACGTCCCACTTGGCGTCGAGATGCAGCGCGGCCTCCTCCGGCCCGAGCGTGGTCAGCGTGCCATCCGCCTCCTCGGTGACGATCCCGTCGGCGACCAGGCGGCTCAACGCATCCTCGAGGTCGAAATCGACGTGCAAACCGAAGCTCGACGTCAGGTACTGCTCGATGGCTGCGTCGATGGCCGGCAGGTCCGAATGCTTGGCCTTTTCCTTGGCAAGCACGCTGTAGAGCAACATCTCCTCCTTGACGTCCTCCTCTGCCGCGCGGTCTGCGAGCTTGACGAGCACGCCGCGATTGTCGGCCATGGCATGGAAATACAGGTTCTGCGCCATCACCACCATGTAGCGCTGGCGTTGATTGAGGAAGTTCATCGCCTGCCGGAACGCGACGCCGCCAAGCCCGAGCGCAGCGCCCGCCGCCATCAGCGGGTTGGAGGCCACCGCCGCCAGCTTGCCGGCCGAGCCGACAATACCCATGCCGAGCCCGCCACTCGCCGTGAGTCCGAGCCGCAGCTTGTCGAGCAGGCGGAACTTCACCTTGGTGTTCGGAAACACCATCTCGATGTCGCTGCGCGGGATGTTCTTGAATAGCTTAAGATAGATGTTGTTCTCGTTGACCTCGGACGGGATCATCGAGCGCAGATTGCGGACGAGCTTTTCCGCCTCGCGCCGCGAGATGCGGTTCTGCTGCATCACCTCGACGACACGCTTCTCAAACGGCTTGAGCTTGAAGAGCAGGAAAAGCCGCTGGAAGATCGGAACGTCGAACTCTTCCTTGCGCATGAATTTGCGCAGGCGGCGGCGCTGGTCGCGCCTGTTCGAGGCACCGCGATAATAGATCAGGATCTCCTCGAAAGCCGTGAAGTCGACGTGGAAGTCGAGCCCGTAGTGAGAGTCCTCGGTCAGGATCACCTCGACGTCGGCCGGATCGATGCGGACGTAATTCGCCTGATTCAGAATAGCCTCGACGTCCCGCACGACGCGCGATTGTAGCGTCGCGCGCTCCTCCGGAGTGAAGGTTCGCGTGATGAGAAGGTCGCTGTCCGGGCTGAAGCCTTCATAGGCCTGCATAAGACTGCTGAGCCCGACGCTGTGCTGCTGTCGCCGCCAGTATTCGAGGTAGCGGAAGAAACGCCGGGCGGCGCGCGCGCGACCGGTCGGCCATGTGTGTGCCGTCGTCAGACGATCGATGAGCGATTGCGTTGTGACCGGGATGAATCGCTCGCGCGGCCGGACCGCATCCGGCGCCACGATATCGTTCGTGCCCACGGCAAGGACGGTTTGATGGGCGGGATCAGCGGGTACTACAGCATCTTGAGGTGCCATCCCCAGTTCTCCCCCAGTGGTTTATTGAAGTGTTACGACGCGGAGCGGCGAGGGTCCAGAGCCGGAGCCCGAAGGTTAACCGGCGTGGCGTGCTGAACCCTAAATCGACTGTGGTTCAGCAATTTGACGAAGCGGCCCTGCGGAGGACTAGCTACGGTGATAAGGATGACCTGCCAGAATGGTCGCCGCCCGATAGAGCTGCTCGGCAAGCACGATGCGCGCGAGACCGTGTGGAAGCGTCATTGGCCCGAGAGAGAGCGTGAGTTGGGCCTTGGCGCGAACAGCGTCCCCGTGCCCATCCGGGCCCCCAATCAGAAAGGCTGTTGTGCGCCGGCCCTCGTCGCGGCGAGCGGCCAGGAAGTTGGCGAATGCCGTGCTGGAGAATACTTTGCCGGATTCGTCGAGCACGATGATGAAGTCCGCGGCGCCTGCGGCCACGAGGAGGCGTTCTGCTTCGTCCGCCTTCCGCTGGCCGGCAGCGGCCTGGCGCGCTTCAACGATCTCGGACAGCACCAACGGCCCGAACGCGACGGCGCGTCCGGCATCATCGATCCGCTTGGCGTACTTGAGAAAAAGCTCGCGCTCCGGACCATCCTTGAGACGCCCGACGGCGGCAATGGTTAAACGCATCCCGCCCCGCTTCGCGAACCCAACGGGCGCCCCGACGGACGCAACCATCTAACACGCGGACGAGCCGCGGCGGCCAACACGATCGCGGCGGCGTTGTCTGGGCCGCCGCGTCACGAAATCCAACGCCTAGTGCGACGTCTGCTCGCCGGGGCGGGCAGCCGACCACATCTTCTCGAGATTGTAGAAATCCCGAACCTCGGCCCGGAAGACATGCACCAGGATGTCGCCGGCGTCGATCAGCACCCAGTCGCAGGTGTCGAGACCCTCGACCCGGACGTTTCCGGCGCCATTGTCCTTGAGATGCTTGCGGATCTGCTCCGCGATTGCGCCCACGTGACGGTCCGAGCGCCCCGTGGCGATCACCATGAAATCGCCGATCGACGACTTCCCCTTAAGGTCGATGGTGACGATCTGCTCAGCTTTGGCTTCATCGAGCCAGTACACCACCTTTTTGAGCAACGGCTCCGAGCCTGCGTGCTCGCGCACGATCTCGGCGGGAGGCGCACCCTTGCGGGCACCCTCAATGGCGGTTCGCATCTTGAGCTGAATATCCTTTCCGTTCGTGCACCAAGTGGGCCTTCGCTTGTCTGGCCGCTGGCATCAGGCGAGGAAGTGTCCGGCGACCCGCACTTTTGGCCGGTTGGTCCCCACCGCCGCGACGCCTCAGCGCGCCGCCGACACCACCAAGATAGCGGCCCCCAGGGTCCCCAGCAATAGGGGGGAGTCCGGATTGTCGCACCCCCCGATATCATGGGCCGGTCTTAGGGTTTTTTTGCGGTGCGGGAGGCGGCCCGGCGGCCCTGCCGGATCTCGGTCGACGATTCGGGGGAGAGGGGCAGCGTCAGATACAACCAGGCGGGCGGCGTCCGGAGGGCCAGAGTGCCGGCCGCGCTGTCGGCGACGCGAAAGCGGGCGAGCGCCCGCGCGGCGGGCGCGGCCAACGCCCGGAGCCGCCACTGCGGTCGGTCCGCGACCACGAACGGCATCAGGCGGGCGATGCGCTGCCAGGCCGCCCAGCGGTGAAATCCGGCGAGATTGTCACCGCCCATGACCCAGACGAAGTGCACACCCGGGAACCGCTGCTTGAGGAACGACAGCGTGACCACGGTTGCCGTGCTGTCGAGGTCCGCTTCAAGCGCCGTGATGCGGATTTTGGGGTTGGTCACAAGCTTCTGGCAGGCCGCGAGCCGTTCCTCCAGGGGGGCCAGCTCGTCGTGGCTTTTGAGCGGGTTTCCCGGCGTCACGATCCACCACACGGCGTCGAGCCCGAGCCGCGTCAGCACTGCTTCCGAGATCGCCACGTGCGCGCGATGCGGCGGGTTGAACGAGCCGCCGAGCAGCCCGATGCGCTGGCCCGGCGCGGCGTGGGGTGTGCGCACGGACAGCGAACCGAAGGCTTTGGAGAGAAGGCGGGCGGACATCAAACCGATCGAAGCGAAAGGGGGCGAAGAGCTCTAATCCAGCCGCGTGAACACGAACCGGCTGCGGATGAAATAGAGCGTGACGAAGCAGATGAGCATGGCTGCGCCCTTAGCGATAGTCGGCGCGATCCCGAGGAGGTGGATACCCGCCGCCGTCACCATAGCCGTGAGCGCAATGCCGAGCAGTCCCGTCGCCATGAACTCGGTAAACAGGCGCCTATCGCTCTTGTGCGCGCCGTCGCCCACGAACACCAGCCAGCGCGAGAGCTTGTAGTTGACGGAGAAGGCCACCGCATAGCCGGCGACGCTGGCCAGCACCGGCAAACCGGTGAAGTTCAGGAGCCCGAGGAACACGCCGTAATCGATGACCAGGCTGACCAGGTTGACGCCCGTATAGCGCACGAGCCGCAGGATCCGCTCGGCGCGCGTGTGCGGCTGGCGCGGCTGCGGCTGAGCCTCGGGCGCAATCGATAGGTCAGGGCTGTCGGGATGTCTCGTCACGCGCCACCTTGATATCAGACGAGCGTTCTAGCCCGAAAGCCCCGTTCGCTGCTGCGGCATTGGCGCCCGAAAGGTGATGCAACCTGGCGCGATGCAACACCACATACGATTTGGTAATCGCTGTCGGCAATGAATGGATCGACAACATGCGGCGACGGGCTGTAGCGCCCGGCCGCGCGGGGGGCCGCATGGACAAACGCAAAGATCTCGAGCTGCTGATCGTCGAGGACCGGCAGGTCATGCTCAAGATCCTGCGCCGGCTGCTGCTTGAGCTCGGCTACACGCGCGTGGACGAGGCCTCAAATGGCCTCCAGGCGCTCGAGCGCCTTGGCCGCAAGCGCTACGACCTGATCCTCTCCGACTGGAATATGGACGGCATGAGCGGTTTCGATCTTCTGAAGGCCGTGCGTGCCGATGAGACCACCAAGGCCACGCCGTTCATCCTGGTGACGGCCGAGGCCAAGCGCGAGAATATCCTGGCGGCGCAGTCTGCGGGCGCTTCGGGCTATCTCTTGAAACCATTCAAGCTGGACGTTTTCGAGAAGACGCTGGACGGCGTGCTCGCCGCCAAGGGCGACTTCGTCAATCTCGCCGTCGCCTAGACGCCTTCTGCAGCCACGGCT
Source organism: Hyphomicrobium sp. CS1GBMeth3 (assembly GCF_900117455.1). Lineage (NCBI taxonomy): Bacteria > Pseudomonadati > Pseudomonadota > Alphaproteobacteria > Hyphomicrobiales > Hyphomicrobiaceae > Hyphomicrobium > Hyphomicrobium sp. CS1GBMeth3. The sequence continues at coordinate 2,111,698 of NZ_FPHO01000003.1, forward strand.
CTCTCCTAGTCGTCGGGTTGCACGCCGGCGCCCGCGTCCGCCCCGAGGAACACAAACGTTGAACCGATAAGTGCTGCCGTCTTTACCCAGCAGTGGTTATTCGCTTGAGCGCGAGCCCGCTGCATTGGACTCTGACGGCCACAAACCAGCACCTAAAAAGTCTCGGCCCCGATAGCCCGACGCGTGAAAAATGCAGTCAGCTCCCAAACGTCGAATTTTTAGAGCGCTTTTCAGTTGGCTGGCAGCGAGCGTCCGCACCTTGCTCCTGGTGCTTGTCGTCACGTGGGCCACGCTCGCCATCTACTATTCGAATCTGCCGTGGTCTGCCCTGCGCCTCGCGTCCGCTGCGGCGTTTGCAGCGTTTGCGATCTGGGCGCTTTGGATTTCTCCCAACCGGCGCGCGCGCTTCGCTTTCGGCGGTACATTTATCGCCGTTGTGACGTGGTGGATATTGATTCCTCCCTCGCATGACCGCGAATGGCGGCCGGAAGTCGCGGTGATGCCGCGCGCCCTTATCGAGGGAGACCGCGTGCGCTTCACGGGCGTGCGCAACTTCGACTACCGCAGCCGCGATGATTTCACGGTGCGCTACGAGGAGCGGGAGGTCGAGCGGTCGCACTTGGCCGCAATCGACTTCTACGTCTCTTACTGGGCAGAGGGACCCGTGGGCCACACGTTCCTGAGCTTTGTTTTCGACAATGCCCCGCCCCTGGCCGTGTCCATCGAAACACGCCCTGAGGTAGGCGAGAGCTTTGCCCCGGTCGCATCGCTGTTCAAGCAGTTCGAGCTGATCTACGTCGTGGGTGAAGAGCGCGACGTGGTCGGCGTGCGAACCAATCATCGCAGCGAAGCGGTCTATCTCTACCGACTGAATACCACCGCCGCCGACGCGCGACGTCTTTTCGATGTCTATGTAGAACGCATCAACGAGCTTGCTGATCGGCCGGAATTCTATCACCTGCTGAGCAATAGCTGCACAATCAACATTATTCGCTATGCGAATGCCGCCGGCCGAAAGGGCCGTTTCGACATCCGGCATCTCCTCAATGGCTTGATCGACAGTTATCTCTACCACTCGGGTCGCGTCGACACGACGTTGCCGTTTGAGGAGCTGCGTCGACAATCGTTGATCAATCAGGCTGCGCAAGAAGCCGGAGACGCGCCAGATTTCCCAGTACGGATTCGCGCATCTTTGCCGACGACACGGAGCTCAAAGGCAGAGCCTTGAGGCTTCGCCGCTAAACCGGCCGCGTCTGGCCGTTGCCCCGCACGACGTACTTGAAGCTTGTCAGCTGCTCGACGCCGACCGGCCCGCGCGCGTGCAGCTTGCCCGTCGCGATGCCGATCTCGGCGCCGAAGCCGAACTCGCCGCCATCCGCGAACTGCGTCGAGGCGTTCCACAGCACGATGGCGCTATCGACCTCGCTGAGGAAGCGCTGCGCCACCGCCTCGTCTGCGGTGATGATGGCGTCCGTATGCTGCGATCCGTAGCGCGCGATGTGCGCGATGGCTTCGCCCACGCCGTCCACGGCTTTGACGGCGATGATCGCATCGAGGAACTCGTGCCCGTAGTCGTTGGCCGTCGCCGCCTTGACGCGCGCATCGGCAGCTTGCGCCGCCGCATCGCCGCGCACTTCCGCGCCCGCGTCGAGCAGGGCTGCGACCAGCGTCGGCAGATAGGTCGCGGGTGCGCTCCGGTCGACCAGCAGGCACTCGGTCGCACCGCACACGCCCGTGCGCCGCATCTTGGCGTTGACGACGATGCTCTGCGCCATGTCGAGATCGGCCGCGGCGTCGACGTAGGTGTGGCAGATGCCTTCGAGGTGCGCGAACACCGGCACGCGCGCTTCGTCCTGCACGCGCTGCACGAGGCCTTTGCCGCCGCGCGGCACGATCACGTCGATGGCGCCATCCAGACCGGCCAGCATGTGGCCGACGGCGTCGCGGTCCGTCGTTTCGACGTACTGGATGGCCGTCGCGGGGAGCCCGGCCGCGCGCAAACCCTCGACGAGAGAGGCGTGAATGGCGAGGCTTGAATGATGGCTGTCGGACCCACCGCGCAGGATCGCCGCGTTGCCGGATTTGAGGCTCAGCGCGCCGGCGTCCGCCGTCACGTTGGGCCGGCTTTCGTAGATGATTCCGATCACGCCGATGGGTACGCGCACGCGCTGGATGTTGAGCCCGTTGGGCCGCATCCAGTCAGCGAGAACCGTGCCGACCGGGTCGGCGAGCGCTGCGACCTCCTCGAGCCCTTGTGCGATCGCCGCCACGCGCGTCTCGTTGAGCACGAGCCGGTCGATGTAGGAGGCGATACGGCCGGCGGCCTTTGCCGCCTCCACATCCTTGGCATTGGCCGCGAGAATGGCCGGCGTCTCGCGGCGGATGGCTTCGGCGGCGGCCATCAGCGCCTTGTCCTTAGCCTCGCGCGACGCAAGCGCCAGCACGTGCGACGCCTCACGCGCGGCAACGCCGGTTCCGCGCATCAGGGCAGCTGTTTGGGTCGCGTCGGTCGCTTTCTGCATCGCTCGCGCTCGGAGTGGTGGTTTCGCGCTTATACGGCGCACGCGCCGCCCTTGGACTACATCGATTTCCGCGGCAGCGCCATGTCGTTGCGGTGAATGAGCTCCGGCCCGCCCTCGAAGCCCAGGATTTCGGCGATCTCGGACGACTTGCGGCCGAGAATGTTGACCGCATCGCCCTTCGCGTACGCCGAAAGGCCTCGCCCCAGCTCGCGCCCATCGGCGGAGCGGATGATCACTGCGTCGCCGCGCTCGAAGGTGCCCTCGACGCGGGTCACGCCCGCAACGAGCAGGCTCTTGCCTTGCGCCAGCGCCTTTTCCGCGCCCGCGTCGACAAAAACGGTGCCGCGTGGCGTGAGCTGCCCGGAGATCCAACGCTTGCGCGCCGTGACCGGATCCTGCTTGGCGAGGAACCAGGTCACCCGCGAGCCTTCCGAGATGGCACGCAGCGGATGCATGACCTTGCCCGTCGTGATGACCATGTTGGTTCCGGCGCCGAGCGCGATACGCCCGGCTTCGATCTTGGTCTTCATACCGCCCTTCGACAGCTCGGTGCCGGCATCCCCCGCCATGGCCTCGATCTGGGACGTGATCTCAGTGACGAGCGGGATGTGCGTCACATTCGGATCCGTTCCCGGCGGCGCGGTGTAGAGCCCGTCGACGTCGGAAAGCAATACGAGGCAGTCGGCCGACACCATGCCAGCGACACGCGCCGAAAGCCGGTCGTTGTCGCCGTACTTGATCTCGGCCGTCGCCACGGTGTCGTTCTCGTTGACGACCGGAATGGCCTTGAGCTCGAGCAGGGTCTCGATGGTATGGCGCGCATTGAGATAGCGGCGGCGCTGCTCGGTGTCGCCGAGCGTCAGCAGGATCTGCGCCACGGTAAGCCCGGACTGCGCCGCAAGCTCCTGGTAGGCGTGCGCCAGACTGATCTGCCCGACGGCGGCGGCCGCTTGCGACTGTTCGAGCTCGAGCGGACCCGTGGGCAGCCCGAGCGTGTGCCGCCCGAGCGCGATCGAGCCCGAGGAGACCAGCACCACCTCGCGGCCCTCGCGCACGAGTTCGGCCACGTCTGCGACGAGGGAGGCGAGCCAGTCCCGCTTCAGCGTGCCGGTCTCGCGGTCGGTCAGCAGCGCCGAGCCGATCTTGACCACGATGCGGCGGGCCTCGCCCCATTCGGGACGGACGCGGCTGGCTTCGGCGGCTGTGGCAGTCTGGGGCATCGGAGCGCTTGTGGTCGGGGCCAAGGGAAAGTGAGGCGCTTCCTACCACAGGCGTACGCAGCGAGGCGAGATACCGATTGGCGCGGTTTACCAACCCCTCCCGCGCCGTTGGCGGCAAGGCAAGGGCCGTGAATAGAGCCGCGCCCCTCGGGACGGGTCGTCAGCCGCCGGTTTTGGCCAATTCCTCAGCCAGGATATCCGCCGCCGGTACGCCCATCACATTGCTCTTCAGCACACGCTCGGCTGCCGCCTTGAAGTGGCGCTTGGGGTCGGGATCGCCCTTTTCGGCGATCTTGGCCATGTAGAACCCGCTGCCGGTCCGAGCCGCGGCCCACAGCGAGCCGTCCCAGGCGACGAAGCGAACGGCGATGCTGCTCGCGGCCTGATCGCCCTGCTTGACCTGGAACTGCCCGGCCTTGTCGTCCCAGCCGAAGGCCGCGCAGGAGCCATCCCAGGTCTGGAACTCGACGGAGGGCCCCGGCTCGCCGGGTGATTTGCCGGCCTGGCTCAGCGTGATGCCGCCGCTCTTCCAGCGCGCGGTCACATCCTCTCCCTGGCAGTTCTTGAAGTTGATCTTGTTGTCCTCGTAGGCGAGCGACTTGGCCGCGAGCGGCGAGGCTCCAACGGCAAGGGCAGCGACGAGAACGAGAATCCGGCTGGTCATGTCAGCATCTCCGGCAGAGCGTGGCATCGAACGAACGCCTCTTCTGCACGAGCGGATGGGTACGGAGAAGGCTGCAAAAGCTAGTCGCGTCTGACACTTTTGTGAGCTGGCGTGAGATCCGGGAATAATTGGCAATGAGAACGGGAAAAGCTTGTCACGGCGGCCGCAAACAGCTGGCCATCCTGACGGGAAAAGGCGGCCGTTATGCTGCGTCGCGCCCCATGCCCGAAAGGCGGCGAAAAGGAGTCGGAAGTTCACATACGAGTTTATGCAAACCGCGTAACCTGTGCGCGTCGCGCCTGAAATGCGTGCTGCATTAAATCAATGATAATACTTGGAAATATTGGTGCTTTTCAGTCGTTCTCGGGTAGCCGCAAGATAAACGAAGCAGTATGATGTGTGCGTTGTTTGCATCGCGCCAGCAACGCCACTGACATCCCAAACCCCGAAAATGGAGTTCTCATGAACCTCCAAGAGCAGAGATTTGCCTGCTTGCGGATGGCGATGGAGCTCGGCCCTAAAGCCGAGTCGGTCCTCGTCCTCGCAAGACAAATGAGTGAGTTCATAGAAGGACCGCCTTTCGCGCCGGCCGTTGCCGATGCGGAAGATCTCGATGCCGTCGCCGACACCGAAATTGCGCTTGCCGAAGCGTCACCAGCCGAAGCCGAGGAAGCGCCGGGCGAAGCCGCCGCCGAGCATGTTGCGGAGGAGGCTGCTGCGGAACCAGAAGCGTCCGAAGCCGACGTAGTAGTAGACGTTGCGGCCGCTGAGCCGGAAGCTGCGGCGGAGGCAGACGTCGTCGAGGAAGCGACGCCAGTGGAGGTCGAAGCGGCAACCGAGGCAGAGGGTGAGACGGTAGCCGTTGCTGCTGCCGAGGAGGAAGCGGTCGCAGACGCTGCGGACGAAGCACCTGCAGCAGAAGCGTCAGCCGAGGCCGAACCGGAGGCTGAAGCGGCGGAAGCAGCGGCCGCCGAAGAGGCGGCAGAAGCGGTTGAGGTCGCCGAGGCACCTGCCGAGGCAGAGGCAGCTGTCGAGGAAGCCGTCGCCGAGGCAACCGAAGCGCCTGTCGAAGCCGAAGCGGCAGCGGAGCCTGAAGCGGCCGCGACCGAACCAGCAGCAGAAGTTGCCGCAGAAGCAGCGGACTCCCACGACGACGAGGTCGCGACAGAAACTGAAGAAGAAACGCCGGTCGAACTCGCCCCTGAGGCGATCGCGGCCGTGAACGGCGCCGCAGAGCCGGCACCGGCATCGACGGCCCAAGCCTAAAGAGGAAACGCGTTGCCTCGCGCCGCCCCCGCGCACGGACGGTGAGAGGAAGGTAGAGAGGAGGGCGGGCTGGCTGTGAGGCCATCAGCCAGTTCGCTCAAAGACCGAAAGCCACGAGCCCGCGCCCGTCCGTGCTCCGAAATCAGATGATGCTTTTCGCGTAGAGGTCCGTGCGACGGTCGCGGAAGAAGCCCCAATCCGCCCGATAGCTCTCGATCAGCGACAGGTCGAACGTGTGCACGAGCACGCCCTCGTCGTCGCGCCCGAAGCTCTCGACCAGCTCACCGCGATGGTCGGCGATGAACGAGTGTCCATAGAACTGCTGCTGGACGCCGTCGTTGTCCTCGAGACCGATGCGGTTCGCCGCGACGATCGGCACAGCGTTCGACACCGCATGCCCCTGCATCGCGCGCTGCCACTGCAGGTGCGTGTCGAGGCTCGCGTCGTAAGGCTCTGAGCCGATGGCCGTCGGATAGAACAGCACCTCCGCGCCCGCGACTGCCATGGCCCGCGCCGTCTCCGGATACCACTGGTCCCAGCAGATGCCGACGCCGATGTGCCCGCGCTTCGTCTTCCAGGTCTTGAAGCCAGTGTCGCCCGGGCGGAAGTAGTACTTCTCCTGATAGCCGGGGCCGTCGGGAATGTGGCTCTTGCGATAGACGCCGAGGATGTCGCCGTCCGTATCCGCGATCGCGACGCTGTTGTAATAGCGCGGCCCGTCCTTCTCGAAGAACGAGATCGGGATCACGACCTCGAGCTTCTTGGCGAGTTTCGCAAGCTTGCGCACGCACGGGTGCTCGTCGACGGAGAATGCCGTCTCGAACCACTTCGGATCCTGCCGCGAGCAGAAGTAAAGTCCCTGGAACAGCTCGGACGGCAGCGCGACATCGGCGCCGCGCTCGGCGGCTTCGCGCACGAACGCTTCGGTCTTCTCGATGTTGGCATCCATGTCCGGCCCATACGCCGTCTGGATGGCGGCGACGGTGATGCTGCGATGCTTCACTCCACGCTCCTTCATGTCCCGCTTCCCTGTGCGACCGGCTCTTGCTGCGTGATACAATGAAACGAGCCGCCGCCCGCTTCGCCGCAACCGAGCAGACCGCGCGACGGCACGCCGACTACCTTGCGCCCCGGAAACACCTCGCCGAGAGCCGCCAGCGCCGCCGCCTCGCCCGGTGTTCCGTACACCGGCACCACCACCACGCCATTCGCGATGATGAAGTTCATGTGCGAGGCCGGCGAGATCTCGCCGAGCGCGTTGCGGTAGAGCCCGACGCCGGGGATGCACACCACGTCCAGCTTGCGCCCTTCCGCATCCGTTGCCTCGGCAAGCCGCGCCGCGATGGCATCGAGAATAGCGGCATTCGGATCGTCGTCGCCGCCCGCCGCTTGGCACACGACGCGACCCGGCGCCACGAAGCGGGCGATGTTGTCGATATGGCCATCCGTGTGGTCGGCGAGAAGGCCTTCGTCCACCCAGATCACCTTTTTGGTGCCGAACGCGCGCCGAAGCTCCGCCTCCGCCTGCGCCTGCGTCCAGCCGTTTCGGTTCGGGTTGAGCAGGGTCTGCTTGGTGGCGAGCACGGTGCCCTCGCCGTCATGGTCCACGGCGCCGCCCTCGAGCACGAAGTCGAAGCGCTCGATCTCCGTTCCGGAAAGCTCCGCCACCCGGTCGCCGACGGTTGCGTCGTCCGGAAGGTCGTACTTGCCGCCCCAGCTGTTGGTGCGGAACCGAAGCGCCACGCGCTGGCCGTCGCGGAAGGCGAAAATCGGACCGGTGTCGCGCAGCCAGATGTCGCCGTACTTTGCCGGAACGATCTCGGCGGCCCGGTCGAGCGCTGCCCGCGCCGTCTCCTCGGCTTCACGTCCATTGGCAAGCACGCGCACGCGATTGCCCTCGTCAGCGAGCGCTTTGACGAGCGCCACCACGTCTTGGCGCGGCGTCGCGAGGTCGCCGTTCCATTCGCTGGCATCGGCTGGCCAGGCGGTCCAGATCGCGGTCTGCGGCGCCCATTCCGCGGGCACCACTGTGGCCGTGCTGATCATGAGGCGGAGTGTCCTTTCCCTGTCTCGCGGCGGAAGCGCCGATAAGCCCGCTGGGCAACGGGGTGATGCCCTTTGGAGCAAGGGAATGCAATACGCCGATGAACGGCGGGCGGATCAGGCACATAAAAAAGGGCACCGGCAGCGTGCCGGCGCCCAGGTGGCGTGCTGTCTCGGCTTGTCTGCTGCCGAGTTGGGTCGGAGCTCGGTTACTGAGCCGAGTCCTTCGGCTCCTGGGTTGACGGACCGGTACGGGTGTCGGGGTAACCCTGAACGCCGGTCGAGTCCTGGCTCGGCTGCGTGCCGTCGTCCATGCCGGATTCGCCAGGCGAAGCGCCCGTCGTAGCGCCGGCATCGGAGCCGGTTTCGGCAGCGTCGCCGGGGGCGCGCGTCGCAGGACCGGTGCGCGTGTCAGGCGCGCCCTGGACACCCGGGCCCGAGCTTGGCTTTGTGGCACCGATGGCGCCCTCACCTGCCGGCTTGCCGAGACCCTGCTCCTGGCCCTGCTGATAGAGGTACTGTTCTTTCTGCTTCTCGGTTGAGCGGTCTTCCGCGAACGCGGGCGCCGCCAGCACGGCAGCTGCGAGGCCGCTCAAAAGAACCTTTTTGGAGAGTAACATAAGCTTTCCTCCTTATCTTTCTTGCCGCCATTTTTCTTGGCGGGTCGCAGGAACAATTCCCAAGTAAGGACCGAGGTTCCCGTCGCGCGATGTCGCGGCGGGTCGTTTCTGCCCGCAATCATGGGCCTCACGGCCCCGCACAATGCCGTGAGGAGGCCGTTGGGACATCGCTCAGCGCCGACGCTCGTGGGCGCGCCTAGGCGTAGAACAAGCCGATGCGCTGTCCGTCGATCTCGTGAACGGGAATGTCGATGTCGAAGATCTCGTGTAGCACGTGGCTCTGCAGAATCTCGGACGGCGAACCCTGCTTGATCACAGCGCCGTCACGCATGGCTACGATGTGATCGGAATAGATCGAGGCGAAGTTGATGTCGTGGAGCACGAGCACGAACGTCTTGCCCAGGTCATCGCTGATCCTGCGAATGAGTTTCATCATGCCCGCGGCATGGCGCATGTCGAGGTTGTTCAGCGGCTCGTCCATCAGCACGTAGTCGGTATCCTGGCAGAGCACCATGGCGACGAACGCGCGTTGCCGTTGCCCGCCGGACATCTCGTCGAGAAACCGGTCGGCCAGATCATCAAGGCCAAGGTACGAGATCGCGTCACCGATCCGTCGCCAGTCATTGTCCGTGAGGCGCCCCTTCGAATGTGGGAAGCGGCCGAAGGTCACGAGGTCGCGGACGGTCAGCCGTGCGGTGATGTGGTTGTCCTGACGCAGGATCGAGAGGCGCTGGGCCAGGAGGTCGCTCGGCGCGTTCGCCACATCGAGCTCGTCGACGAAGACCGAGCCCGCGGTTGCGGGAAGCAGGCGGCTCAAGAGACCCAGCAGCGTCGATTTTCCGGCTCCGTTCGGGCCGATGATGGATGTGACGCCACCGCGCGGAATCCTGAGCGACACGTCGCGAACGACGAGCGCATCCGCATAGGCTTTTGTGAGGTTGTGCGCGACGATCATCGCGATGCACTCCGCAGGATCAGAAGAATGAAGGCAATGCCGCCGGCGAACTCGATGATGATGCTGAGGGCGCTATCGAAAGCGAAAACCCGCTCGAGAATGAGCTGTCCGCCGACAAGCAGAAGGATCGCGATCAGCACGGCCATGGGAAGCAGTAGCGCATGCCTCTCGGAGCCGCTGAGGCGATAGGCGAGGCTTGCGACGAGCAGACCGAAGAAGGTGGTTGGACCGACGAGCGCCGTGGACACCGAAACGAGAACCGCGACGATGATCAGGATTTGCGAGACGACGGCCTTGTAGTCGACGCCGAGCGCGATTGCCGTATCGCGTCCCAAGAGCAGCACATCGAAGGCTCGGATCTTGCGCCAGCCGTAGAGTGAGACGGCCAGAACCGCAAGCGCGGCGACGGCAAGGACATCGGTGTCGACGGTATTGAAATTCGCGAACAGGCGATCCTGCAGGATGACGAACTCGTTCGGCGCCATGATCCGCTGCATGAGGATCGAAAGGCTGCGAAACAGAACGCCAAGCACGAGACCGACGAGCACGACGAGGTGCAGGCTTTGCGCTCGACCCGAGAACAGCCAGACGTAAATTATCCCGGAAAAACCGATCATGACCGCGACCTGAGCCAGAAACAGCGCCGAGGAAGAAAGCGCGACGGTGCCACCGCTGCCGATCAGGAACACCAAGCTCGTCTGGATCAAAACATAGAGTGTATCGAGACCCATGATGGCCGGCGTCAGGATGCGGTTCGCCGTCACGGTCTGGAATAGGATGGTCGAAACGGCGATCGCATAGGCCACGAGAACCATGGTGGCGAGCTTCATCCCGCGAAACGGCAGCACGAAGCTCCAAGAACCCTTGGCGCCAACGGTCATGAAGGCAAGACATGCGAGCAGACCCAGCACGAACAGCGCAAGGAGAAGGGCGACCGGACGCTGTCGGATTGTGTCAGGCAAGGCGAGCATGTTTGCGCAGGAGAAGATAGAGGAAAAGAGCACTCGCGATGATTCCGAGCGTGGTCCCGACCGGCACCTCATAGGGCGCGTTCAAAATGCGCCCCGCGATGTCGCAACTGAGCACGAGACCGGCGCCGAGCAGCGCCACCCATGGCAGAGCACGACGAACATTGTCGCCAAGCATCAGGCTGACGAGGTTCGGCACGACAAGCCCGAGGAACGGGATCATGCCGACCGTGACAATGACGACGGCCGTCACAATGGAGACGATGACGAGGCCAAGCGTAACGACGCCGCGATAGTTGAGGCCGAGATTGGTCGTGAAATCCTCGCCGAGCCCGGCGACCGTGAAACGATCGGCGAAGGCGTAGGCGATCGCGGTGAGCGCGAAGGCAAGCCAGAGCAGCTCGTAGCGTCCGCGCAGGATCATGGAGAAATCCCCGCTGCTCCACGCGGCGAGGGACTGCATCAGGTCGAAACGATACGCGAGAAACGTCGCCGCCGCGTTGATGACACCGCCGAGCAGGATGCCGACCAGCGGCACGACCAAGGCAGACTGCAGCGAGAGTTGTCTCAAGATGCGCAGGAACAGGGCGGTGACGAGCAGGGCAAACGCCGTCGCTGCGGCGAGGCGCACGGAGATGGCGGCGTCGGGAATGAGAATGAGCGTGATCAGAAACCCAAACTTGGCCGCTTCGGCCGTCCCGACCGTCGAGGGCTCGGCGAAGCGGTTGCGAACCAGCATTTGCAGGATGGTGCCGGAGACAGCCATGGCGGAGCCGGCCAGGATCAGCGCAAGCGTGCGCGGTACGCGGCTCTCGAGGAGGATCTGGATCTGTTCGTCGTTCCAGCCGGATTGCCAAAGCGACGAGAGCGAGACGTCGCTCACGCCAACAAACATGCTCCAGACGGCCAGTCCAAGAACGGTCGCAACGCCGAGCGCAAAGAAAGGCATGTGGGGCTCGCGGTTGGACGATGTCTAGTGCGAGAGGTCAAGAGCGCGTGCGATCTGATCGGCATTGGCTTCAAGTGATACGAGCCCGCCTCCCACCAGATACCAGCGGACGGGATCGAGATACGCGACATGCCCTTTTTGCCAAGCGTTCGTGCGCGCAACGAGGGGGTTGTCGAGGAGACGGGCCGCAGGTTGCCCCGCCTGTCCGATGGCCGTGTCGCGATCTATGACGAAAAGCCACTCCGGATTGGCCTTCAGAATGAGCTCGAACGATACGCCCTGCCCATGGATGGCGCGGTCGAGATTGTCGACGGCCGGCGCGATTCCAAAATCGGTATGCAGCGCTCCGAAGCGGGACCGGGGTCCGTAGGCGCTCAAGCGGCCGCCCGTCGCGAGGAGAATGAGACCGCGGCCAGCTGCCCGTGATTTTTCGCGCACCGTTCGAACGGCTGCTTCGGTCCGCGCGATACGCGCCTCGATCTCGCTCTCCTTGCCGAAGATCCGTCCGAGCGTTCTGGCATTGCGAAACGCGCTCGCGAAGAATGCGCTGTCGTCGGTCGTAAGATCGATGGTGGGAGCGATCCGCGACAGCTCCTTGTATTTCGGCGAGGACCGACCAGCGACGATAATGAGGTCGGGACTAGCGGCATTGATCGTCTCGTAGTCCGGCTCGAATAGCGTGCCGATCTTGAGATACTTGCTGTCCTGATACTTCGACAGGTGCGCCGGAATGTGAGAGCCGACGACGCCCGTGACCTCGACACCGATCGCATCGAGGGTCTCAAGGCTGGCAAGATCGAGTGTCAGCACGGTCTTGGGTCTCGCCGGAAATACCGTTTCACCTTGCGCGTGAGAGACGGTAAGCGGCTCGGCGCGCGACGGCACGGCCACTGCGATCGACGGGAGCAGGAACGCGAGCGCGGCGGCGATCGCCCGACGAGACGCCATGCTCCCAACGGCTTTGTTCTGGTCAATCACGCGCGAGGCTCCTCTCGGCCGGTTGCGGCACGGATCCATGCTGGCGACGCATGCGCCGAAAAGCGACTGGCACGGTCCTGCGTCGGCAACTTATAAACTTGAATGACGCAGTCAAGGTTGTGGCGGATCTACGGAGCGCCGATGTAGTAGTGCACGTTTGCCAATTCTCGACAGACGACAGGGGGCTTCCGTGGCAGGTACGTCCAAGGACAAAAGATGACGCGCAAGGAAATACGGGAGGCAGAATGCACGTCGCCGAAGCCCAGGTGAAATCCGAGAAAGCGAGCCGCTACCTCGTGCAGCTTTGCAAGCATTTCGCCCATAAGGTGCCCACGGATTATGATGCCAGCACGGGCCGTGTCGACTTCCAGCCGGGCTTATGTATTATGCACGCGGTCGGCGATCAGTTGAGCCTGAGATGCGAGGCTGACAGCGAGCCGGCACTTCACCGCGTCAAGGACGTCGTCGAGATTCATCTCGTGCGCTTCGCGAGAGGCGAGGAGATCGCCGTAACCTGGACCGATGGCAGGCCAGCGGCGCCAAGTATTTGAAAGGTCCCCCGAGACGAGTTCATGGCGGAATCCGGATCCCTGCTGCGTCGCTTCTTCTCGTACTACCGCCCGTACAAGAGGCTTTTCGTTCTCGACTTCGGCTGTGCGGTCCTGTCGGGTTTGCTTCAGTTGGGCTTCCCGCTGGCGGTGAAATATTTCGTCGATGAGCTGCTGCCGGGGCAGGACTGGGGCCTGATCCTGGCCTGCGCCGCGGCCCTGCTCGGCATCTACATTTCGAACGCCCTGCTTATGGCGATCGTCAACTACTGGGGCCATGCGCTCGGCGTCGGCATAGAGACCGATATGCGGGCCAAGGCGTTCGAGCACCTGCAGAAGCTGTCGTTCCGCTTCTTCGACAACACGCAGACCGGGCACCTGATCACCCACGTCACCAAGGACCTCGAGGAGGTTGGCGAGGTCGCCCACCACGGGCCCGAGGATGTCTTCATCGCGGTGATGACCTTCATCGGGGCGTTCGCGCTGATGTTCGTCGTGCACGGGAAGCTGGCGCTGATCAGCGCCGTCATCGTTCCGTTTATGACCTGGCTCATCGCGCGCTACGGCTCGCGCATGACGCAGAACTGGGAACGCCTGTTCAGGCAGGTCGGAAATTTCAACACCCGCATCGAGGAAAGCGTCGGCGGGATCCCCGTGGTCAAGGCCTTCACCAACGAGGACCATGAGCGCAGCCTCTTCGCACGCGACAACGAGAACTACCGGAAAACCAAGCTGAACGCCTACGCCTACATGACGGCCAGCATCACGCTGAGCTATCTCAGCACGCGCCTTGTGCAGCTGATCGTCATGCTGGCGGGAGCGTGGTTCGTCATCGCCGGCGAGCTGACCTACGGCGGCCTGATCAGCTTCATTCTTCTCATCGACGTGTTCATGCGTCCGATCGACAAGATCACGTCGGTGCTGGAGAGCTATCCGAAGGGCATAGCGGGGTTCAGGCGTTATACGCGCCTCTTGGACACCGCTCCGGACATTGCAGACAGGCCGAATGCAATCACGGTTCCCCGGCTCAAAGGCGACATCCTCTTCAAGGACGTGGGCTTCAGCTATTCCGGCGACCGCAAGATTCTGATCGGGCTGAACCTGGCAATCGCCGCCGGAGAGACCGTTGCCCTGGTCGGGCCGTCCGGGGCGGGAAAGACGACGATCTGCTCGTTGCTGCCGCGCTTTTACGAGATCGACGAAGGCAGCATCACGATCGACGGCATCGATATTCGCGACATCACGCAGGCCTCCCTGAGGGCTCAGATCGGCATCGTCCAGCAGGACGTGTTTTTGTTTGGCGGCACGATCCGCGAGAACATCGCCTATGGAAACCTGCACGCATCGGAAGCGGAGATCATGGAGGCCGTGCGGCGCGCCAAGCTCGATGATCTCGTTTCCGTGCTTCCGGATGGCCTCGATACGATTGTCGGCGAGCGCGGGATCAAGCTCTCAGGCGGGCAAAAGCAGCGCGTCGCGATCGCGCGCATCTTCCTGAAGAACCCTCCGATCCTGATCCTCGATGAGGCGACGTCGGCGCTCGATACGGCAACCGAGCTTGCGATTCAGCAGTCGCTGACGGCGCTAGCGAAAGGCCGCACCACGCTGGTCATCGCCCACCGGCTCGCCACCATTCAACACGCGGACCGGATTGTGGTCGTCGATGACGCGGGCATCGTCGAGCAGGGCAGCCATCGTGCTCTGCTCGAGCGGGATAGTATCTATGCCCGTCTGCATCGCGCGCAGTTTCCAACAGTGGCGAAGACGTAAATGCCAATCTTCGGAGAGCGAAATAGGGAGAGTCGGGTCACACAACGACCGCTGCAGGCGCCAGATCAAAAAGCCGCGCGGGGGAGGAGCGATTTTTCCTTGATCAATCCGCGTACAATTCACTACAGGAATAGTCAACAATGTAGTAGTGTCGTTGTCGGAGTGTAGGGATGTCTGCCGTAACCAAGGCAAACGACAAGCTGGGCGACCGATTACGTACACGCGCGCGGGGATTGTCGCCGTCACTCCTGCGCGTCCTCGAGTTTATCGACGCCAATAGACATGAGGCCATGACCAAGTCGGCCATGGAGCTTGCCGCGGCCATCGGGACCTCCGACGCAACCGTGATCCGTGCCGTGCAGGCCGTTGGCTTCGATGGCTTGAAGGAGCTGAAGCAGGTATTAGCGACGGCGTCTGGATCGGGACAGACGCCGGTCGACACGATTACGCGGACCGTTGCCTCGATCAAGGAACACTCGGCCACTGCCGTCGATCAGGTCTTCGCCGATCATCAGGAAACGTTCGCAGCCTTATCGTCGGACGAGACGCGGGCGAGCATTCTGGCGGCTGTCGAGCGACTCTCGTCGGCAAAGAGAATTGGCATATTCGGGATCGCGTCGACCGCGTTTCTCGCCCGTTATTTCGCCCTGTCGCTGAACCGCACGGGGCGCCCGACGGCGCTTTTCGACGGGTGCATGGCTCCGCTTCCCGAGCAGTTGCTCGAGATGCGTGGCGTCGATGTGCTTCTTATGCTGGCCTACGGGAAGCCGTACAAGGAGGCCATGTCGACCATTGCCGAGGCGCGGCGTTTGAGAGTGCCGATCGTCTTGATCACGGACTCGACGGAAACGGTCATGGCTCGTCAGGCAAACGTGATCGTCCCGGTTTTGCGTGGTTATGCCGGGCACATCTCCATGCACGGTGCAACCTTCGTGTGCCTCGAAGCGATCACTTTCGCCGTGACGGCAGAGGATCCGCCGAGAGCGATCTCGACACTCGAAAGACTGAGCGAGCTTCGCAGATCCGTCCACAAGTGACGGGACGTGTCAATTTTGCATCACCGGCTGCTTTTCTCCGGCCGGTCCGATCAAAATATTTACTACTACAGTCAGCAATCAAAGTCTGGCCCTCGCATCAGCAAGCCAGCCATCGCCCAGAGCGTCACTAGCCAGCCAGCTTGCATTTCGAAGTTGAAGCCGCCGCAGCTGCATCTGTGGACGGCTTCATCTCACTGTTGAATTTTGGGGGATGACTTATGCGTCATGTCAGCGGCAACGGATCTCGATCCGCGGCAATCATCATCAGCGCAGCGGTTTCATGCGGGCTCACGTATGGGTCTGACGCGGTGGCTCAGGAGTCCGCAGAGCTCCCGCCGCTCGAAGTCACGGCGAAACAACCTGCGAAAAAGAAAAAGGCCGTGCCCGCCAAGGCCGCTCAGCCTGCGCCGCAGAGTGCGCCGGTTGAAGCAGCGGCGCCCGACACCAAGCAGGCTCCCGTGACGGTCTCGGGCGAGCCGAGCATCGGCACCAATACGACCGACATCACGTCGCAGGATCTTGAACGCCTCAATCCCACCGACATCAAGGACGTGTTCTCGGGCCAGCCCGGCATCCTGGTCGGCAGCTCGATCCCGATGTCGCAGAAGGTTTACGTCAACGGCATCGAGGAAACCAATCTCGCCGTTACCGTCGACGGCGCGGCACAGAATAACAAGGTGTTCCACCACAACGGCACCAATCTGATCGATCCGGGTCTGCTCAAGGCGGTGCGCGTCGACGCGGGCGTGGCGCCCGCAGATGCCGGCTTCGGCGCGCTCGCGGGCTCCATTGCCTACGAGACCAAGGACGTCCGCGATCTGCTCGACCGCGACGGCGTAGGAGGCTTCGTAAAGTCGTCCTTCAACACCAACGGCAACGTATTTACGAACAATCTTGCCGGTTACGGTATGTCGCGAGGTTTCGAGGTACTGGGCTACTTCAGCTTTGGCGATGGTGATGAGTTCGAGGCCGGCAACGGACAGACCGTCGAGGGAACCGAGACTGATTTTCTCAGCGGCCTGGGTAAGTTGGCCTACGAAGCGCCGAGCGGGGACCGTATTGAGATCAGCCACGAGCGCTTCAAGGACGACGCGCTGCGCCCGTATCGCGCCAACGCGGGCCACATCGTGACGCCCCGGCTCTGGGAGCCACGCGTTCGTGACTACGAGCTGAACAGGCAGACCACAGTCTTCAACTATAGCGACGCTACGCCAACGAACCTTTGGAACCCCAAGGTCGTCTTGGCCTATAGCAAGACCGATGTCACAGTTCCGTCCTTCTCGGGAACGAATGGGCCTCCGCCTGCCATCACGGACACATGGATCACGTCCGGCGAGACCGACAGCTTCAACGGCAAGATCGAGAACACGTTTACCTTCGGCATCGGTACGCTGGTGGCGGGCGCGGACTTCAACAAATCCCGCGCGGTGCTTCACGACACGTACCTGGAAAAGGCTGACGAAGAGAGCTTCGTCGCCGGCGCCTATGCCCAGGCTCGCATCGAACCCGTGCGCGGAACCCGCCTTTCGTTTGGCGGGCGCAGCGATCATCAGCAGTTCACGGGGCAGGATGGCATAGACCGCGACGACAGCGGTCTCAGCGGCAATATCTCCGGCGAGCAGGATCTTCTCGGCAGCTTCCTGACGGCAAAGGCCGGCTACTCTCACGTGTGGGCCGGAATTCCACTCGCGGAAAACTTCATCATCAATCCCGACTGGGATTACGGGAATGGGCCGGAAAGCGTAACCGCGGACAATTACTCGGCAGGGCTCGTCGCCAGGTACCAGGGCTGGACGGTGGAAGGCACGGTCTTTCGCACGGAGATCGACAACGCCCGCGTCGCTCTTTGGGGCAATCCGCTGCGAGCATTCGATCTCGAAAGCGAGGGCTTCGAGGTGGGCGTTGGCTACGACTGGGGTAACGGCTTCCTGCGCGTGAAGTATGCCAACATCGATGTGACGATCAACGGAGTGCCCGCCGACTCCTACACCGGCAACTATCTCGCGGCGCCGGCTGGTGAGATCATCACGATCACGGGCGTGCATACGTTTGTCGGCACCGGCGTGACGGTCGGCGGCGATATCGAACTCGCGCCGGAGTACAACCGCACGGCACCAGGATACCCCTCGTACAAGGCGTATCAGATCTACAACGCGTTCATCGAGTACAAGCCCGAGTTCTTCTATGATCTAACATTCCGCCTCGACGTGAAGAACATCTTCGACGAGACATACTCGGACCGCGCCTCCTACGGACATGAGTTCGTCGGCGAAGTCACGCCGCTCTATGAGCCTGGTCGCTCGTTCCTGCTGAGCACGACGGCGAAGTTCTGATCGATCGTCCCCGGCGACTGCTTACTCCGCAAGCATCGCCGGGGCATCGATTGGCTACGGCACCAGCCAGAACCGCAAGAGTCCGCCCGGACGGACTTGCCCACGTCACCCGCTATTTTGTCTGTTTGACTGGCGCCGGAGATAGGCTAAAAAACCTCACTTCTTGAGATCGCGGGCGTAGTTCAGTGGTAGAACGACAGCTTCCCAAGCTGTATGTCGTGGGTTCGATTCCCATCGCCCGCTCCAGGACTTAGCTCCAGTCGGTCCTGCGGTTTCCAAGCGGGTTCCAAGGCTTGCTCTCGGTTCACGTTCCGGTCTGCTCTAGCTGAGCACCGTGGCGATCAATATTGTTGAAATGTCACTCTCTGCTCGCACTCCGGCTGCGGCGCGACTCATGGAAAATCAAACCGCCACGACGTTCGCGAGGTCGAGACTGCGAACCTCGCCACAGTGGATGCAAATCGGTCCGATAGCTCAGATAGAACGTCCGTTAGCCGAGAAAAGCGGTCGTCGGCTTGCAGGGCCGGGGGGCTGTTCGCATCCGCGGGATCATGTCCCTAAGTCGCTCAAGCGCAGACATTCGTCGTTACACTCTCCACGAGGCCAACGGCAATGCGGCCACGGGGGCCAGCATGCGCATCTCGGGCATCGAGCCCGAGAAAGCAATCATGACTTTTCGACAAGAAGCACGACAAACCAGAAATCTAGATTCTTCCACATTTGACGAAAACGGGAAGACTCCTAGCGGTCGCCCTGGATGAAGTGTTCGAGTTGCTCGATGATGAACTCTTTGTCGGCGATGATGGCCTTGACCAGATCTCCAATGGAGACAATTCCGACAACTGTCTTGCGATCCAGCACCGGAAGATGGCGCACGGTGCGGGCCGTCATGATCGCGAGACACTCCTCAACAGTCTGGTCCGGCCGCGCGCATATCACGCGCTTCGACATGACCTCGCTGACCGGTGTGTCGAGCGACGTTCGCCCCATGAGAACGATCTTGCGGGCATAGTCCCGCTCCGTGAAGATGCCTGAGAGATGCCCCTCGTTTGAGACGACGAGCGCACCGACATTTTGCTCCGCCATCAATCTCAGCGCATCGAGCACGCGGCTTCCAGGCGCAACGTGGTGCACCTTGCGCCCTTTCTCGTTGAGTACGTGCTGAACGGTGATCATGTCGGCCCTTGTCCTTGGGGTGCCGCGCGGCTGATGGATTGGTCCTGCGTGGCCGCGTGCGGGACGAAGGCGACATAGGCGACCTTGCTCTCGACGCCCGTAACGCCCTTCACGCCCTGTAGCAGACGGATCGCGTCGACGATCATTTTCTCGTCCGTCGAGCCGCCGGAAAGCAGAACCTTCCCATTGCAGACGTTCACCTCGAAGCCGTTCTGGAGCGATTTCGACCCGAACCGTTGATCCATGGCCTGCCTAGCCCGGGCAAGGATCAGCTGGTCAATGAGGGCACTGCGGGAAAGCTCCGTCTCGCAGAACGCTTCCTCCTCCGCGAGTTCGGCGATATGTGCGACGCACGCAGCGACCGGCACCCGCGCTGTGTTGAGGACCAAGGCATAGTTTTCGGCCTCGCTCCAGTGATCGATCCCAAACAGCTGTTGCATCGTACCGTTGTGCGCCGCATCGCTACGCTCGATCTCGCGCCGGGCACGCATCGCGTCCACGAAGCCCAAGCGGTTCATCACCACTTGTTCGCGGAAGACCATCGGCGCCGTGATACGCACGCAGATCACGTGTGGGATGTCCTTGAGGAGGTGCGTGGCGCCCCAACCCCGAATCAAGATGTTTCCTCTTGCTGCGAGTTCGATGATCTCCTGCGCGGTGCAGCGCGAGACGCTCGTTCTATCGAGTTTCCACCGCTCCCACAGCGATGCCTCCCCCTCGAGCAGGCGATGGACGTCGCTTTCCGAAAGGCCAGCACGTTCCGCGATGTCGTGTTCGACCAGCTCATGGTGGATAACGGTCAATCCAAGCCGCTCGGCGACGCCCGCGGCCACGTCGCCACCGCGCGTCCCCATTTCCCGTGTCATGGCGATAACGGCCATCGGTAGCCTCCCTTCGAATGGCGCGTCTCTGCTGAGAGCGCCCGCCCAGGCCTAGTGCGTCAGTGAAGTGGCGCGCTGAACCGGGCGTGTGGCACGCTCGACATCAGCCGGTGGAACTCGCGCCCCGTGACGTGCACCAGCGTGCAGTGATCTCCGCCCTCGAAGTAAATGTGCTCGAAGCCTTCGAGGCTGTCGTCCATGACTGCCTGGAGCCCATATGCGCTCGCCACTGGCGGAACCGAGCCCGGCTCGCAGTCAGCAAACACGCTTGTGACCTCCTCCTCGGTGGCGAGCCCAATTGGCTGATCGAGCCACTCGCCGAGCTCGCTGAGGCCGACCTTGCGAGACGCGGGCACAATGGCAAGCAGGTAGCCATCGCGGCGCCGGAGCAGGATGCCCTTCGCCAGGTTGTCCTCGGGGATGTGACACACCTGCGCTGTCGCGAGAGAATGCTTCGTAGGCGCGTGGCTCATGACGTCGTAGTTGACGCCGCGGTTGTCGAGAAACTGCTGGAGTGAAAGTGAGATGCCCATGGCGCGTGTCCTCCTCCGGTCATCTGAGAGCAGGGTCTCGGGCGACGGAGCGAGCATGGGACCGTGGCATTATAGACCGGAAAGGCTTGTGCCCGGCTGAGGCCCAGAGACACCGCCCGATCATCGCCGCGGGGGAAGGGCGTGAAAGGCTTGCACGCACTCGCGCCGCTCATCACCGAAGCCTTCAATATATAAGAAATGTAAGGGGGAAGCTATCGGGCCGCAACGACCGCCTCCTACCGCGCCGCAGCAAGAATATGCCTTTTGATTGATCGACGGGCCATCCCAGCAGGATCGTAAGCCGCCTGCCGATCGACGGGGCGGATACGATCAGCGCTTCAGCTATCCACGCCGATTTCGAATAGCAGGGACAGAGAGGCAACGTCGCCTGGGATCGACTGACGAGAAGAGGCCAGTCGCCTGCAAAGGGTAGCAGGGGTTGGATACAATCCGTCCGGAGCTTAGTCGGCCCAACATCAAACTCCCCTAGGCAACGGGAACTTCAGAAAGCCCATTCAACTCGATTCATTTGTACCGAACCCCACCGCCGCAGTCCCGAATACAGGCAGTCGGATCAGCGCGCGCAAGCCGCAGCGCGGCGCGTCGCGAAGCTCGAGCGTGCCGCCATTGAGCCGCGCCGCCTTCTGTGCGATCGCGAGACCCAGGCCAGCTCCGCCTGTGCGGCGATTGCGGGATGCCTCAAGGCGGACGAAAGGCTCCATTACGCGTTGACGCATCTCGGGTGAGATGCCGGGACCCTGATCGTCGACGGAGATGGTCAGCGTGCCGGCGTTAACATGCGCGGATATCTCGGCCGACCCGCCGTATGCGACGGCGTTGTCGGTTACGTTGGCAAGAAGCCTCCGGAATGCCAGCGGATCGCCCAGCACCTGAGCCGCGCCAGCCTCTGGCGACACGCTGAGCGACACGGTCGCGCCCGCGCGGCGCCGATCGTCCACCTCGCGCTCGAGGAGCGGGGCAACGTCGAAGAGCTCCTCCGCGCGCTCCTTCGCGTCGGCTTCGAGCGCCGTCAGCGAGTCGCTCAACAGGCGGCTCATGTCGTCGAGATCGCGCACGGCCTTGGCGCGCTCGTCCGCATCCGGTATCAGCTCCGCCCTGAGGCGCAGGCGCGCCGCATAGGTCCTGAGATCGTGCGAGATGCCGCCCACAATCATCATGCGCGTCCTGAGCAGGTTGGCCACGCGCTCGGTGAGGCGGTTGAAGGCGGATATCAGCGCCCGGATCTCCGGAGCGCTGCGCGGCGCATCCGCAATCGGCTCCGACGTGTCCGGCAGGTTGAACCTGTCGACGGCGTCGGCCAGCTCGCGCAGTGGACGGGCTTCCCGGCCCAGCATGACAATGGTGACGGCCGCAATCCCGAATCCGATGAGACCGGCCCAGAACCCCGGTGGAAATCCGAGCATCGACAGGCTGAGGACCCCGCCCGTGCCGATTACGAGTGATTTTCCTGACCTGAGACCGACCTGGATCTCGACCGAGCCGGGAGACGCCCACGCCAATGCCCGCATGGGGCCTTCGAATAACTCCGAGGATGCCTCGACCGTGACTCGCACAGGCCTGTCGCCAAGCGCCGCAAGGTATCTGCGTGTAATGAGCGCAGCCACAGGCGCCTCGAACCATGCCGCCTCCGTGCCTTGCGGCGGACCGTCATCGAGCCTGACCCGCAGGTCGGGGCTGTTGACAGCGCGCAGCAATGCCGGCCACTGGTCGCTCGGTGTCGTCTCGAGAAGCTCGACGAGCGCGGCTGCCTGATCGGGAAACGGCAGCCGGAAGCCCGTTTCCGTGTCGCGGCTGCGCTGCAGGAAGTAGCCGGCAACGAGCAGCAGTTGCAGCGCGACGAGCGCCGTTGCGACGATGAGAAAGAGGCGCGCGCCGAAGCCTACCCTGATCATGGCCCGAGCTGTTTCACGTGCGGGACGAACAGATACCCGTTGTTGCGCACGGTCGTGATGAACTCGATCTCGGGCGCAACCGAGCCAATCTTCTTTCGCAGACGCGAGATGGTCATGTCGATGGCGCGATCGTAGGGATCGGAGTTGCGGCCCCGTGTCCAGTCCAGGAGCTGATCGCGCGACAGGACGCGACGGGGGCGCTGAACGAAACAGGCCAGGAGCTCGAACTCCGCCGAGGTGAGCATGATCGGGCTTCCGCCCTCCGTCGCGAGCTGGCGCGCATCGAGATCGATAATGAACCCCGAGAAGCCGTAGCGCCGCGTGCGCTCCGCCTCGGCAACGCCGCGTGCGCGGCGCAAGAGCGCGCGAACCCGAGCAAGAAGCTCGCGCGGATTGAAGGGTTTGCCGAGATAGTCGTCGGCGCCCATCTCGAGGCCGACGATGCGATCCACCGGATCCGATTTCGCAGTGAGCATCAGGATCGGCAGATTGCCGCTGCTGCGAAGCCGGCGGCAGATCGACAGCCCGTCCTCTCCAGGCAGCATGAGATCGAGGATCACGAGATCGGGACGGCAGCGTGCGAGAAGCTGATCGAGCGCTGCGCCGCTATCGGCAACCTCAACGGCAAATCCCTCGCGGACGAGGAGATCACGCACGAGGCGATGGATCTCCTCGTCGTCCTCGACGACGGCAATAACTGCATCAGAAGCGCCCAACATGCGCGGTACGCTAGCCAACCAAAGCGGCCGAAAGCAAGGCGTCAGGACTGCCGTTACGCACTGTTACATTGCAGAGAACAAACGCTATCGGCCGTTTCGGCGAGGACAACGGCGCGCAAACGAGGGCGGCTAGCTTCGCGGGTGATCGACACCCACGCTGGGAGACAGCCATGCAGCGGAGCACAGCAGTTCATGCGATTTGCGCGGTCTCGGCCGCGTTCCTTCTTTCCGTTCCTGTATTAACCACGCCGGCCGAGGCCGGCGGCCGCTCTTGGAGCCGCGGCGGCTGGGTCTCGGGGCCCAATGGCCGCACCGCAGCCTGGCAGCGGTCAGGCCACTGCGAGGGCGGCACCTGCAGCCGCGAAGGTTCCTACACGGGCCGGGCGGGCAGTACCTGGACGCGCGAGGGCAGTATCTCGCGCACCGAGAACGGTTGGGAAGGCCAGCGCACGATCGCCGGCTCGAACGGTGGCTCGGTGACGCGCAGCCGCTCCGCGAGGCGAGCGCCGTGATTTTTTTTGACATCGAATGAAGGCCGTAGGGAGATTCATCATGAAACGCCTCGTTTGTCTCGGCGCGCTCGCTCTCATGGCGAGCATCGCATACGCCGCACCTACAGGGGCGATGCCCAGTGGTGGTGTCGCCGGAGCTGCACCGAACCAATCACTCATCGTCAAAGTCCACGGCTGTCATCGGTCGTGCGAGTGGGGAAGCGTACGCGGATGGCACCGGCATGTGGGCGCCCTATGCCGGCCCATCAAATGCGTGCCGCGCGCTGCCTTCCCGGGACGCTGCTGGGTCGACGGGTTCGGCGTCCGTCGCTGCCGCTGGTAGCCCTCGCGTGACGCTCCGTCTGGCCGTCTCGCCGGCTAGGCGGAGCGCCTATCTTCCTGGAGCCAGACCGCCATGACGATGAAATTTCACCTTGCACTGGCCCTTTCGCTCGCCGCCATGCTCATGGTTGCGCTTGTGATATCGGCATCCGCCTCGGATATGGGCCTCACGCGTCAGCGGGCCATCGCGGCCGCGTGCCACTGGGACTATAGGTACCGTTGCTCCAACGCACCCATCGAAAACGGGCTGCGCTGTCTCATGCATCATCGCGTCGAGCTCAGCCCGCCGTGCGCACGCACACTCATTGTCGTCAACGCCATCGATGCGTGTCGTACGGACATGTATCGCCTTTGCGGCGCCATCGTTCCCGGCGCCGGGAGGATCGCCGCCTGCCTACGCTCGAATGCGGATCGTGTCAGCGGGGACTGCGCGCGTGTCCTGCATGTGGGCTGGTTACCGCAACCCGCTACGGTGCCTCTGCCGGGAGGGTTCGGCAGCGAGATCGAGGCCCTGAAGGGTCCCTTGAAGTAGCCGGGGGGCGCCGCTCGACCGGTCCCCGCAGACCCACTAGAGTGTGCCTCAACCAACCCTCCTCGTTTTGGAAAGACCGACCAAATCGATGCCTCGCTTCCTTGCTGTGCTGCTTGGCATTCTGTGCGTGGCGTCACCTGTCGCGGCTCAGGAGATGCGGACGGCGCAGGCGCTCCCGATGAGGCAGGCCTGCGCGCAAGACTACATGCGGTTCTGCCGCGGCGTTCTGCCGGGCGGCGGACGCATCATCGATTGCCTCAACGCCAACGCAGAGCGTCTCAGCCAGACCTGCTTTCAGACGCTCGCGCTGCGCGGCTTGTCATCAGCCGGCGCTTTGCGCGCGTGCACGGCGGACTACAACAGGCTCTGCCGCGGCACCGTGCCGGGTTGGGGGCGCGGTCTTGCCTGCCTAGTCGACAACCTCGACAAGGTGAGCCCGACGTGCCGTAATCTGCTGGACAAGCAGCCGTTGTTCGACGACGAGCCCCGCGGCCCGGACGGCGGACGGTGAGCGCTGCGTCGCACGAAGGCGGTTATGATCTACCGTCGCACCGGCAATCTTCCCACTGTCCAGCTCCTGCGTGGACATTCCAAGATCCAGAACACTGTCCGCTACCTCGGAATCGAGGTGGACGATGCGATCGCGATCGCTGAGTAGATCGATATTTAACGGCAGCATTACCCCATGAGCAGACCTGGTCGGCACCTAAAAAAGGGGCGCCGACCACGGCGGGGCGGGAGTCTGGGATTGAGCGGCGCAGTCCCCGTCTGTCGCCTGGAAGCGGTCACTGCGCTCGGGTGAGGCCGCGCAATTGCCGAATGTAAATGGCGCCCAGGGCAAGGCCGAGTGCGGCGGCGATCAGCGAGCCAAGCAGCACGCCAAGTTTTGCTGCACCGAGCAGGCTCTCACCTTCAAACGCCAGCATCGCAATGAATATCGACATGGTGAAGCCAATACCGGCCAGCATACCAATGAGCCAGACGCCCAGCCATGTCACACCCGGCGGAAGCTGGCTCCATTTGAGACGGACCATCAACCAGGTCGTCGCCACGACACCGATCGGTTTGCCGAGCACAAGACCTAAACTGACGCCGAGTATAATGTAGTTTGCGCCGCCGGCAGAAAGTTCGACACCTTCAAGCGAGACGCCAGCATTTGCGAGCGCGAAAAGCGGCATGATGCAGAAAGCTACCCATGGGTGCAGCGCCGTCTGTACACGCACGACGGGAGGCAGCAGCTCGCGGCGTGCCAAGCGCAGCGTGCGAAGTGGTCGTGCCAAGCGGTGCACATCCTTAGCCGCAACCGCGTCACCACTTCGCAGCTCCTCCGCGATTCGCGAAAGCGCCTCGAGAGGCGTCTCTCGCATAGGCACGGGCAGTACAGGTGTCATCAGGCCGAGCACGACACCGGCGAGTGTTGGATGCGCGCCAGTCGTGAGCAAGCCAATCCAAACCACCGCCCCTGGTACGATGTAGGCGTAGGCGGAACCGACTCCGATCCGCTGCAGAGCGAGGGTCATCATGATGCCGACGGATGCAACGAGGAAACCACTGAAGTCGAGGCCGCCCGAATAGAAGAATGCGATGATGAGAACAGCAATCACATCATCGATAATCGCGAGCGCCAGAAGAAAAACCCTGACGTTGCTCGGGATAGAGCGACCCAATAAAGCAAGGACGCCCACGGCAAAGGCGATATCGGTCGCGATCGGCACAGCCCAACCCTGAGCGCGAACGGAATCAGTGTTCAAACTAAGGTAAATCAGAGCTGGCACAATGACGCCGCCAGCGGCAGCGGCGATCGGCAGCATCGCTTGGTCGAGGCGGCTGAGGGCACCTTCGTGGATCTCTCGACGGATCTCCATTCCCACGACGAGGAAGAAAATCGTCATCAACGCGTCGTTGATCCAAAAATGAAGTGCCTTCGAGAATACGATCTCACCAAGTCCTATCGACAGCGGCAGGTGCCAAAGGGCATGATAACTGTCAGAAAAAGGGGAGTTTGCCCAGACAAGTGCGATGGCTGCCGCAATCAGCAGGACGACACCGCTTGCCGCTTCTATATGCAGAAAGCGCTCGAGTGTGAGGTAGGCCCGCTCAGCTAAAATCTGCGATCGCGGAACTATGCGACGTGGCAATCTCGGGTCCATAGGCACACGTTATCCGCGTGGCGGCCCGACCATCGCTTTCCCTGTCTCACCGCCAAATGCGGTGAGCACCCGTCTGTCTTTTTTTGCACTTCGACCCGACCGAATCAACCTTTGGCACGATGCGTGGCAACGCGCCGCTCCGGTCAGTCCGGCGCACACCCGCCTCCTGGCGTCAGCTAAGCGTCACAACTTCCGTTTGCGGGGGGCAAGAGTGGCGAACCGGGCCTTGCGATCAAGCTCTTCGATTTCGATGTCGCGCACTCGGCCGTGCCTCCGTCTTGGGGAGAGATTTGCGGCGATCGACTCGCGCTCAGATCCTGATGATGCCGGACGCGATGAAGGTCGGTCCTCCGACAGATGCCACGCACGAGGGCGGGTAAGGCAGACCCCAGGGCGATTCTAGGCCACCTTTTTTGGGCTCCATCAGTTAGATCGACCGCTGGTTGACCCGCTGCGACAGCTCCTCAGCGCTTTCTTTGCGTTCACTGTACCGATCCACGAGATAGGGAGCGCGGCCCCGCAGCAGCAGCGTGAATTTGGTCAGCTCTTCCATCACGTCCACAACGCGGTCGTAATACGATGAGGGCTTCATCCGACCAGCTTCATCGAACTCGTTGAAGGCTTTGGCGACGGATGACTGGTTCGGTATTGTAAACATCCGCATCCAGCGTCCAAGGACGCGCATTTGGTTCACTGCGTTGAACGACTGCGAGCCTCCACAGACCTGCATGACCGCGAGCGTCTTGCCCTGGGTCGGACGGAGAGCGCCCACCGAGAGCGGAATCCAGTCGATTTGAGCCTTCATGATGCCGGACATGGCTCCATGTCGCTCCGGTGAGCACCAAACTTGACCTTCGGACCAAGCGGCGAGTTCTCGCAGCTCGCGCACCTTTGGGTCAATCTCAGGCGCGCCATCGGGTAACGGCAGTCCGTGTGGGTCGAATATCCGCGTTTCGCAACCGAACAGCTCGAGGAGGCGCTGGGCCTCTAGGGCCAGAAAGCGGCTGTAGGATTTCTCTCGGAGTGATCCATAGAGCAACAGGATCCGCGGCTTGTGCGGCAGGGCAGTCTTCTCCTCGACATCCGTAGCGCGCGGAAGGCGCAAGGAACCGGCATCGAGGTTGGGCAGGCTGTCAACTGGGGATACGGTGATTTCGTTCATTCCCTTACCTTCCGGGCACCAATTCCCCGTCCTCCTTAGCGAAGTCACCGATCGAAGGATTGGGCAGGATGTCGAGTACGACCTCGGACGGACGGCATAGCTTGACGCCGAGTGGTGTCACTACGATTGGACGGTTGATGAGGATCGGGTTCGCTATCATAGCGTCGATCAGTGCCTCATCGCTGAGGGCCGGATCGTCCAGACCAAGCTCATCGTAGGGCGTTCCTTTGCGCCGTAACAGATCGCGTACTGTGATGCCCATCCTCGCGATGAGCTCGACAAGCTGAGCCCGGCTCGGGGGTGTTTTTAGGTATTCGATTACGTGCGGTTCAACGCCGCTCTTGCGGATCATGGCCAGCGTGTTGCGCGACGTTCCGCACGCCGGATTGTGATAGATGTCAATCTCGGGCGACGCGCTCACAGTACTTGCTCCAAGGGCTGCTTGTTGGATGCCTTCTTGATCCCGGCTTCGTACCAGTCCTTCGAGGCGTTCACGATGTAGACGACCGACAGCATGACCGGGACCTCGATGAGCACGCCCACCACCGTCGCGAGTGCCGCACCGGAGTTGATGCCGAAGAGGCTGATAGCCGCCGCCACGGCGAGTTCAAAGAAGTTGCTGGCACCGATCAGCGCAGACGGGCCGGCCACGCAATGCTGTTCGCCGGCAACCCGATTGAGCAGATAGGCCAGACCGGAATTGAAGTAGACCTGAATCAGGATCGGCACCGCCAGGAGGCCGATGATCAAGGGCTGCTCGATGATTTGCCGTCCCTGGAACCCGAACAGCAGGACCAGCGTCGTCAGAAGCGCCAGGAGGGAGATCGGCTGCAAGACTCCGAGAAGCTTCGACAGGGCTTGCTGGCCACCGCGCGGAAGAATGACCTTACGGATCACCTGCGCCATCAGGACCGGGATGACGATATAGAGAACGACGCTAAGGATCAGCGTTGCCCACGGCACGGTAATCGCCGAGAGCCCGAGTAGGAGCCCGACAATCGGCGCAAACGCAAACACCATGATGGTGTCGTTCAGGGCAACTTGCGATAGCGTGAAGTGTGGCTCGCCCCTCGTCAGATTGCTCCATACGAAGACCATGGCTGTGCACGGCGCGGCGGCCAGAAGAATCAAGCCCGCCAAGTAGGACTCGATCTGATCAGCCGGGAGGTAGGGGCGGAATAGATAGCCGATGAAGAGCCAACCCAGTGCGGCCATCGTAAACGGTTTCACCGCCCAGTTGATGAATAGCGTGACGCCGATGCCGCGCCAGTAGGACTTCACTTGGTGAAGCGCAGAAAAATCGATCTTGACCAGCATCGGGATGATCATGAGCCAGATCAACACCGCGACAGGGAGATTGACCTGGGCAATCTCGGCTGAACCGATCGCCTGGAATACGCCGGGCAAAAAATGGCCAAGCGCAATGCCAACGATCATGCACAGCACGACCCACAGCGTGAGGTAGCGCTCGAAGAACGGCATCGAGGGTTGGGTTGGAGCGGGCTCTTTGATAGCCATCATTTCGCGCTTCCTCTAGTCGCGGTCAGTGCCTTTGCCTTGCGAACTGGAGCCCCACAGAGCTCCGGTTGTCCCTGGCAACAATCTTCGGTCAAAAAATCCAAGAGCTTCCGCATGCCTTCGACGTGAACGGCATAGCGAATGTAGCGCCCCTGCCGCGTCGCATGGATCAAGCCAGCCCTGTCGAGCTCTTTAAGGTGGAAGGATGCGCCGGTCGGTGTCGCGCCGACCTGCTCGGCGATCTCTCCCGCAGGGAGGCCGTTTGGTCCCGTCCGGACGAGTAGGCGAAAGATTCTCAATCGCTGTTCGTGCGCAAGGGCGGCCAATGCGGTCGCTGCTGTGTCAATATCCATACAGCAACAATACAACGATTATTGAATCGTGCAACAGCCTGCTTATTATGTCGATAATTCTGGACAGATCTAAATATGCCTGCTAAGTGCCTAACAGATATGTCTATATCTCACGACATGTCGTTGGTGTGGTTCGCTGACCCCTAACATCTCGGTATTGTGAGGTTTCCAATGACCCGCCCCTTCAATGTCCTCTTCCTTTGCACTGGCAACTCCGCGCGCAGCATCATCGCGGAGGCGATCATCAATCGGTTGGGCAATGGCAAGTTCGTAGGTTACAGCGCCGGATCGATGCCCAAGGGCTCCGTTCATCCCTTCACGCTGGATCTTTTGAAGAACCTCAATTTTGACACGAGCCGCTATCGCTCGAAGAGCTGGGAGGAGTTTTCCGCACCGGGCGCTCCCGAGCTCGACTTCGTGTTTACCGTTTGTGACAACGCGGCCAACGAAGTCTGTCCGCTTTGGCCTGGCCAACCCATGACGGCGCATTGGGGCGTTCCCGATCCTGCCGCAGCTGTTGGCAGCGACGCGGAGCGGCGGTTCTCGTTCTCCGATACGTACCGCATGCTCAATCAGCGCATCTCCATTTTTGTCAATCTGCCTATTGCAAGCCTGGACAGATTGACGTTGCAGAATCGGTTGGATGATATCGGGAGCGCCCCCGCGGGAGCGGCTACGACAGAATGATGAGGATCGACTAGCAGACATGAACGAGCTTGACCGTCTCTCGGCATCAGAAGTTGCCGCTATCTTCGCAGCACTGTCACAAGAGACTCGCCTCGAGGCCTATCGTCTGCTTCTCCGCTACCAGCCGTTTGGGCTTGCTGCCGGCGATATCTCCCGCCTGCTGGCGGTCCCTCACAATACGCTGTCGACGCATATGGCTTTGCTCCAGAACGCGGGTCTTGTGCGTTCTCGGCGCGAAGGCCGATCGATCATCTTCGCGGCTAATCCCGTCCAACTTGCCGTCGCCGAGGCCTTTCTGGATCAGGGGCGGGCAGCGCCGCAACCGGGAAAGGCGTCGGCCGTTGGACAGGGCGAACGGTCATGTTTCCCGCGCAAGCGCTCTGAAGAGGATCTGAGCAAGAAGCGCTACAATGTTTTGGTTCTCTGCACCGGTAACACCGCCCGCTCCATCATTGCGGAGGCTGTGCTCAATCGGGAGGGTCATGGTCGCTTCCACGCCTATTCGGCCGGCAGCAATCCAAAGAGCAAACCTCACCGTCTCGGATTGGAGCTTCTGGCCAGCTTGGGCTACGACACGTCCGGGCTGCGCTCAAAGTCGTGGATGGAATTCTCCGAACCTGGCGCGCCCAAGATGGATTTTATCATCACGGTCTGCGACAGGGCCGCCGGCGAGGTCTGTCCTCACTGGCCCGGTCATCCGCTCGTTACGCATTGGGGCATCGCCGATCCAGTAGCAGTCGCTGGCTCTACCGATGAAAAGCGAGCTGCATTCCAGGAAACCTATCGTCAGTTGATGAACAGGCTTACCGCCTTCATCAACCTACCGCTGGATGATTTGAGCCTCAGAGATCTTAAGGTGCGTCTCGCTGAGATCGGGCGCATGGAAGGGGCCACGGAAATGACCCTTACAGGGCGAGCGGCGTGACCTCGCCAGTACGTTTGGTCGACGAAGTGATGCATCGCTGCCATGTCAGCAATCTCGGCGTAACCGGCCATGAGATGATCACGAGCCACGCCGCCTACGCTAGGAGACGAAAAGGCTAAGCGGCCCTATTTGACCTGCCCGCAGCACTCCTTCACGACTTCGGCGATCCCAATGATTTTGTTCGTGGCACTGAGCGCATTGAGCCGGAACCGGTAAGCGTGCTCCTCGACGCCCGGACAAGGTCCCATGTATTCAGATAGCGACCCCTCGCTGATCACACCACCCGGAGGCGGAACCACCACGCCGCCGCCGTGAGAGTACGCAAGGTTGAGGTCTGTCACCTCGACCGCGATGCGCGCGGTATCGGGAGGGACGCCCTGAACCCGGATCGGCGGAGAAAGGCTCGAGCACGTGTGCGCCTTCTCGAGTCCGATCTCGGCCCGCATTGAGGTGACCGAGGGGGCAAGCGCATAGCGCTGCTTATTGGCATACAGATACGCCAGACCTGCGCCACCGAGCGCGCATAGCGCTCCGAATGCCAGCACCAGAAAGGCCTTGATGCCAAACATGCCTACTGCTTTTACCATATTCATTTATACGACTATAGTATTCTTTTATTGGACTTGTCTCATGTGCTGAATAGATAAAATAAAAGAATAAAAAGACAATGCAAAATGTTCATTGACGCACGTCAGATCGACGACGGAAGCTTAGTCCAAAGTGAAATTTGTATCATTGGCGCCGGTGCTGCCGGAATAGCATTGGCGCGGCGGCTCGCAATCAGCGGGCGGCAGATCTGCCTGCTAGAGTCGGGCGGACTCGAATTTGATGCCGATACGCA
Organism: Hyphomicrobium sp. CS1GBMeth3; assembly: GCF_900117455.1. Taxonomy (NCBI): domain Bacteria; kingdom Pseudomonadati; phylum Pseudomonadota; class Alphaproteobacteria; order Hyphomicrobiales; family Hyphomicrobiaceae; genus Hyphomicrobium; species Hyphomicrobium sp. CS1GBMeth3. The sequence goes on from NZ_FPHO01000003.1 coordinate 2,143,794, forward strand.
ATCCCTCAATAGTGCGCGAAACGTTGGACGCCAGTATCACGATGTCGGCACCTCGCGCCTCCGATACTTCGGCGGAACGACAAATCACTGGGCTGGCTTCTGCGCAGCAATGCAACCGACCGACTTCGAGGTGCGCAGCGGTGTTCCAAATAGCGGCTGGCCCATAAGCCTCGAAGATCTGAAACCATTCTATACGCCCGCGCAGGCCGTGTGCGAACTCGACCAGGTGCAGCTCGATGAAAGAGAGACTTGGCCTGTTGCACCGAGCCCGGCACTCGCCGCATTAGATGAGACGCTACTAAGCACGGTGTTATTCCAAAGAAGCCCACCGACGCGGTTTGGCACTAGATACCGGACAGACATCGAGAAAACGGAGGATATTCGCTGCTTCCTGTGGGCCAACGTCATCGAGATCATACCTGACGAGGCGGGCAGGATAACCACTGCAGCCGTTGCGACATTGAGTGGAAAGCGCTTCTTCGTTTCGGCAGCCGTTTACGTTCTTGCATGCGGCGCCATAGAAAATGCACGCGTGCTACTGAACAGTCGCAGCAAGACGCCCCGCGGACTTGGCAATGACGCCGATCTCGTCGGGCGCTTCTTCATGGAGCATCCAGGCTATCCGAACGCATTGCGTATCGTCCCAACGGCGCTCGGCAGCACGTTGCCGCTTGTGGCCGGGGATGATGAGCGCAACTTCCGCAGCTTAGCCCTTTCTCAGCACCGCCTGCGCCAACGGGGCGGCATCGCGATGGGGTTTGAGGGCGAGGAGTTTGAGCCCGCCGTCTCGAGGGCCACAGTGCAAACGGTGCTTGAAAGCCTCCGGCGAGGCCAAGCGCCGTCGGACCTTCCTCATCACCTGCTCACTCTGATGGAACAGCGCCGCGAAGGGATGCGCGCCGTTTTAGAAGCTTTGCCCGGCGGGGAGCGCGTGGCCAAACGCATACCGCATCCTCCGCGACCTCTTATGGTTCACGTCATCGCTGAACAGACCCCGATATGGCAGAGCCGGGTCATGCTGACCGACGAAAGAGACGCCCTGGGCCAGCAAAGGATCGTGCTCGATTGGCGCATTCGCCCCGAGGATGTGGCCGATGTACGCCGGGGAATAGAGGAACTCGGAGCGGAGCTCCGTCGCACGAATCTGGCAGCCGCACAGCTCTTACTCGAACCCGAAAGTGAGCACTCGATCCAGGTGGTCGGGCATTGGCATCATATGGGAACGACAAGAATGTCGGACGATCCAAAGACGGGTGTCGTCGACCGCAATTGCCGGGTTCACGGCATCAGGAATCTGTATGTGGCGGGCGGTTCGGTTTTCGCGACCAGTGGGTGGGTGAACCCAACCCTCACGATCGTCGCACTGGCGCTACGACTGGCCGATCATATCGAGAGTGAGGTGCTATGACCGCGGAGCGCACCTCTCGATTTGTAAGCCTTAGCCGCCGACACGTTCTTGCGATGCTCGGCGCTTGTTTTGCACCATTGTCGTGGCTGGGGCCTGCAACGGCACAAATAGGTATTTCTGAACCGGGGCCCATCGAGCGGATCGCGCGGGCGCTCGGACCGCTGCCGAGCGTCACGGCTATCGGTCGAACGTATCTTGCGGAGCAGGCAACCGCGTTCGCGGCCGACGAAACCGAGGTTAGGCTTGCCCGGCGGTTCGCGGCCCTCGGCGTCGACAGCATGCGTGCTACGCAGCCGCAGCTCGAGCAGGCGCTCAAGCACATGATAGAGACGGATCTTGCCTGCGGCCGCCAGACCACCATCGCCAGATGGGTCGTGGCCCAGACCGAAGCAGATGTAAGCGCCCTTTACGCATGGAGCGTAGTTCAAAGCTGAACCGGAGCGCGTCTCGCCTCCCGTTTGGGAGAAGCGAGGAAACGGCAACACTCCTAATATTGCTTAGGAATGCGGAGATCCCCTCCAGATTGGCAAACACGCGCTGCACACTCAGTTCGCTTTGAATAAATAACTGCACGGTTGCAGCACGCCCGATTCTCAGCTCCATTTGATGATCCCATCCCAAGGGGGGGAGGACCGGCGGGGCACATGTGCCGCTAGCTGGGGTAGGCACCTTTTAGCGGTCGTGGCGTATGAATATCCAGACGGGGGCGCTCCAGGGAACGACCCGCGGCTTCCGCGAAGATCTTGAGGGCTTGCGCGGAGTCTGCGTTGCCGCCGTTGTACTTTTTCACGCTTTTCCCGACGCCGTGCCGGGCGGCTTTGTCGGTGTCGACGTCTTCTTCGTCCTGTCGGGTTTCCTGATCACGCGGCTTATGCTCGAGGAGGCGGCGAAGCAAGGCCGCGTCAACCTCCTCGCGTTCTGGTGTCGGCGCATCCGCCGCATTCTTCCCGTCGCCTCGCTGGTGATCGTCGCGATAACGGTCGGAGCCTGGATGATCCCGGACGCCGACGCGCGAGATATCGGCCGCAGTTTGCTGGCCGCCTCGCTCTTCGTCTTCAACCTGCAACGCGCCGCGGACCGAGCCGAGTACCTCGCAGCGGACGATGAGTACGACCCGGTGCTGCATTACTGGTCTCTCGGCGTCGAGGAGCAGTTTTACGCGGCATGGCCATTGCTCGTCGCGGCTGCGCTCGCCTTTCGAGGACGTACTTCTGCGGCGACGCTTGGGATGCTGACGGTGGCGCTGCTGCTCGGCTCGCTCGCGACGTGCCTCTATCTGTCGGTCAACGACCCGGTCATGGCGTTCTTCGGAACGCATGCGCGCATCTGGCAGCTGCTGGTCGGCGGAGGCGTCGCGATGCTGGATCTGAGGCGGATCGGGTCTTTGGGCGCCGCAAGTCACATCGCCGGCATTGCGGCGCTGGCGCTTCTCCTTGCATCATTCTTTGCCTTGGATCGCGAGGGATATCCGGGCGCGTGGGCCCTGATCCCCACGCTCGCGGCGGCCTTTGCCATCCATGTCGGTGCCGATCGCAGGCTGGTCTCATCGGCGATTCTGTCGGGTCCGGTCCTGCGGTATCTGGGCCGCATCTCTTTCTCGCTCTATCTGTGGCACTGGCCGGTGTTGGTATTCGGCGCGCTCCTCTTCGGACGCGCGTTGCCGGAGCTGTTGGCCATGATGGCAGTGTCCGTCGGCCTCGCCGCCGCGACGTACCATCTCTATGAGAACCCCATCCGAAGAAACAGGTGGCTCGCTGCCTCGCCTGAACGAACGCTGGCCCTCGGTGCCGCCCTCGTTGCGCTCACCGTCTCGTGCGCGTTGCTCGTCCGGTATTTTGGCCCCGACCAGGTTCCGCTCGGCGACGGCACGTTCATCAGCGCCGACGCGATCAAGCAGGATCGGCCCGCAATCTACGGCGACCGCTGCCTGTTGCGCATAACCGATACGGCTTATGGCGACTGTGCGTTCGGCGATCGGGTATCGTCCAAGACGGTGGTGCTGTTCGGCGATTCACATGCAGCCAACTGGTTCACGCCGGTCAATGCCGCGGCCGAGCGCGAAGGGTGGCGGCTGCTCGTGCGCGTGAAGGCAGCATGCAAGCCTTCGGACGTGCCGCAGCGTCTGACCAATGGCAATCCTTATCCCGCGTGCCAGGAATGGCGCGACGCGGTGCTGGCCGAAATCGAAAGCCTGAAGCCGGAGCTCGTCGTCGTCGGCAGCATGAGCAGCAAACTCCCAGTCGATGGCGAGGCGCGAGTCATAGCTAGGCTGGCGGCGGCCGCGTCAGAGGTGGTGCTGATGCGCGATACGCCGTATCTGCCCGAAACGCCTGCCGCTTGCCTGAAGCGCACGAGCGACGCGCTCAGATGTCTGTGGCCTGTCCCGCAGCGCAAGCAATCGTTCCCCGCCACGCCCGCCGCCGATCTGCAACCCAACGTGCGCGTTTTGGATTTGAACGAAAGGATCTGCGAGGGCGGCGTGTGCAAAGCTGTCGTCGGGCGCTCGGTGACGTTTTTCGACAAGCACCATCTGACGAGCAGCTTCGCGACGCGCTTCACGGATGACTTTGCGGCGATTCTGAAGGTGAGCTCATCGCGCGACTAGACCGGCCGCCAGGATCAACGAACGCTATCGCCAACGCCCGGCGCCGACGGTGGCAACCCGGAGCCGACCATCAGGTGAGGGCCTTTGAGCAGGAACACCATGATGACAATGGCGGCAACGACGAGCAGGGCCGTGTACGCCCAGCTTTCACCGTCGTTTGGCAAATGCGAGTGAGAGGTGCGGCGCCTTCTAATATACGCACCGCCGTTTTTCGGGAGCCGAACCATGGCACGCCTCCATTTTGGAGTATAAGAACGCCGGTACGCTCGGCCGTGTTCCTTGATAAGAGTGCTAAATCTCACGATCCGGGGAGTATCTATGCCGCCCGTTTCCGAGCTCGAGCCTTTTGACGACAAGGGCCGCGTCCAGATGGTGGTCGAAACCCCGCGCGGATCCACCATCAAGTTCAAGTACGACGAGGCGAAGGGCGTGTTTACGATATCCCGCAACCTGGCCGCCGGCATCGCGTACCCATTCGATTGGGGGTTCATCCCCGGAACCCTGAGTGAGGATGGCGACGCCGTCGATGCGCTGTGCCTCCACCGCGAGGCCACCTATCCTGGCGTGGTCCTGCCGTGCCGCTGCCTGGCGCTGGTTTCCGTCGATCAAATGAGTTCCCGCGGGCGTGTTGCGAACCCGCGGCTCATCCTGGCGCCGGACTGGCAGGGCACCCAATCGCTCAACGTGGAAAGCGAGCTCAGCGATCGCGCGAAGTCGGAGCTGGAGCGCTTCTTCTTGAACGCCACCCTTTTCACGGACAAGGATGCGCGCATTCTTGGATGGCATGGCGCCGAAGCGGCCGAGAGCTACCTACGCAAATCCACGCGCTGAAAGCCTCACACTTCGACGGTTTTGTTCTTGCTCGCCTCGGCATGGCGTTCGCGCTCGGCGGGGATATCTACGCTCTTGCCGAGCGCTTCGCGCACGTAGAGCCGGCGGATCGCAACATCTGCAACGATCGCGAGCGGATAGCCGAGAAGCAGGCCCAGCGGTCCGAACAGAACGCCCATGGCAACCGTCGCGAAGAGCCCGACCGCGGCCGGCAGCTCCACAACACGGCCGACCACAAACGGCATGATGACGTTGTTCTCGAGCTGCTGCACGACGATCGCCACCGCCAGCGCCGCGAGCATCACATCGAAACCCTGGCCGGATGCGAGCAGAAGCGCCGGAATAGCACCAACGATGGGGCCGAGGATCGGAATGAACTCCGTCAGGCCCGCGATCAATCCGAGCGCCAAGGGCGAGGGAACGCCGACCATCCACATGCCGATTCCTGTCAAGGCGCCGACGATCACCATCGCAATCAACTGCGCATAGAGCCAGCGCCCAAGCGCAAACGCGCTGTCGTCGACGGTCGAGGTAATGGAGCCGCGCCACCGCTCCGGAAACACGGAGATCAGGCCGCGACGGTACGACTGAGGCGCAGCCGCCAGATAGATTCCGCCCACAACGATTAGTACGAAAGCCGCCGCTCCTTCGACAATGCTCGATCCGATCGACACCATGCGCGAGGCGATCTCACCAAGCGCCGTGCCGCCGAGATCCTTCGAGATGTCCTCGAGATTGAGCGCCTGCAGGATCGACTGCAGCGCCGCTGGCGCATTCTGGAGAACGTACGCGGTTTGCTCAGCGAGACGAGAGCCGAACTGCAGCACTATCGTCGCGATAAACGCCACGATGAGCAGCACGACCACGAACAGCGCCAACGGCTCGCGCATACCGGTCGCTTGCACAAGCGGCGCCATCAGCGCGCGCAATGCCACGGCTGAGAGGATCGCGGCGAAGACGAGAAGCAGAAGGTCCGAAAGGGTCCAGAGCGCGAGCGCAAGCGCACCAAGAGCAAAGACGATCAGGACGCGACGGACGAAAATCCATTCGGACACGACATCAGCCTCACGCGGCGCTACGGAAGATGCACGGCAGAAAAAAGCTTGCGCCGCGTCCGGCGGCGCAAGCCCGGTCTAAGGTCCAATTCGCGCCCGGGCGGCGCGGGGATTGGTGGCATTCACGCTGGGAGAACAACTATGAGCCCCAGTACGTCGGTGCGCCATAGTGCTGATGAGTCTGCGTTTCCCAACCGCGATCGCTCCAGGAATCGTCGCTGAATTCCGGCGCGTTGCGCAGTTGACTCTCGGTGATGCCGGTTCTGAATCCCGCAACGCTCTTATCGTATTTCAGCGCGCCCCACGGGATCGGATAGTGGCTATGGGCGAGGCCAAGGATGCCGCCGAAGCTCATCACTGCGTAGGCGACGCGGCCGCTGGCCTTGTCGATCAGAAGGTGGTCGATCTCACCGATAACCTCTTCATTGGCACCGATAACATCGGTGCCGTGCACGTCTTCGCTCGAGATCAGCCGGTGATCGGGATGGGCTGTTGCGCGTGCCATTGTTTCCTCCAACGGTATTTTGTTGTGCTTGAGGAGCGGCCTGAAAGACCACTCCGATGTTTAAATAACCGCAGACATGGGGCTTTTGTTTCCGCGGCCGGTGCGAAGCCAGCGCTGAGCAGCTAGAGCGTATCGCGCGAGCGAGGATCCGGATCGCGCTCCGCCTCCTCCGGTGGAGTCTCGATCGAGTGGTCGTCGCTGTCACCGGCCGGTTCGACGGGGCGGTTCGGACGCTGTGGCTCGTCCGGCTGGCTCGGCAGCACGGGCTTGCGCGGCGGTTTAGGATCAGGGTGTGCGCTCATGTAGCGGAAATCCGCGATCGCTTGCGGAGTTCCTTCAGGCGGAGCACGCATCGACGCCGCTCAAGAGGAAATCAACAACGTTTACCGTTCCCGAAGGAACTGCCTAGCCCCCGAACCGATTGGGAAAAGTGAGTTCGTTGAAAGGAGGAGTTATGCACATCAGGAGACCTAGGCATGGAAAGAAAGCTGGGGACTGAGATAGCGACGACGTTCAGCGCGCGGCTGAAGCGTCTCTATGCCCCGGAAGTCGAGGGATTGCCGCCGCAGATGGTTGCATGCCTGGAACGGTTGAAGCGGGCCGAGCAGCGCAACGCAAACGAAGGCGACGGTCGGGGCTCATCCTCTTCCGCAACACGCTAACGCCGCTCAACAGGAACCTGACAAGCAAGGGTGAGTTGCTGTCTTGGGAGGACCATGATCAAGAAATCAGAAAAGGATGCATCATGACCAAGACCACATCTCTCCTCGCGGTCCTTGCCGTCGCCTTCGGTTCGGCAACGGCGCTGGCGCAAAATCCGGCGGGCAGCCCGGCTGACCCGAGCACGAACCAGAATCAGCAGCCCGGACCGAGCGCCGACAATCCCGCTGATCCCGCCACAGGCTCGGATCCTGCCGCGCGCGTTCCGACTTCGCCGCCGGGTACCGGCGAGAGCGCACCTGCAACGGAGGGGATGGGCACCGGCGAAGCCGGCGCCGATGCTCCAGCCAGCGAGCAGTTGACCCCAGGCACGAAGGCTCCGTCCGATCAGAACCCGGCAGCCGGTACGCCGAGCGACCGCTACTAAAGGTTTACCTGCAGGATCGCGTCCACATCGCGACGGAAAGCTCTGGGCCGCGCGCCCGGAGCTTTTTCTTTGCCGTAACAGCAATGTAATGCGCGATACGCTGCTTGACTGGGCTCGGCCGCCCACCCAAGATCGAC